>CAZGAX010000059.1:1500-20782 GCA_964523745.1 uncultured Halobacteriales archaeon | reverse complement strand
ACTACCTCGTCGGCGGCGCCTGGAAGCGGTTCGAAGTTCTGGTCGGCGTCCCTGGCCTGGCCGCACTGGCTGTCGAGGCCGCCGCCTCACTGGCAATCGCCCGTGGCAGTAGCCGTCGACAGACGGACCCGCCACCCCTCCGATTCGTTCCGCTGACGGCTTGCGAGGAAAGCCGGACACTGATTTACCACTGGCCACGAGAGTGGGTGCATGGGCGACGACAGGAGGGGCCACGAGGAAGTCGTTCCCGACGACCAGGAGATCGAGGACCTCCTCGAAGACCTCGAAGACCTCGAGGAGACGGCCGACTCGCCCGACGAGCGACGGGTGCTCCGGCGGACAGTCCGCACCCTCGATAGGTTCTCCGCCGGGCGGATCTTCGGCGTCGACGACCTTGTCCAGCAGATCGTCGGCGGGTTCGTCCTCTCTGCGCCGTTCGTCGTCACCGAGGAAGTCTGGTCGCTCGCTAGCGGGATGACGTGGATCCAGGGCGCCGTCACCGTCCTGATGGTCCTCGCGATCGGCTACGGGACGCTGTATCGCGCCGACCACGACCGCGACCCCGATAGCGAGGAATCCATCGCGGGCCTCCCACTCAGGTTCGTCTCCCTGCTGTGTATCGCCTACCTCTCCGTCGCGATCCTCGTGGTGGTCTTCTCCGCACCGGCGACGTTCGGGGCGTCGACCGCGACGACGGTCAAGGCAATCTCGATAGGCGCCATCTTCAGCGTCGTCGGCGCCGCGACGGCGGATTCGCTGTTCTAACGCAGCCGCGTCGGCCGTCGTCACTGCGCCTTACGACGCGGTGAAGTTAGAGAAGTCCACGCGACTCGGCTGGGTGGTCTGGTGGGAGGTGACGGCCAGCCCGACGTCCTGCGTTGCGTTCCCCTCGGGGATCGTCAGGTCGGCGATCCGGGTCCAGGAACTGCCGCCGTCGGTCGAGTACGAACACGCGAAGTCGGTGCCGGTCTTTGCGACCCGGAGCCGTGACGGGTAGACGCTCGTCAACCCGTCGTCGGGACTCTGGTCGACGTTCACTGGCGTTCGCAGGACGAATGGGCGCGTGATCTGAATGATTACATCCAAATATTCAGATACGTAAGGAGGACTCGAGCGTACCCCAGCGACTATTGTTTCCCGTACGACAATCGAACTGCGTTGGAAAAACGAGCGCAGGGCCTCGATGAGTGACAGAGCGGACACGCAGCCGGCCGGGCCATACGTCGTCTCGTTAGACGACCGAGCGGCGTCCGACCGAGCCCTCGTCGGTGAGAAAGGCGCCAACCTGGCCCGTCTCGTCGCCGCCGAGTTTCCGGTTCCGGCCGGCTTCTGCGTGACGACTGTCGCGTATCGGGATCTGGTCGACGTCGATTCGATTCACGACCGGATTCACGCGCTGTCAGACCTCGATCCCGCAGATACGGAAGCGATTGCAGAGGCGGGGTCGACCCTCAGGGACCAAATTCGAGGGCGCGACGTTCCGGCGGAACTCCGGGAGCAAATCGAGCAGGCCCTCGGCGAAACGAGCAGGTCCCCCGACGGCGCGTACGCCGTCCGGTCGAGTGCGACGGCCGAGGACCTCCCCGACGCGTCGTTTGCCGGGCAACAGGAGACGTTCCTCAACGTTTCTGGCGTGGACGACGTCGTCGACCGGGTTCGGGCGTGCGTGGCCAGCCTGTTCACCGATCGTGCGATCGCCTACCGGGCCAGGAACGACGTTGCACACGAGGACGTCGAAACCGCGGTCGTCGTCCAGCGGATGGTCACGCCGCAGGTGTCCGGCATCCTCTTCACCGCCGATCCGACGACGGGGAACCGCCGAGTCGCCTCCATCGAGGCCGGTCTCGGCCTCGGTACGGCGCTCGTTTCGGGCGAAGCGGCTCCGGACGAGATTCGGGTCGACCGGCGGACGAACGAAATCCTCGACTACGAGGTCGGCCACCAGGAGGGTGCGGCGTACCCGCGTTCTGAGGGCGGAGTCCAGACGGTCGAACTCGATTCGGCCGACCGCACGAGTCGGGCGCTTTCGGACGGGCAAGCCCTGGACGTAGCTCGACTCGGCGCAGACATCGAAAGAGTGTTCGACCGGCCACAGGACGTCGAATGGTGCATCGAGGATGGGGAACTGTACGTCGTCCAGGCCCGGCCGATACCGTCCCTGTTCCCGCTTCCCGAACCGATGCCCGACGACGGGCGACTGCACGTCTACCTCAGCGTTGGCCACACGCAGGCCATGGCGGAGGCGATGCCGCCCCTGGCGGTCGACCTCTGGCTTTCGGTCGTCGAAGACATGTTCGATGACTTCGACGTTGCGGGGAGGGAAGACCGGTGGGCGGTCCACGCTGGTGGTCGAGTGTACGAGGACATTACGCCGTTTCTCCGCTATCCACTCGTTCGGCAACAGGTCATCTCGGGACTCGAGCCGCTCGTCGAGCACGCAGCAGACGGTCTAGAATCCCTGGTCGAGGCTCGGCCAGCCGAATTCGAGGGCGAACTGTCGGTTTCGCTTCTCCCGTCTCTCGGACGTGACGCAGTGCAAATCGCTCGTGCGCTGGCTCCCGTCCTTCCAGCTAGTATCGCCGGATACTGCCTGTCGTTTGTCCGCGCGGGAGACGACCTACCACGACTCCGGCAGTGGTTTCGCACGTGGGGTGAGCAGGCCGCGACAGGCGTACTCGAACCCGACGACCCCACTCGGCGGGCTCGGGCCGTCTTCGACGGCATCCCGTTCGAGACGGTAACCCTCATGCGGGAAACGTATCCCCGGTTCGTCCCGCTCCTGGCCGGGTTGACGGCGGACAAGCTACTCAAACGCCTCTTTCCGGAGGACTGCGACGCAATCGACGCTGCATCCAGAGGCTCCAGCGACGAGGTTGGAACCCGGATGAATCTCGGACTCGGCAGACTGGAAACCGTCGCCCGCGAGCATCCCGCCGTCGAGGAGGCGCTCTCCGACGGGCGCTCGCTGGACGAAATCGCCACTGTCGACGGTGGCGACGCGTTCGTCGACGAACTCGAGACGTTCCTCGACGTCTTCGGTCATCGGACGGCGGGTGAAATAGATCCGAGCCGACCGCGGTGGCGGGACGACCCCTCCGGTGTACTGGAAATCGTTCGGGGGAACCTCCGTGCCGAGGACGAAGCGAGCTATCGAGACCACCTTCGCGAACGCCAGCGAGCAGCCAAACGGGCGATCGACCACCTCGAAGCGAAGGCTGGACGCGGGGTTCTCGGCCCGCTTCGACGACCGCTCGTTCGGCGCCTGCTACGCGTCTCTCGTGGCTACATCCCGCTCCGCGACGAACCGAAACAGGGCTCTGCTCACCTCTTTGCAGCCTGGCACGAGGGTCTCCAGTCCGTCGGTGAGCACCTCGCCGCGAACGACCGGATAGCCGACCCCGACGACGTCTGGTATCTCCGGAAAGACGAACTGTTCGAACTGCTCGAATCCGGGGACCCGGGGAGCATCGATATAGAAGGCCGTCGGCGGGAACACGAACGATTCGCTCGCCTGGACCCACCGGCACTGCTGACGAGCGAGGGCGAGCGCCTCTCTGCCGTGGCTGGCCAGAACGTAGCGGATGGCGCCTTCGTCGGGACGGGCGTCTCGTCGGGAGTCGTCGAGGGGACGGCACGGGTCGTCGTGGACCCGAGCGAAACGACGCTCGAACCGGGTGAGATACTCGTCTCACCGTCCTGTGACCCGGCGTGGACGCCCTTGTTCCGCACTGCCGCCGGGCTGGTCACCGACGTGGGTGGACGAATGACCCACGGAGCCCTGGTCGCCCGCGAATACGGCCTTCCCGCCGTCATGTCCGTTTCGCGTGCGACGAAACACATCGAAACCGGGCAGCGGATTCGCGTCGATGGGAGTCGTGGAACTGTCGAGTTGCTCGACTAACGCAGTTCGCGGCGCCGGACCGCGGTCGCTATTGTCCCGTTTCAGGCAGTCAGGCCTTTCGCGAGCGCCTCGATGAGGAGGTTCTGCGTCCGGTCGTAGTACTCGTCGCCGTACTCTTCGAACTCGTCTCTGTGCAGGACCACGAGCCCGATGGTTCCCATCACGCCGAGGATCGCCTCGGGGTCGTGTTCGGCGAGTAGTCCGTCGCTCCGCTTCTGGAAGGTTGCGATAAACGGAACCGCGTTCTCGATCTTCTCTTCCTTTACCGCCTCCAACTGGTCCTGTGGGACGTTCCGTAACATGTCTCGATAGTCGTCCATACCGAGCATCTGCTGGATGAACGGGTTGTTTTCGGCGTACGCCCTGTAGTTCTGGAACAGCACTTCGAGTCCTTCACAGGGGTCTTCGATTCCGTCCAGGTCGTCCCGGAGATTCTCGCGGTACTTCTCCCCCTCGCGCCGGAGAATTTCGAGGTACAGTCCCGCTTTCGAGTCGAAGAACTGGTAGAACGTCGGTTTCGCGATCCCGACCGGGTCGGTGATGTCCGCGACGGTCGTCTTCTCCGGGCCGTACGTGAGCAACAGCTCGCGTCCGTTCTCGACGAGCTGCTCCCTGATACGGTCCCGTTCCTCGTCGGTGAATCCGGACATACCGGCCATTGGCACTGAAACCTCATAACCAAATTGGTCATCGTTCATGACTCCATAAACGAAAAAGATATCTGGTTATGGAGTTAACGTGGCGGTATGGGCGCGATAGAGGTCGACGGTCTGACGAAGGAGTACGGGGACGTTCTCGGGGTCGATTCCCTGTCGTTTTCCGTCGAGGGAGGCGAGATATTCGGGTTTCTCGGCCCCAACGGCGCCGGAAAGACGACGACGATCCGGACCCTTCTCGGATTGCTCTCGCCGACATCGGGAACAGCGACGGTGCTGGGAGCGGACGTCCGCGACGAAGACGCGTTGATCGAAGCGAAACGGCGGGTCGGGTACCTGCCAGCACACCTCGGGTTCGACGAGAAGGCGACTGGCACGCGAGTTCTCGACTACCACGCGTCGGTCAAGGGAGACCGGCGACGGGACGAACTCCTCGACGTGTTCACGCCGCCGGTCGACAGGCCGGTCCGCGAGTATTCGACCGGGAACAAGCGGATGCTCGGCATCGTCCAGGCGTTCATGCACGACCCCGACCTCGTCATACTGGACGAACCGACCTCGGGACTGGACCCGTTGAAACAGGAGGAGTTCAACGAGTTCGTCCGGGACGAACGAGAGCGCGGCACGACCGTCTTCTTCTCCTCGCACGTGTTGAGCGAAGTCCGTCGGGTCTGTGACCGCGTGGGAATCCTCCGCGACGGGCGACTCGTCGGGCTGGAGGACGTCGAAACGCTGCTCGACCAGGGCGGCAAGCGAGTGCACGTCCGGATAGCCGACGACGACGACCGTTCGGACGTCACCGAACTCGACGGCGCATTCGACGTCTCGATGGTCGGCGAGGAGGTCCAGTTCACCTACGCCGGCAGCTACAACACCCTACTGGAAGCGCTGGCACGCCACGACGTCCACGAGGTCGAGATCCGCGAACCGCCGCTCGAAGACATCTTCATGCACTACTACGGGACGGATGGTGCCGAAGCGAGCGTCCCACAGGAGAAAGCCAATGTTTGAGACTACCCGGTACGAGTCGAGTCGACGGCTCCGCGGAACAGCCGCGTTGGCGACCGGACTCGCCGTTCTCACGGCGTTTTTCGTCTGGTACTTCTCGGTGCTCGACGTCGACAGCCTCAAACAGGCCTTCGAATCGATGCCGCCGGCGCTGCTCGAAGCGTTTGGTATCGAGAGCATCACCACTATCGAGGGATTCCTCGCGACGGAGGTCTACAACTTCCTCTGGGTGCTCGGACTGGGACTGTACTTCGCGTACACTGCCGGCGGACTGATTGCCGGCGACATCGAGCGCGACCGGATGGACCTACTGCTGTCGTTCCCCGTCTCACGCTCGCGGTTGTTGGTCGAGAAGTTCGGTGCGTTGCTCGTCCCGATTCTCGCGGTCAACGTCGTCGTCGCCCTCGTCGTCTACGGCGGCACAGTCGCTATCGGTGAGTCAATCGACCTTGGTCGGCTCGTGATGGTTCACGCGCTCTCCATCCCGTACCTGTTGACGTGTGCGGCGATCGGTACCGTCTTCACCGTGTTTTTCGACCGGGCAGACGTCGCAAAGCGGGGTGCGATCGGTGTCGTGTTCGCGCTGTTTCTCGTCAAGTCGATTACCGCCAGTGCAGACGGGGTCGGCTGGATCCGGAATCTGAGTCCGATGAACTACTACGACCCGACGGCGATCCTCCTGAGCGGGACGTACGGGCTCGTGGATGCCGGTGTGCTCCTCGCGGTATCGGTCGTGTTACTGGTCGCCAGTCAGCTGGTGTTCCAGCGACGAGATATTTGAGACTCTTGTGGGCCTACGTCCCGGGCCCGAGACCCAACTGCGAACCGTCGTCACCGAACTCGGCGGCCAGGAGGTCCGGCACCTCGTCCGGCCGGACGTCGGAGTACCACCGATTGCGGGGGTGGATAGCGATCGCCGTCCCGTCGGCGCTACATAACCCGAGGCAACTCGTTTCGGCGACGTGGACGTGCGACCAGAAGACGTCCCGGTCGCGCAACCAGGTTTTCACCGCCTCGAAGACGTCCTGACCGTGGGCCTCCGCACAGGCCGCGTACTCCGAGTCTCGTTCGTTCGTACAGACCAGTACGTGGTCCGTGAATCCGCTGTCCCGGACTTCTTCAGTTCGCTGGCGCATCAGTCTGCGGGTATCGCAGCCTCTGACGCCGGGGACGTGGTGCCCGCTTGGGCCCCGTCCCCCGGTCGAAGCTGGGCGTGGGTCGCCGCGAGCGCCAGCCACACCAGTAGCTGGCCGAACACGACCAGGCCCACGAGGCCGGTCCGCAGTTCGGGTGCGAGTGCGCCTTCCACCGCGTTCGTCGGTGCCAGGACGGCCGGGATCGCGAGCAGGCCAAACGGCAGTACCGCGGCGAGACCGGCGACCAGACGACCGCTGGACGCGCTGACCCGTTTGTACACGTAGCCGGCGAGCAGACAGGTGAGTGCGCCGGCCACCATCATCCCGCCGTACAGCAGCAGTCTCGTGTCGACTGCCAGCGACTGCTCGGCGCCCGGTGCGACCGGAGGCAACACCAGCCAGGGGGCGCCGGAAACGGTGACGAAGCCGGCGCCGGCCAGCACGTAGCTCTTGGTCGCGCCGGTACCGGGAATCGCGGGCTCGAGGAAGTAGAACGCGATCCCGAAGACTACGCCCCCGAGCAGGACCGCCCAGAGCCCGCTGGAGAGGATGCTCACAGCCTTGGTGGCCGCCAGCGAGACGGCAGGCTCCGAGTGATCCCCGTCGCCGTGGCCACCCTCACCGTGGGCACTCTCCGCGTGGCTGCCCTCCTCGTGGTGGCTCTCGCCGACGGCGTGGTTCGTCTCGTCGGCGTAGACGACCAGCGGGTTCGCCACGATGGCCACGAACAGCGCGAGGACGATGCCGGCGACCAGTCCTGCCTTGACACCCCGAGTCAGATACGCTGCTAACATCGTCAGTGGCAGGTGATACCGGCGGCGTGGCGGAAGTTGTGCATCGCGTCGTGGGCCATCGGCTCCTGGAGGAACAGGAGCCCAAAGCCCAGGGCAGCGACGAACAGCAGGCCGGCCGCCATCTGGGTCGGGCTCAGTTCCGAGCGTGCGATCTCGATCCGGTCGTGAACGGTGTCGTTTGCTGCTGACATCCAACCACGTTTGCAAAAGAACTAATTTGCTTGTATAACTATCGGTCGGTAGGACCCCCTACATGTTGCTGTTCATCACGTCGGCGGACACCGAGCTACTCACCGCCCAGGCGGCCGTCGACCGGCTGCCGGACGAGTTTCCTCCGGTGTGCCTCGCCGGGACCGACCACCTGCAGTCGGCGGACGCCATCGAGGCGTTCCTGGACGACCTGGACGAGGAGCCAAGCGTCATCGTCGTCAGGGTGCTGGGTGGCAAGCAGTACTTCGAAGCGGGTCTGGAGGTGTTGCCCGAGCTGGCACAGGAGCGAAACGTGCCGCTCGTGGTGCTCCCCGGGACCAGAGAGATGGACCCCGAACTGACGTCCCTCGGGACGGTGACGCCGGCCGAGACCGGCACCGTTTTCGAGTACTTCTCCCACGGTGGCGTCCCCAACTTCGAGCACGCCTTCCGCTACCTCGCCGAGCGCTTTCTCGTCGCCGACTACAGCTACGAGGAGCCACAGCCGCTGCCCTGGAACGGCCTCTACCACCCCGAACTGGACGACGCGACGCAAGACCTCGGGGCGTTCCGGGACCGGTTTCACTCGCCCGACAGGCCGACGATGGCCATCCTCTTCTACCGCGCCAACTGGATCAGCGGCAACCTCGACGCGGTCGACGCCCTGGTCGAGCGTGCTGACGCGGCCGGCTACGACCCGCTGCCGGTCTTCTGTTACTCGATGCGGAAACAGGAGGAGGCGGACGCCGGGGACCGCCCGAACGTGGTCGATGCCTACCTCACCGACGTCGAGGGCGCGGCGGTTCCGTCGGTCATCCTCAACACGCTCAGCTACCACATGGGCTCGCTGGAGCGGGGCGAGCGAGGGACGACGACTGACGAGGAGTCGACGAGCTTCCTCCGGGAACTCGACGTCCCGGTCGTCCAGGGGATGACCTCCTCGTCGACCGTCGAGGAGTGGGCCGAGCGCGAGGAGGGTCTGACGCCAAGGGACACGGCGATGAAGGTGGCGATGCCGGAGTTCGACGGCCAGATCGTCGGCAACGTCTCCTCGTTTCGCGAACCTGCCGACCTCGACGCGGCGGTGACCGGGCCGGTCTACCGCCAGGCGCCCGCCGACGACCGGCGGGCTTCCGCCGTCGGCGTGGCCGACCGGTACGCCCGGCTGGACCGGAAGGCCAACGACGAGAAGCGGGTTGCCATCGTGCTCACCAACTTCCCGGCGGACAACTCCCGGGTCGGCAACGCCGTCGGGCTGGACACCCCGGCGTCGGTCGTGAACGTGCTCGAAACGCTCAGGGACGCCGGCTACCGCACCGGCGACCTGCCCGACGACGGCGACGAACTGATCCAGACGCTGATCGACCGGGGCGGCTACGACAAGCAGTTTCTCACCCGCGACCAGATGCAGGCGGCTCCCGGCCGGGTCCACGCCGACGAGTACGACGACTGGTTCGAGACCTTCCCCGAGGAGGTTCGCGAAGAGATGGTCGAGGCGTGGGACGACCCGCCGGGGGACGTCTACCGAGACGGCGACCAGGTCTACCTCGCCGGAATTCAGTTCGAGAACGTGTTCGTGGGCATTCAGCCGCCGCGTGGCTTCGGCGAGAATCCCATCGCAGTCTACCACAGTCCCGACCTCGTGCCGACCCACCACTACGCCGGCTTCTACCGCTGGCTGAACGACGGCTTCGATGCCGACGCAATGATCCACGCCGGGAAACACGGCACCCTCGAGTGGCTGCCCGGGAAGGCGGTGGGGCTCTCGGAGTCGTGTTACCCCGACGTCTGCAACCCCGACCTGCCCGTCTTCTACCCCTTCATCATGAACAACCCGGGCGAGGGCTCCCAGGCCAAGCGCCGGCTTCACTCGGTTATCATCGACCACCTCGTCCCGCCGATGACGACAGCCGACACCTACGGCGATCTGGACCACCTCCAGACGCTGCTCGACGAGTACCAGGAGGCCGAGGAACTCGACCCGAAGAAGCTCCCGCAGATCCGCGACGAGATCTGGGAACTCGTCCTCGAGAACGACCTCCACGAGGATCTGGAGGTCACCGAACAGCCCGACGACTTCGGGGAGTTCACGGAGGAGATTGACGGCTACCTCTGTGAGATCGGCGCCCTGCAGATTCGCGGCGGCCTGCACGTCCTCGGCGAGCCACCGACCGGCGAAGACCTCACGCACTTCGTCACCTCGTTGCTCCGGCTGGACGCCGAACACGTTCAGGGCATTCGCCGGGCCATCGCAGACGAATACGACGTCGACTACGACCGGGTAAGCGACGAGCCGGGGAAACCGTACCAGGACGACGACCCGACGTTCATCGAGTACATCGACACCGACGACGTTCGGATTCGTGGCGACGTCGAGGAGGCCATCGAGTCGTTCGCCAGGGTACTCGTGGCCGACCTCGTGGAAACCCGGTCGCCGACCGCCACAGCCGGGCAGTACGACATCGCTGCCGACTCCCCGGTCGTCGACGTCCTCGACTACGTCGACGCCGAGCTACTGCCCGCCATCCGGGACACGACTGACGAACTTGACAACCTGCTGTCGGGCCTCGACGGTAATTACGTCCCGCCGGGGCCGAGCGGTGCACCGACCCGGGGAATGCCCGAACTGCTACCCACGGGGCGGAACTTCTACTCGGTGGACATGCGGGCCGTTCCCTCGCCGTACGCCTGGGAGGTCGGCCAGGACCTGGCGGACTCGCTGCTTTCGACCCACCTCGAGGACGACGGCGAGTACCCGGAGTCCGTCGGCATCGTCGTCTGGGGCACGTCCAACATGCGGACCAAGGGCGACGACATCGCCGAAATCCTCGCGCTACTCGGCGTCGAGCCCGTCTGGAACGATGAAAATCGGCGGGTTGAGGGCCTGAACGTGATCCCGCTTGAGGACCTGGGCCGGCCGCGCATCGACGTGACGGTTCGCATAAGCGGCTTCTTCCGCGACGCCTTCCCGCACGTCATCGACCTGCTCGACGAGGCGGTGAACCTGGTCGCGGACCTCGACGAGCCGCCGGACCGGAACTTCGTCCGGAAGCACGCCGAACGGGACCGGCAAGCGAACGAAGCCCAGGGGATGGACCCCGAGGACGCGAAGCGACAGTCCCGATACCGCATCTTCGGCAGCAAGCCCGGCACCTACGGCGCGGGGATTCTGCCGGCGATCAACCAGCGCAACTGGGAGACCGACGAGGACCTGGCGAGCGTCTACCTCAACTGGGGCGGCTACGCCTACACTGACGAGGAGTACGGCTCGGAGGCCATCGACGTGTTCAAAGACCGGCTATCGAGCGTTCAGGTCGCGGTCCAGAACCAGGACAACCGCGAGCACGACATCTTCGACGCCGACGACTACCTCCAGTTCCACGGCGGCATGGTTGCCTCCGTTCGGGCGCTCACCGGCGAGAACCCGGCGGCGATGTTCGGCGATAGCTCCGAGCCCGAGGACGTGGAGGTCCGGCACCTCGACGACGAGGCCCGGCGCGTGTTCCGCTCCCGGGTGGTAAATCCGAAGTGGGTCGAGTCGATGCAGGACCACGGCTACAAGGGCGCCCTGGAGATGGCCGCGACGGTCGACTTCCTGTTCGGCTACGACGCCACGGCCGAGGTGGTCGACGACTGGATGTACGAGGACGTCACGGAAACGTATCTGCTGGACGACGACAATCGTGAATTTCTCGAGGAACACAATCCGTGGGCGATCCGGTCGATGACCGAGCGCCTCGTCGAGGCGATGGACCGGGACATGTGGGAGGACCCGGACGAGGAACTGCGTGCCGAACTGGAGGAGTTGTACCTCGACAACGAGGGGATGCTGGAGGGACGCCAGGAATGACCGATTCGACTTACTTCCCGTTCTCGGCCATCGTCGACCAGGAAGACATGAAAGACGCGCTGCTTTGTAACGCCGTCAATCCCGACGTCGGCGGCGTGCTCATCTCCGGGACCAGAGGGACGGCGAAGTCGACGGCCGTCCGCAGCCTGGCTCACCTGCTGCCAGACATTCGGGCCGTCGCGGACTGCCCGTACAACTGCCCGCCGCACGACCCCGAGTTACAGTGTGCGAACTGTCGGGAACGCGACTTCGAGGGGCGTCCCGACCTCGTCGAGGAGGTCCCGACGCCGTTCGTGAACCTCCCGATCGGTGCCACCGAGGACCGGGTACTGGGGACGATCGACCTCGAATCCGCCATCCAGGAGGGAGAGCGCTCGTTCGAACCCGGTCTCCTGGCGCGGGCAAACAGGGGCATCCTCTACGTCGACGAGGTCAATCTGCTCGGCGACCACCTGGTCGACGTCCTCCTGGACGCCGTCGCCTCGGGGACCAACCGCGTCGAGCGGGAGGGTATCTCGGTCGAGCACCCGGCGAACGTGCTGCTCGTCGGAACGATGAACCCCGAGGAAGGGGACCTGCGGCCGCAACTCCTCGATCGCTTCGGTCTCTCTGTGGACCTCGACCGGGGGATGGAGCCGGACGACCGCAAGGCCGTAGTTCGCCGCCGGACGCAGTTCGACGCCGACCCGGAGGGGATGATGGCGGAGTGGCAGGAGTCGGAGGCGGCCCTCGCAGCCGACATCGACCGGGCACGGGAGACGTTCGCCGACGTAGACGTCCCCGACGAACTCCTCGACGCCATCGTGAACGTCTGCATCGAACACGAGGTAGACGGGTTGCGGGCCGACATCGTTATTCACCAGACCGCACGGAGTCTGGCGGCACTCGACGGCTCGCAAACGGTCGAGGAAGCACACGTCACCCGTGCCGCCGAACTTGCACTCGGCCACCGCTCGACGTCGCGTTCGACCCAGGACCGGCGCGGTCCAGACCCCTCGGCGGACGACCAGCAGGACCGAGAAACGCCGCCGGACCAGCGCGAGAAACCGTCTCCGGACGAACTGCCCGCTGTCGGTCCGAACGAACCCGAATCGGACGGCGGGGACGCGAGCGGCGACGATGACGGCCGAGAGCCGGACGGCGACGACGAGGAACGTAGCGGGCAGGCGCCGGACGCCGCCGAGGAAGACCGCGTGTTTCCGATAACGGGCGGCATCGAGTCGCCACCGACGGAGACAAGTACTCGAATCGAGTTCTCGGAGTCCACCGGACGGGGCGGGCGAACACGGGCGATAGCGACCGACAGGCGTGGGTCGTATTGCCGAGCCCGTCGACCCAGGGGACGGCCGACGGACCTCGCCCTGGATGCGACCGTCCGGGCCGGGGCTCCCCACCAGGCGGCGAGGAATGCGAGTGCCTCGTCTGAGCTAGCTGTGACGCTCCGGCCCTCGGACCTTCGCGAGAAAGTCCGACAGTCTCGCGTCCAGAACCTGGTCGTGTTCGTGGTGGACTCGAGCGGCTCGATGGGGGCCTACGAGCGGATGTCGACCGTCAAGGGCGCGATCCTCTCCCTGCTGGAGGACGCGTACCAGAACCGTGATTCCGTTAGCATGGTCGGGTTTCGAGAAGACCGGGCGGAGACCTTGCTCGCCCCCACCTCGAGCGTTCGCCAGGCTGCCCGGGAACTGGCGGACCTGCCGACGGGCGGTCGAACGCCGCTGGCGGTAGGTCTCGACAGGGGCCACCAGTTGGTGCGGTCCGAGCGCAAGAACGGCTCGACTCTCGTGCCGCTTCTCGTTCTCGTCACGGACGGCCGGTCGAATTACGCCGAGACGGCCACGTCTCCGATGCAGGAGGCCATGGACCGGGCGCGGCGGATCAGGAACGACGACGTTCCTGCGGTCTGTTTCGACACGGAATCGGGTCCGGTACGGATGGGATACGTCCGGAAACTGGCCGACGAGATGGGGGCACAGTACTATCGACTCGACGACCTCGAATCGGATGGTCTGACAGCTGCCGTCCGGGACGTGTTTTCCGGCGACTACGGATTCGGGGGATGATGGATAGAGAGCAGGTGCTGGGTCACTACACGACACACGTCTTCGTCATTCGGGACGCGGCCCGTGATACCGAAGCGACGATGCGAACGACCTCTCAGGCCCGCTTTTACGACGCGGACAGCCTCGAGGGAATCTTCCGCGACGTTGGATTCGACGAGGTGGACTGGATCGACCGGGGCGGGCCGACGACAGTCCACGCTCTCGAGTAGACAGTCGGGTACCCGCTTTCCTCGGTTACCCTCTCTTTGACAGTGTGCGCGGAGCCGGGAACTGCCGTGGAACCATCGGATTGAAACTGCTCGTAGTGAAAGTCGGTCACACACCGAAGCCTTTCATGACAGACTCCGACCGGCCGCCATCGCTCGACCGCCTGACTACCCACCTTAGCGAGGGAGCCCACGAGGAGACGGTCGCGTGTCTGGACCGACTCGAAGACGCAGGGACTGACGACCGCAAACGTGTCCTCCGGGCGGCCGAAGACGTGGCCGAGGAGCAGCCGAGAACGTTCGACGGACTCGCCGGGCCGTTCACGACGTTCCTGACGGACGACGACCGGGCGGTCAGGCTCACGGCTGCCAAACTGTTCGTCTCGCTGGCTCGATCGGACCCGGATATCGTCGTGCCGGCCGTCGGCTCGCTCGCCGCCCGGCTGGCCGACGACGAGGAGTTCTACTACGTCAGAGCCCGGGCTGCCGAAGCGCTCGGCTACGTCGCGCTCGACCATCCGGAGGCGGTCAACGACCCGGAGACACTGGCGGACTTCCGCGTCGGGCTGTCGTTCGACGAACCGGAAGTCAGGGAGAAGCTTGCCAAGGGGCTGGCCTACGTGGCGCTGGGTGATCCAGGTCGGCTCCGCCACCAGGTCTCCTCGCTCGCCGAGCACCTGGACGACGAGCGCGAACTCGTCCGATACCACCTCAGTACCGCCCTGCTGGTGGTCGGCTGTGCGCGTCCCGAGAAGCTCGCCGAAGCGACGCCAGCACTCCAGGATCGCCTGACCGACGAGAGTCCCTACGTCCAGGGGCGGGCAGCGGAGGCCCTCGCCGTTCTGGTGGGCGCAGACGAGGATGTCGGTCCGCTACCCGAACTCGACGGCGTCTACTCGCCGGACGACGAGACACCGTCGTTCCTGACCGACAGGGTGCAGTTCCTTGAAGGACGCCTGCAGGACGGTAACCGGTCGCCGGAGCCACCAGGAGAACTCGGGACCGTCGAATCTGTTCGAGCAGGGACGGACGACGTCGTAGAAGCGATCACGTCTCCCGTCGCCGACGGAGAGTGTCCACACTGCGGGCTCGAACTACACGAGGACGGGCCGCCGATGTGCCCGCGCTGCGGGGCACCTCGGTGAAAACCCACGGATTTTGGCTGGCCTAAACTTCGTAACCTATATACGGTGTTTAGGCGCGCCTAAACTCATGGGACACGAAACAGCGGGCTCAGATGGACCGACGCGGCGAGACACCCTGAAGTACAGTGGCGCTGTCATCGGCGGCGGCTTACTCGCGGGATGTGCCGGTGGCGACGAGGAAGCGGACGCGGAACCGACAGACACGACGCCGACGGAGACCGGCACGCCGACCGAAGACAGGTCGTATTCGGTGGAGATGGCACCAGTGGGCGAGGTGACGTTCGAGTCAGTGCCCGAGCGGTGGGCGCCGTACAGCGGCGATTACGCCGACATGGCCGTCGCGCTCGGGCAGGGCGACGGTATCACCGGCATCGGGGGCGCGGACCGTTTTTACACGTACGTCTACGACGAGCTCCCGGGGGTGAGTTTCGACCGCGAGCCGGTCGAGTCCAATCCCGAAGTCCGGACGAAAGAGCAGTTCTACGCGCTCGATAACGACGTCCACCTCTACGACCCGCAGATGCTGATCAACTGGTTCGACTGGGATCAGTCGGACGTCGACGAGATCGCCGAGAACGTGGGACCGTTCCTGGGGAACCTGGTCTTCCGCCGGGAGGACGCCTGGCACGACTATCGCTACTACACGCTCTACGGGGCGTTCGAGAAGGTCGCGACGCTCTTCCAGGAACGCGAGCGATACGAAGCGTTTGCGGACCTGCACGACGAGTTCGTCGCCGACATACAGGCCCGGATGCCCCCGGCCGGCGAGCGGCCGAACGTCCTGCTCACGTTCGAAGGAACCGACGAGCCGGAGACTTTCTCTCCCTACCGGCTCAACGACAGGGGGACGAGCAAGAAGCAGTGGCGGGACCTCGGCGTCGCCGACGCCCTCGCCGGGACCGGCATCGAGGGACTGAGCACGACAAACCGGGGCGAACTCGACTACGAGACGCTGCTGGAGGTCGACCCGGATGTTCTTCTGGTGCGGGGTCACGAACGAAAGACGGCCCAGGAGTTCCGCGACGTCGTCCTCGCGTACATGGAGGACCACCCGGTCGGGAGCGAGCTAACGGCCGTCAAGAACGGCCAGGTCTACCGCGGCGGGTACCTCTACCAGGGGCCGATCCACAATCTGTTCCTGACCGAGCGGGCCGCGAAGCAACTCTACCCAGACGTCTTCGGCGAGGTGACGGGCGACGACGAACTGTTCGACCGCCAGCGAGTTGCGGACATCGTCAACGGAGACATCTGATCGTGAGTGATACCGCCACGACCGATGCGACGCGAACCGAGGCACCGACGCGACGAGACACTCTGATGTAGCACTCGGCGCCCACATCGAGCGCCTTGCTCTGGGTGTTCTCGCGGGTAGCGGTCTGTAGGTGCTTCAGCCGACTCTCCCGACGGTCGGTCATTCGGAGGCACATGAAATTGCACACGGCTATCCCAGTCGCGTGTGCAATATCGGGAATCAGATTCCCTTGACGTGCGACCTCTGGGGGAAGAAAATGGCGTTTATCTTGTTACTCTTTTACCGAACGTGAATACAATTAAAGCTAATAATAGTGCGCCAAAGAACGACTCCACCGCTGTAATCAACTGAGGCAGACCTTTATTCGGTGTGTAATCACCGTATCCGACTGTAGTGAAGGTTACAAAGCTAAAATAGAGGCTCTGGAAGACCAAATCAGATAGAGCAATTGTCCCTTCATTCACAGCAGAAAAACTATACGTATCAGATGAGTTTCCAAAACCACCGTATAATGGATACATCATTGCTGACTGTATTATTAATAGAACAGAATATACTAGCACTGGCCAAACCCTCTCACCATAGTAGCTCGAAACTTCCAGAATAGAATTCAGGAACCATCTAGATCCATTTATAATCCCTGTCCGAATGTCAGATAGTGTATCGGGAAAAATCAGTGTGGTAAGAAATTCATTTCTATACCGAAGTTTCCTATATCTCATTTCTTTGATTAAAAATTTAGATGAGGCAATTTCATCACCTTCTTCCTTTGCCCCGTTTCTGGCTTTTAGATATGTTCGTTCAAGGATTTCGGCCGAAGACAAGTCAGCCTGAACAGTACCGATCACCTTTTCATCTTCACCTTCTAAAGTAGCGAAGGAAACTTCACGATTCGCTTGACGCCTCGGAAATTTGTGCATGTTCCAATTTACTTTTTCTAAATCTCGCCGATAGTTTCCAAAGTCAAACCCATCAAAGACAGTATCATAGATTGATAAATAACTAAACACAGACTCATCTCCTAAGCTATCTTGGAGAATTATATTTTCAGGGAAAGGGTGAAGGACTACTCTTTCGGCTTGGTGTCTAAAGTTGACCTGACCAATAGTTGCTTGCTCAAGGAAACAGTATACATCTCCACCTTTGGACTGAAAGATATCGCCCGAATTAATATTAGAGCGCTCCAAATGGACATCTAAGTTATTATTTTTAGAATTTATAAATCTAGTATTTGCAATTGTGAGTTTCCCGTTTATCTCCGACTCTCGCAGATAAAGGCTTGTTCCAGGGATATACATCCCTTCAAAGGTTGCTGCACCCTCAATCCGAACGTTAGACAGCTTGATTGTATTGCTAGGCTCCATATGCATGAGTACTAATCCATCTTTGAATGTAGATCTCTCCCCAGAAAAGATACCGGAGAGATAAACGCCCTGGAAATGTGCAATATCGTCAAAATCACAATTAAATACCCGAAGAGGGGTATTGTCTTCTGCATTAATCTCACCCAATATATTTGATTTGTAGAACTTAACTTCTCCCTGAAAATGGCATTCGAAAAAATCAACTCCGTTCTGGGATGCAGAATGTTGAAAATCTACATCACCGATACAATTGACATCCACAAAAATGACTTCTCCAGAAATATTACTGTCAGGAATTAATATATTATCGTTAACAATCGCTCCATCAAGGACCAGACTCACATCCCCATAATTCGAAAAGTGGGTGCTGGATAGGTTAAAATCGCCATCAACGGTGGAATCTCGCATAAAAATCCTCCCGGATATAGTGGACCCAGAGAGATCAATCGCTGGAAGATGTACATCACCAAAATAAATGTCGGATTCTATTGTTGAATATCTCAGATCAATTTCTGCCTTCTGGCCTAAATCGTGAATACAGTCACGGATGTCCAGAATGTCATATTTTCCTCCAATGATTTGGATGCCTCTACGGGTCGGAGGTTTCGAATATGAAAGGTACTCCAATAATGCGCTGCTAACTTCAGAAGGTGATTTCTCTTTGATTGGAGCGTGAAAAACACATTGCTCGGAATTCTGCATGGATGGGAACGGGCATTTCCAGTGACCATCTTCGTTCAGTTCATGTGGTTGTAACTCAACCCTATCTTTCTTCTTTACATCATCGGGATTAAATGAGAAGCAACAATTTGAATCAGATGTAGGTGGGGGAGATGTATCAAAAAATCCACTGTCCCGAGTAGGTGGTTGAATCTTGGTGATGATAGTCATGGAGATATTTCATTTCTGGGTGGCCATAATTATTTCGTGAAGCCCACCAACGCGTTTGGTAGTGTGTTTTGATTGAGTGGCCTTAGACACACCTCTAACGCCGAACAGAACCCCCTGGGTCAGATTCGCCGGCACCACGATCTCGGTGCCGCCTTGGCTGCTCTTTGAGGAGTCTAAACAGAGTTGGATGAAGCCGCAAGAAGGACCGAACCGAGTTGCAAAAATAGGGTGCCGTGAGAGTGTTGCCACTGGCCAGCCCGCCAACAATCCGGTGCTCAGGACTCGCCAGACGTCGCCCTGACTGCCGTCTAGATAGCAAACCTTTGCCTCTCTGTACCGCTCTTCCGCCAGACCGGCGTCCTTCCAGACCCGGGACCCCTCACGGAGCGTCCGGTCGGCCTCGCGGAACGACTCTTTCGCACCGAATCGGAGCGTCAGACGCGCCTCTCGGGCGTCGTCAACTGTCACTCTCGGGGTTGAGCCGGTGCAGGGTGTCGGCAAACAGTGACTGAGTGTGGATCGCCGTCTCGGGCAGTGGTCGGCCTTCGGGGCTGGCCTGACTCACACCCACCATCCTGGGTTGTATGAACGACCTCGCTCAGGAGTCCGAGTCGGCGTCGCTTACCTCGTAGCTGATGTTCTGGGCTCGGAGCTCGTCGGCGTGGTCCGAGACGACGGATTCCACGGCAAGCAATGCGACGTCTAACCCCCGGGTGGCAGCCTCCTGGACGGCGGAGACCGTGCCGAAGCGAACGTCCGGTTCAATGTCCCCGGCCCGGGCCGCTGCCACCGCTTCCGTTCCCGCCGTAGCCACGAGGTCGTGGGTA
>CAZGAX010000059.1:0-1400 GCA_964523745.1 uncultured Halobacteriales archaeon | reverse complement strand
GGCCCGGGCCGCTGCCACCGCTTCCGTTCCCGCCGTAGCCACGAGGTCGTGGGTAACACACCGTCTCGCATCGTGAGGGTCACGGTGTCGCCTTCGCTGACGGCGCTCGTGGCGATCGCCGTCTCGATTTCGACCTGGCCGATGACGTTCTCGGTGACGTGTTCGACGACGCCTTCCAGGTCGTTCGTCTGTGAGATGAGCCAGTCGACCCCTTCCTTGGTCACCTCGTACCGACCCCTGCCGCCCTTGTCGACGTAGCCCTGGTCGATGAGGTCGTGGAGGTAGTCGCTGACGGCCTGGGACGTGATCCCGATGGCGTCGGCGATCTCCTGCTGGTTGACGGCTGGCTGTCGCTCGCCTATCTCCACCAGTATCTGGTACCTGGTGGCGTTGCGCTTGCTCCGGAGGACGCCGGCGCCGTCGCCTCCGTCCGCGTTCCGCGACATGACAGGGAGTTACAACCGGGAACGCAAATAAGTTTGCGTTAGCGCGACTCTGGTTGGGAAAGTACACGGGATCAGAACCACGGACGAGATGAAGAGGTCATCTACTCCAGAGATCTCAATCGTCTAGCTGCAGCTAGACGATTTGTTTTCTTTGTCTCCAGTGCGGTTATGATAAGATAACGTGCAACATAAACCTTCTCATTTCTAGTTACAAGTTAGAAGATGAGGTGCTCACTCTCTCTATCGTGTGTATCTGCCACAATCAGCTATTTTGCAGTCCCTCTTGCTGTTCACCCCCTCCTGCCGTCACGAGTTTACAACTCGAAAAAGGGGGGAGGGGGTTCGCCAGGTCCAGTCCATGATACCGACTACACGTGTTCCGTTGATCTCTCGTCGAATATGTTCCAAATCCAGTCAAGAGGTGCCAGTATGCTCTCGACAGCTCAGACCAACTGCGACTCGTAATACGAGGAATCGTACGACTCAATCTCCTCGTGGGCCAACGCGACCGTTCTCGTGAGGTCTTCTCGTCGTCGACGACCACTCGTGGAAATTCAAGGTTTCCGGGATTTCGGAATCAGGTCACGGACGGAAACTCGTTACACCGGGATTTTGCCAGTCTTCGGCTTCGTGTTCACTCCAGGGGATGAGTACACCTCGTTGTCAGCGCGACTTTGACAGTCCCACTCATCCATCAAGTTATTCCAGCGTTCTTCGATTGTATCACCAGACTGTCGTGGGCCCAGACTAGAAGCAGTCAGGACATTCCCATACATACCCTCGACTCCTGCGCCGGTCGCTTTTTGGCATTTGAAGTGACTCACAGAGGCGGCAGGTCTTGAATTCGGAGTCGGGAATTAGTTCTATGAGCTTCTCCTTCCAGATCCGAATTTCAGCCGTCTTGATGTTGTTTCGTTCGTTCTCTACCGTGGAACTGTTCCTGTTGAATTCCCA
>CAZGAX010000058.1:0-20816 GCA_964523745.1 uncultured Halobacteriales archaeon | reverse complement strand
TCTCGCGAGCTAACGGCGCGAAGCGCCGTGAACGACCGGGGGCTTTCTGGCTGTTGGCGGTGCGTACGAAAGCGGTATCAGCGCTACCGGTCAATCAACCACCAGTGTCAGAGGACGAGTCGTATCGAACCGTCACAGAGCCGGGAGAGGCGCGGTTCGAAATACGCGGGTCGGAGTTTATCGGTCACGTCAGACCCGCCAGAAGCGTCGAAGACGCCGAGTCGACCATCGACGAGATCTCCGAGACCTACGCCGACGCCACCCACAACGTCCCGGCGTACAGGGTACGGGCCGAACCCCTCAGAGAGTGGTCGAGCGACGCCGGCGAACCCTCGGGGTCGGCCGGCAAACCGGCACTCAACGTCCTCCAGCAGGAGGAAGTCGAGAACGTCGTCGCCGTCGTGACCCGGTACTACGGCGGAACGAAACTGGGCGTCGGCGGGCTGGCCCGGGCCTACGGCCGGGGCGTCAAGGACGCACTCGACGACGCTGGCATCGTCGAGGAGGTGCCCCAGGAGACGTTCGTCGTCACTGTCGACTACGACGACTCGGGTAGCGTCCGGGGCATCTTCGAGAGCGCCGGGGAGTCGGTCGACTTCGAGGCCAGTTACGAGGAAGTGGTTAGCTTCGAGGTCCGGGCGCCGAGCGCCGAGGCCGCCGACCTGCGGGACCGCGTCCGGAGCGCGACCAGCGGCCGGGCGGACATCGACCACTGAGAGCCGGGCCGGGCCAGCCGGGTTCCGGGGCCACGGGATCGTTTCGACGACCGTCGCATTTCGGGTGGAGTCTAGCCCCTGTCGCCGACCCGATCGGATTTTACGTGCAGACTAACCACGCTGACGTATCGTGGTTTCCAGACGAAACGAAGGGGTGTTCGATCCGTCGATTTCCTTCGAGGGCGTCCAGTCGATACCGAGGTAGGAAGGTAGGGGTCGGATTCCGGGTTACTCAGTGGTGCCGAAGGCGCGGTCGCCGGCGTCGCCGAGGCCGGGGACGATGAAGCCGTCGTCGTCCAGGTGGTCGTCGACGCTGACGGTCACGAGGTCGACCTCCGGGAACCGCTCGGCGACGCGGTCCAGCCCCGCCGGCGCGCTGGTCGCCGAGAGGACGATCAGGTGCTCGGGGTCGGGGTCGTCAGCGGTCAGTTCTTCGAGAACGGCACACATCGTGCTCCCGGTGGCGAGCATCGGATCGGCGACGATGACCGTGTCCTCGGGGTCGAGGTCGGGGAGTTTCACGTAGTCGACGGTGATGGGGAACGTCCCGTCGGTCATCCCCGCCGACTCGTCGCGGCTGGCCGAGATGATGCCCTGCCGGGCGGCCGGGAAGGCCTTCAGCAGGCCCTCGACGAACGGCGTGGCCGCCCGGAGGACGTTGACGATGACCACGTCGTCGAGGCCGGTGACGCGCGAGCCCTCGGTGTCGGTCAGCGGCGTCTCGACGGGAACGGCTTCGGTTTCTAGGCGCGCGTCGGCAATTTCGTAGCCACAGATGCGGCCGAGGCGAACGAGTCCCTTGCGGAAGGCGACCTGTTCGGTGTCGACGTCGCGCAGTTCCGTCAGCGTGTGCTGGGCCAGGGCGTGGGTCACGACCCCGGCGCGGTCGCGGTCCTCGATGGGCATGGTGGGTCCGTCGACCGGACGGGTGAAATAGGTCCGGTCACGGACCGGCCCAGTCCAGTGCCGGACCGGTCCAGGTCCCGTGCTGGACCGAACCCGAACCGTGAGAGGTCGGCGGTCGAGTCGGCCAGCGGTCGGGTCGGCCCGCTACCGTCGAGTCGGCAGGTCAGGCCTGGGCTTCGACGCCGAGTTCGGCCAGCAGCGTCTCGGCGGCCGCGGCGGAGGATTCCGGACCGCGAGCGGTGATCAGGTCGCCGTCGACGGTGACGCTGGTCTCCGCGTCGAGTTCGGCGTCCCAGTTCGCGCCGGCGGCCTTCACCTCGTCCTCGACCCAGTAGGGCAGTTTCCGGCCGTCGGGCATCAGGTCGCGCTCGTCGACGATGCCGTCCTCCCACGCGTTGGGGAAGCCGGTGACGTCCCGGCCCTCGACGAGGAAGTCGCCGTTCGCGTCCCGGGTGAACGCGAGGATGCCGACGGCGTGACAGACCACGAGGGCCTTCGCGTCGCCCGCTTCGACGGCCGTCCGGAGGGCGTCCCGGGCGTGGCGGTCCTGGTTGACGTCCCACTCCGTGCCGTGGCCGCCGGGGAAGACGACCGCGTCGTAGTCGCCGGCGTCGACCTCGGCCAGCGCCATCGGGTCGTTCAGTCGCTCGTCGGACTCGTGGACCTCCCTGACTCGTTCGGCGGTCTCCTCGCCGACGTTGTCGGGGTCGACCGACCGCTCGTCGATGGTCGGCGGGTCGCCCGACGGCGTCGCGACCGTTACCTCGATACCGGCGTCCGACAGCGTCACCAGGGGTTCGACGCACTCCTCGCCCCAGTATCCCTCCTGACTTACGATGAAAAGTGCTTCCGTCATACCAGACGGGACTACGGACGCGAGGGGCAAAAACCCAATCCAGCGTGCGACGGAGTCCGACGGTCGGGCGTTGCCGGCACACGACCGTGGTGTTTTTCCCGCCCGGATGTCAATTGCTAGCATATGGGTCTGCTCGGTACGATCGCGGAGGCATTTGCGGGCTCTTCGTCGGCGACCGCGACGGACGGTTCGTCGGGTGCCTACTGGTGTCACGACTGTCAGGAACGTATTCGGGACGTCGACGTCGAGGGTGAGACGCCGCCGGATTGTCCGTCCTGCGGGGACGAGATGGCGTTCGAGCGCTCGACCGGGACGGCAAGCTGTGCCTGCTAGCGGGTGGTCGAGTGTCCGCTACCGGGTCACGAGGTAGGTGACCGCCATCAGCACGATAGTTCCGAGGACGAACCGTTCCAGGGTGAGCGTCCCGACACCGACGAACTCCAGCCCCCAGAGTATGAAGGCCGCGAAGGCCGCCGACAGCACCAGGTTGATCGCGAAGTGAACGCGTGGGTCGCCCCGGGACGCCATTGTGTCGCCCTGGGGCCGCCCGTCCCTTAAATCCGTGCTAGGTTACCCCACACGCTTTTTGAGACAGGGCCTCGTAGCGGGGAGCATGACGCTTGCGGACCGGATCGACCGGTATCTCGACGTCGTCGAGACGTGGCTCCACGGGCTCTACCACGGCATGATCGTCCATCCGGCGACCGAGAAACTCGAGAAGGAAGCCGAAGACCTGGAGGACGCGTTCATGCTGGCGTGTTTCCCGGATGCATTCGGCATCCCGAGTCCTGTGTCGTACTACACCGCAGAGTTACTTCCCCACCTGGGTGACGAGTACGAGGCCTGGCAGCGCCGGATGTGGGACCGGGACTCACTGGTCGAGCGCAAGGGCCAGCAGTACCACTTCTGATGGCTCGATTCGCCTTCTTCGGCGGCAAGGGCGGCGTCGGCAAGACGACCGTCTCGGCGGCGTACGGGCTCAAGTGCGCCGACGCCGGGCTGGAGACGTTGGTCGTCTCGACGGACCCCGCCCACAGCACCTCGGACGTGTTCGACCAGTCGTTCCCGGACGAGCCCGAAGCTGTGGAGGGCCACGACGGGCTCCACGCCATGGAGATCGACCCCGACCAGGAGGTCGAAGACCACTTTCAGAACCTTCGTCGCCAGCTCGGCGAGCAACTCAGCCCCGCGATGGTCAACGAGGTGTCGATGCAACTCGAGATGGCCCACCAGACGCCCGGGGCCTACGAGGCGGCCCTGTTCGACCGGTTCATCGACGTAATGCAGGAGGCAGACGAGTTCGACCAGGTGGTCTTCGATACGGCCCCAACCGCCGGAACCCTCCGCCTGCTCACACTACCGGAGTATCTCCAGGAGTGGATCGAGAGTCTGCTGGCAAAACGCGAGAAGAGTATCGACTACTTCGAACGTGCCGCACTCGGCGAGGAGCGAGCCCGCCAACTGCGCAAATCCGACCCCATCGTCGCCCGGCTGACCGAGCGAAAGCAGCGTTTCGAATTCGCCGGCGAGACCCTCCGCACCGACGCTGCCTTCCACCTGGTGTGTAACCCCGACCAGCTCTCTATTCGGGAGACCCGCCGGACGATCGAGACGCTCCGTGAGGCCGACCTCTCGATCGAGGGACTCCTCGTAAACAGACTTACCCCCGCGCCGGACCCGGAGGAGGACGGGCGGGGTGCACGCTACCTCCGTGATCGCGTCGAGACCGAGCGAGAGCGCCTGGCGGAGATCCGCGAGTTCGAGCCCCCCGTCGTGGCCGAGATAGAGAGTCGTTCCAGCGAAGTCGTCGGGTCGCTGCTTGCCGACGTCGCCGACGAACTGGCCCTCGAACCGAAGCCGACGGCATGAGGCCGAAAATACCCACGTAGGAGTTGCGTAGCTACCTGACCGTTTGGTGCGTCGGCCAGCAGAGATTCGACCATTCGTGTCAATATCCATTGATTATGTTTAATAAGGTGGTAGCACTGCCTCCCAGGTGTGGTAACCAATGGCAGGCGTAATGTGGATCGTCGCGCTAGTGCTCGTCACGTTCAGCGTGGCCTACGTCGGGTACGGGCGGTACCTGGCGAGGTTCGTCGAGCTGGATGAAGACCGCGAGACACCAGCGCACAGACACGACGACGGGCAGGAGTACGTACCGTCCAAGAAGCCGGTTTTGTTGGGGCATCACTATTCCAGTATCGCGGGTGGCGCACCGATCGTCGGGCCGATAACGGCCTCGCTGATCTGGGGCTGGGTTCCGGCCGTGCTCTGGGTCGCCATCGGTAACCCGCTCCTCGGCGCAGTACACGACTTCACCTCCCTGACCAGCAGCCTCAGACACGAGGGGAAGTCGATCGGCTACATCATCGGCGAGTACGTCGGCGAACGCGGCAAGGACATGCTCCTGTGGTTCGCCTACCTGTTGATCATCCTCGTCGTCGCAGTGTTCGCACTCGTCATCGGCGTGGTGTTCAACGCCTACCCACAGGCTGCCACCGCGAGCGTGATCTACATCGGGCTCGCTGTGCTGTTCGGCATCTGGCTTTACCAGATGAACCTGCCGTTCTCGGTCGGGACGGTGCTGTTCGTCGCCGGCGTGTTCATCTCGGTCTGGATCGGTACCCAGTTCCCGGTCGCGATCACGCCTGCACCCCCCGACGCCAGCTACCCGGCGGGGACGTTCACGCTGCTCGGGTCTGACGCGTTCTTCCCGGCACTGCTGGGAAGCGCGAACATCGGTGCCTGGGTGCTCGTCGTCCTGGTCTACGGCGGGATGGCCAGCGTCCTTCCCGTCTGGATGCTACTCCAGCCTCGTGACTACCTGTCGTCGTTCCTGCTGTACGCGGGCGTCGGCGGGACGTTGCTGGCGGTCATCGTCGGGACGTTTATCACCGGGATGAACGTGCCGGCCGGCGCCGTCGACGCGACGATGAGCTTCGACATACAGCTGGACGCCTGGTACGGCTTCTTCGGCGGCGGCGGGCCGCTGGCAGGGGACCTTCCGCTGATGCCGCTGTTCCCGCTACTGTTCGTGACCATCGCCTGCGGGACGATCAGCGGGTTCCACTCGCTGGTCTCCTCGGGCACGACGGCGAAGCAACTCGACAAGGAGACCGACGCCAAACTCATCGGCTACGGCGGGATGCTCGGCGAGGGACTGCTCGCCGCGGTCGCCATCGCGACGGTCGCCGTGGTCGCAATTCCGGCCGACACCGGCGGGATCGGGCTCGCACTGCCGAACTTCGCGACGGGCGGAGGAGCGATCCTCACTGCGCTGGGCATACCCTTCGACCTCGCCGCAGTGTTCATGGCGCTCGTCCTCGCCAGCTTCCTGCTGACGAGCATGGACACCGCCGCGCGACTCGGCCGCTACATGGTGGAGGAACTCGTCGGGACGCCCGAAACCACCGTTCAGGAGTATGCCTCGAATCGGTACGTGAGCACCGGCGTCATCGTCGTCGTCGCGTTCTTCCTGCTCGGCTCGGGTCGCTGGGAGGACCTCTGGACGCTGTTCGGCGGTGCCAACCAGTTGCTGGCCGCGATGGCGCTACTGACGGCGACTGTCTGGCTCGCCAACTGGGACGCCTCGAAGCAGCTCATGTCCACGGGCCTGCCGATGGCACTGATGACGGTCATCACCGTCTGTGGCCTGCTCTGGGTCGTGTTCTACCAGGTGGTCGCCGGTCGGTTGCTGGGGATCACCGCCACGGAAGCGGACACGCTCCTCGGACAGGCCGCCGGCGTCGCACAGGCGGTCATCGGCCTCGTCCTCGTGGGTCTCGCCCTGTCGCTCGCCTGGATGGCCTACAAGAACATCCAGAACGTTCGCGGCCTCGGCAGTGGCAGGATCCCGGGAGGCGAACGGAGTGAACCGGGGGACGACTAGAGCTGGAACCGCCGGGCTATCAGGCCCAGCAGCCCCGGTTCCTCACGCTCGATTTCGTCCCAGACCGCGAAGGCCTCGGTGACGTCCGCGGCCTCGTTCGCCACGATTTCTTCGCGCGTCGGTGCGACCACGACCACGTTGACGTCGTAGTGGCCGTTGAAGCCGTACTTCAGCAGCGTTCGCTCGTCCAGGCCGGCGACGCGATCCCGCACGTCCCCGGAGATCCGCCCCGTCACGAGGACGAAGGTGAACTCCGTACTGTAGTGCTCCTCGTCGGCGTCGATCCACTCGTCGGCCAGGTCGTGACCCAGGGTGACGAGGTGCTCGACGGTGGCCGGGTCGACGCGGTCGGCGCGGCGGGCGAACAGGTGTTCGTGGGACTCGTGGTGGGCAAAGGAGAGCGCCGGGTGGAAGAAGTGCTTCTCGCTGTGGATTTCCATGCGGCCGTAGAGGGGGAACCGCTCGCCGGCGACGCGGTAGTCTCGTTCGAGGTCGTAGTTGCTCGCCAGCCGACCGGCCACGCGGTCAAGGTAGTCGTCGTCCCACACCGGCCGGTCGGCGGTTTCGGACGTGTCGGTCGGACCCTCACCTACGGTGTCGTCCGTCAGGTCGGCGTCGGGGCTCCCACCAGCGTCGGGAATCCCGCCAGCGTCGCCGTCCCGGTCGGCCTCGTTCATGTGAACGAATACCGCGCGCCGAACCGTTAAGGTTCTCGGCCGTCAATATCAGTCGTAGTGAGAAGCCATGTCCGGAAACGGACGCGAGGCCTGTGGACGGTGCAGCGTGTCGACGGCCGTCGAGGTGGCCGAGGAACGCGAAAACGGGCGGAAGGCCGACCCCTACGGTGGCGAGTGTATCGAACTCCCGGAGTCGGAGGTCCGGGCGGTTTCGAAGCCGGCCGTCTGGCTCGGACGCGTCAAACGGCGGCTCGACTCGGCGGCGACGCGGTTGATCTACGGGCAATGATCGACAGCCGTAGACCCGACGGCGATTTCTCGTATCGGCAAGTGAGACGGCACAAAAATGTTTATCAGCAGCTATCCAGGTAGTGAAGGCACCGATGGAAGAGAGCGTCTCGGGCTTTAAACAACGAGGCGGCTGGGTCGACGCCGTCGAACACGGCGAGCGCATCGTCAGAGCCCTCCGTGACGTCGCCGAGAGCGGCGTCGACATCGACGAGGAGGCCCTGGCGGAGTTCGACGAGTGGCGGCCCAAGAGCCACGAACGACTCGACGAGGACGTCAACGAAAAGACGGCCGAGCAGGCCCGCGTCGAGGAGGGCGAGGGCGAACAGGCCGGGAAGGACCCCGACGAGGACCTCCAGACGGCCGGCGAAAAGCTGGCCGAGTCCTACGAGAACCTCGACGACGCCGACGAGGCCGTCGACAAGTGGAGCGAGAGCATGGGTTACGTCGCCCGGGCGGCGGACTCGGCGGGTCGGAAGGCCGTCCGCAAGGTCGAAGACGCCGTCTACCGCAACGTGATGACCCAGATCGCGCCCTACTACTTCGACAACGAACTCGTCAGCGCGAACCTCCAGCGAGTGGGCCGGGGCGAGGGCCCGGACTACGTCTTCGAGGTCAACGTCAACGACGACGACCTGAAGATCCGGGTGTCGAACACGCTGGCCGACTACGAGGATGAGGTCGACCGCTGGCACGTGGACACCGAGAAGGACGTCGAAGCGGCCGAGGCTGTGGAGGGTGTGGAACTGACCGAGCGGGAACGCGAAGCCAACGGCGACGACCTCGACGAAAAGACGACCTAGGTGAGAGAGTTAGTTTTTCGGGTGCTATCGTAGGGGTTCGGACTACCGCAAACAACGTCACTCTCTCAACCACATCGATTCCACGGCAGTCGGTAGGCTTAATGCCGCCACCCGAACAAGGGCAGGGAAACGATGGTAGGCGCGACGGCGGTGGCGACGCTGGTCGTCGCGGGGCTGGCCAGCCTGTTCATGGCCTGGGCCATCGGCGCCGGCTCCTCGGGGTCGACGCCGTTCGCCCCGGCCGTCGGGGCCAACGCCATTTCCATCATGCGGGCCGGCTTCCTGGTGGGGATTCTGGGCCTGCTGGGGGCAGTCCTCCAGGGAGCCAACGTCACCGAAGCCGTCGGGAAAGAACTCGTCGTCGGGGTGAACCTCTCGCCGACGGCGGCCATCATCGGCCTGGTGACGGCGGCCGTCCTGGTCGCTATCGGCGTCTTCTCCGGCTATCCCATCGCAACGGCCTTTACGGTCACTGGAGCGGTCGTCGGCGTCGGCCTCGCCATGGGCGGCGAACCGGCATGGGCGAAGTACCAGCAGATCGCCGCACTCTGGATCGCGACGCCGTTCGTCGGCGGTGGCATCGCCTACGGTACCGCCAGGTTGCTCCGGTCCGAGGCCACCCGGGAGACGGTCGTCGTCCCGCTGCTGGCCGGCGCGGTGGGGCTGATCCTCGCAAACGTCAAGTTCGTCTTTCTCGGCCCGGCCGGCGGCCAGGCGTCCATCGCCGAGACGGTTGCAGACCTCGCCGCTGGCAGCGGCGGCAACGTCCCCGTCCGCGTCGCTGTCTCGCTGGCGTTCGCGGCGATCCTGGCCGGCCTGCTCGCCCACGACCTCCGACGCGACGCCGACGCCGGCCAGCGCCACTTTCTGCTGGTGCTCGGGGGACTCGTCGCATTCTCGGCCGGCGGCAGCCAGGTCGGGCTGGCGCTCGGTCCCCTGGTTCCGCTCATGCAGCCGTACGACCTCCCGCTGATCGCGCTGTTGCTGGGTGGCGGACTCGGCCTGCTGGTAGGCTCCTGGACCGGCGCTCCGCGGATGATCAAGGCACTGAGCCAGGACTACTCGTCGCTGGGACCCCGGCGCTCCATCGCCGCCCTGATTCCCAGCTTCGCCATCGCCCAGACGGCCGTCTTCTTCGGCATCCCCGTCTCGTTCAACGAGATCATCGTCTCGGCCATCATCGGGTCGGGCTACGCAGCCCGGGGCGAGGAGGGCGGCGGCGTAAGCGGGGCGAAGATGGGCTACACGGTGCTGGCGTGGATCGCGTCGCTGGTCGGTGCTGGAGCGATAAGCTACGGGTTCTACGTCGTCCTGACCGGCCTCGCCTGAGAACGCCGACGGGCCCTCACTCCGAGGTGGCCTCGCCGACGTCGACGTCTTCTTCGGTGCCGGCCTGGTAGTCACCCAGCCCCGAGATGCGGGCCTTGAGGATGCGGGTGTTCTCGACCTGCTCGACGCGGATGTCGAGACCGTCGTACTCGATGACTTCGCCGGCCTCGACGAGGCGGCCGGCGCGGTTGAAGATGAAGCCGGCGATAGTTTCGAACTCCTCGCCCTCCGGCAGGTCGATCGAAAGCACCTCGTTGACCTCGTCGATGTTGACCTCGCCCTTGACGATGGCCGCCTCGTCGCCGACGAACTCGATCGGCTGTTCCTCCTCGCCTTCCAGAATTTCGCCGACGATCTCCTCGGTGAGGTCCTCCATCGTGACGAGGCCTTCTGTCGTCCCGAACTCGTCGATGACGATCACCATGTGGAGGCGCTGTTCGCGCATCTCGGTCAGGAGTTCGTCGACGTTCTTGGACTCGGGGACGTGCAGCGTCGGCTGGATGAGGTCCTCGATGTTGGCGTCGGCCGCGAGCTCGCCGTAGTTCTGGTCACGGACCAGGTCGCGGATGTGGACGACGCCGACCACGTTGTCCAGGCTACCCTCGTAGACCGGGATCCGGGCGTGTCCGCTCTGGACGCACGTCTCGATGGCTTCCTCGACGCTCGCGCTCTTCGAGACGGCCGTCATGTCCAGGCGGGGCGTCATCACCTCCTTGGCGATCGTCCGGTTGAACCGGAGGGTTCGCTGGAGCATCAGCCGTTCGTCCTCGTCGAGGACGCCCTCTCGCTCGCCTGTCTCGATGATGTCGCGGATTTCCTGGCGGGTGACGTACGAGGTTTCGATGGACGACCGGCCGCCGGTCACCTTGTTGACCATCCGCGTCAGGTGGTCGAACAGGACGACCAGCGGGAGCAGGATGGTCTCGGCGAGGTGCAACGGCCGGGAGATGCGCAACGCCCAGGACTCGGAGTTCTCGACGGCGTAGGACTTGGGCGCGCTCTCCCCGAACAGGAGGACGAGCGCCGTGATCGCGACGGTCGCGATCACTACCGCCGACCCCTGACTGCCGAGGTAGTAGGCGAGCAGTCCCGTCGCGATGGAGGACATCGCGATGTTGACGAGGTTGTTGCCCACCAGGATCGTCACCAGCAGGCGGTGGGGGTCGCTCTTGAGGTGGTCGAGCGTCTTGGCGCCGGGCACGCCGTCCTCGCGGAGCGCCTCGACTCGGTGGGCTGCGAGCGAGAACATTGCTATCTCCGAGGAGGAGAAGAACGCGGACAGTGCCAGTAGCAGGACGATCGTTAGCACGCCGCCGCCGTAGAAGACGCTCGGCGGGAGGGACAGCCCCATGACGTCGATAGCCAGGACGGGCGGGACCGAGCCTATCGAAAGCGCGGAGACACCCATAGACGGTGGGTCTTGTCGGGCACCGGGATTAAGCGTTGTCATGGTACACGTTCGTGTCGCCCCGGCGACCGGCCGGGCAACGTTTTCCTGCCACCGCTCCCAACGACCACACATGTCGACCGAAACTCCGGCGATGACGCTCTACCGGCTCCAGGCCTGCCCCTACTGCGAGCGGGTCGTCCGCCTGCTCCAGGAGTACGGCATTCCGTATCGCTCACGGTTCGTCGAACCGATGCACTCGGACAGAAACGTCGTCAAGCGCGAGGCCGGCGCCCGGACCGTTCCGGTAATCGTCGACGAGACCACGGGAGCCACGATGGCAGAGAGCGCCAACATCGTCGAGTACCTCGAACGAACCTACGGCGACGGGGGCGACACGCCCGCCGAACCTGGCGCGACGGTGCACGCCGACGGCGGCCGGGCGGACGATGCGAGCGACGCGGAGCAGCCGGAGGGATCGTAGTGGCCCCCGGATTCGACGTCGTCGACCTCCCCGAGACCGACCACGTCACGGCCGGCGACCAGGCCCCGGACTTCGAACGCCCCCTGGTGAACGACGAGTACTGGGAGGACGCCGCCCTCTCGGACCTGCTCGAGACGGGCCCGGTCGTGCTCGTCTTCCATTCGATGGACGGCGCCTTCCCCGCCACCTACGCCTGGAACGAAATCCGCGACCGGGGCTGGACCGACTACGTGCAGGTCGTCGGCCTGTCCATCTCGACGCCGTACGAGCACAAGACGCTCATCGAAGAGCGAGAAATAGACGCTCGCCTGTTCTCGGACCCCGCCAACGGCGTCGCCGAAGAGTACGGCATCGTCCACGACCTCGACGGCATGACCGGCATCGAAGAGCCCCGTCCCGCCGCCTTCGTGATCGAAGCGGACGGGACGATCGCATACGACTGGGTGGCGACCGAGTGGCCGGACTTCCCGGATTACGACGAGGTCGAGGACGCGATCGACCGGGTGGTGTGACCGTGCAGGGGGGTAGTGGCCTCGATCCGGAAGCGCTCGACCGCGCCGCCGACGCCATCCGGCGGGGTGACCTCGTCGTCTACCCGACGGAGACGGTGTACGGCCTCGGCGCCGACGCCCTCGACGCCGATTCCGTCGAAGGAGTCTTCGCGGCCAAGAACCGCGACCGGTCGAAGCCCGTCTCGATGGCGGTTCCGTCGGTGGAGGCCGCCCTCGAGTACGTCGACGCCGACGATCGGACGGTGGCGTTCATGGAGGCGTTCCTCCCGGGCCCGGTGACGGTCCTCGTCGAGCCGGCGACCGAGATTCCCGAAGCCCTCGTCGCCGGCGAACAGAAAGTGGGGATCCGGGTGCCGGCCCACGACGGAGCCCTGGCACTGTTGGAACGGGTCGCCCCCGTCACGTCGACCAGCGCCAACGTCAGCGGTCGGCCATCGACCCGCCGCGTCGAGGACCTCGACGAGGAAATCCGGGAGGCGGCCGCCGTCGTCCTGAACGGCGGCGAGACGCCGGGTGGCGGGTCGACCGTCGTCGACGTGGCCGGCGGAGGCATCGTCCGCCGAGGTCACGAGGCCGACGCCGTCCGGGAGTGGCTGGCCTCGAACTAGTCTCCCAGCCGGGAGAGCATCGAGCGGGTCTCGACGCCACACTCGGGACGGTACTCGCAGGGGTCACACTTGTCCCGGTTCGCGGTGCGTCCTGGCGGCCCGTCGATGGCGTCGGCGGTCCGGAGCGCCGCCCGGTACCTGGCCCGCCGCCGGGCACCCACTTCGACCCGCCGGACGACGCCGTGGGCGGGGTACTCGGCGTAGGCTTCCTCGACCCGGGTTTGCCGCTCGTTCGACAGCGCCAGCGCGGCGGCCACCAGCCGAACGCTCTGGGGTTCCCAGATGCCCCGGTCCGGCGGAGCGCCGGCGAAGACCAGCGAGGGCCGGGGTGGATTCTCGACTACCTTGTGGGCGACCCCGCGACAGTCCTTGCCCTCGAGGAAGACGTCACGGTGGGGCGGGTCGGCCAGGGCGTCCCAGTCTTCGAGGCTGGCCTTGGCACAGCTCAGCCGGGAGCGAAACTGGGTCGGAGTGACAGCCAGCGGTGCCTCGGCGAGGTCGGCGTCGTCGGTCAGGAGTTCGGGATACCGGAAGGCCAGTTCGCGGCGTTCGAGGACCTCCTGGGGGACGGCGGCGTCGGGGTCCGGCTCCCGCTGGCGGTAGTAGAGCTTGCGAGGGCAGTAGGCGGCGGTGGCGACGTCCCGGAAAGCCTGCATGGGATAGGTTGGTCCCGGCTTCCCGGATAAACTGTCGTGGGATCGTTGGTGCGAGAGATTCTGGCCGTACGGCACCGGAGAACAGCCAGAAAGCCCCTCCCCTTTCAGCGACTCCTCGCCAGTGGGAATGAATCGCGACCCCAGTCCAACAGTTCAGAAGTCCGTGTCGACCTCGGCGTCCTCCGTCGCCTCCTGGAGGCCGTCCTCGTGGGCCTCGGCGGTCAGGCGAACGGAGAGGTCCGCTTCGGGGATGACGTCCTCGAACTCGCTGCGGAACCGGTGACTCACCCGGCGGGAGGCCTGCATCGCGGCGAGAACGATGCTGGCCCGCCGGACGGCGTCTTCGTCGGCGTCGAGGGTCGCGGTGGCCGCAGCCAGGTCGTCGCCGTCGGCCTCTCGCGGATCTACCTCGAGAACGTCCCGGAGGGCGTCCAGGTCGAGTTCGGCGTCGTCCTCGCTGACGAGGTGGAGGTCGGCACGGGCCCGGAAGACCGTCTCCGGGTCCAGCCCCAGGTCGTCGGCGATGGCCGCGTCGTCGTTGCCGTCGTAGAAGCCCCGGACGATCCGGGGGTAGGCCGCGTCGTCGAGCGCCGTCCGGAAGTCGTAGCGGTCTCGCATCCGCTCGACGACGGCCGTCAGTCGTTCGTCGAGGTCCGCCTCGTCCCCGGCGAGTGTCCCCCGGCCCTCGGCCTGGGACTCCGTGACCGCCTCCTCGTCAGCCACGTCGAGGAAGATGTCGCGGAGTTCCTCGGTCTTCTCGTCCATCGAGAAGGACTCATCGCGGTCCCGTACAAAAGCATTGCGGCGATTGCCGGGCGTGAACGAGAGCGCTAGGTTGCTAGCGTGAAAAAACACTTATGCGCGTCCCCCTCCCGATGCTACCAAATGACGGTCCTGCAGGCTGAAATCACCCGCCCCACGTTCTGGGGTATCGGAGCGACGGGGAAAGCTATCTTCTACTACCTGGCCGTGGTGACGTTGCTGGTCTTCACCTACGGCGTCTACGCCCGGTTTCGCCGCTACCAGCGGGGCGCGGCCGACCCGTTCGACCGGACGGACGGTCTCGTCGGTCGTGTCCTCGGCGGCGCGAAGATAGCCCTGTCGAACGAAAAGCAGTTCGACCGCGACTTCCGTGGCGGCCTGATGCACGCCTTCATCTTCTGGGGCTTTCTCACGCTCCTGATCGCCACGACGATCCTGTTCGTCGACATGGACGTCTACGGCCCGCTGACGGGCGACTCCTTTTTCGTCGGCGACTTCTACCAGTCCTACTCGCTGGTCGTCGACGCGATGGGGCTGCTGTTCGTCGTCGGCCTGGGTATCGCCATCTACCGCCGGTACGTCGTCCGGAACGAGCGGCTCTGGGGCGTCCACACCGGCCGCGAAGACGCCCTGCTGGTCTGGTCGCTGTTCCTGCTCGGCGTCGGCGGCTACCTCACCGAAGGGCTCCGCATCCTCGGCCAGGGCTTCCCCGCCTACGAACAGGTGAGTTTCGTCGGCTACTTCGTCGCTCTCGTCCTGCAGGGCGGCGGCCTCACCGAGGCGGCGGCGACGGCCATCTACCCCGTCTCCTGGTGGAGTCACGCCCTCCTCGCGCTCTGGTTCGTCGCCTGGATCCCTTACGCCAAGCCGTTCCACATGCTGTCGTCGTTCGCCAACGTCGTGACGCGGGACGAAAAGGCCGGGAGCCGGCTCCCCGGCGTGCCGGCCGACGCCGACCCCGAGGACATCGGGCCCTCGGACATCGACGACTTCTCCTGGAAACAGATTCTCGACCAGGACGCCTGCACGAAGTGTGGCCGCTGTTCCTCCGTCTGTCCCGCCAAGGCGTCGGGCCGGCCGCTCGACCCCCGTGACGTCATCCTCGACCTGAAGTCCTACCGCGAGGAGCGCGACGCCGGCAACGCGGAGGACGTGCCCATCATCGCTGACGGCGGCACGAGCGTCATCGCTTCGGAGACGATGGAGTCCTGCCTGGCGTGCATGGCCTGCATGGACGCCTGTCCCGTCGAGATCGAACACCTCACCCACTTCACGGAGATGAATCGCCGGCTGACCGAGTCGGGCCAGATGGACGAGCACGTCCAGGACGCCATGATGAACGTGTTCCAGCAGGGCAACACCTTCGGCGAGCCCGAGCGCAAGCGGCCCGACTGGACCGAGGACCTGGACTTCGAGGTGCCCGACGCCAGAGACGAACCCGTCGAGTTCCTCTGGTACGTCGGCGACTACCCCAGCTACGACGACCGGAACAAGAAGGTCGCCCGGTCGCTGGCCCGCATCTTCGAGGAATCGGGCGTCGACTACGGTATCCTCTACGCCGACGAGCAGACCGCCGGCAACGACGTCCGGCGCGTGGGTGAAGAAGGACTCTACGAGATGCTCGTCGAGGACAACGCCGAGGCCATCCTCAACTGCGAGTTCGACCACATCGTCTGCACCGACCCCCACGCCTACAACACGTTCCAGAACGAGTACCCCGAGTTCGAGGCCTGCGAGTGGACAGAAGACGACGTCTCCCACTACACCCAGGTCGTCGAGGACCTCGTGAACGACGGGCGCCTCCGGGTTCCCGGCAGCCTGGACTACACCGTCACGTACCACGACCCCTGTCACCTGGGCCGATACAACGGCGAGTACGACGCCCCCCGAGCCCTCGTGCAAGAAACGGGTGTCGACCTGGCCGAGATGCCCCGCAGCAGGGAAGACAGCTTCTGCTGCGGTGGCGGGGGCGGCGGCCTCTGGATGGATCTGGAGGAGGACACCAAGCCCAGCGAGGAACGCCTCCGAGAGAGCCAGGAGGACACCGAGGCCGGCGGTTCCGTCGAGAAGTTCGTCGTCGCCTGCCCGATGTGCGTCACGATGTTCGAGGACGGCCGGAAGACCGGCGGCTTCGAGGACGAGCTAGAGGTCGTCGACCTGACGGAACTGCTGGTCGAGGCTATCGATGGGCAGACCAAGACGGGGTCGGCCGCACCGGAACAGGCCGCCGACTGAGTCCGTCGGCCGCCTCTTTTGACGACGACGTGGTCGCTGGCGACCAGCAGTCCTAACTCGCCGCCGCACAGCGTCGAAAATAGCCAATTCACAAGTCAAGACGAGGAGTCCCCGCCACCTGCGTCGAGGAGTGGCTGACGGTCAATGAAGACACTCACTCGTCAGAGTCCATACCGAGCTTCTTCTCGAGATACCAGTCACCATAGAGCGTCTCGTTGGGAGACTCCTCTACCGGGTTTCCGCTCGCAGTCGTGCCCGATAGCCACTGCTCGATTTCCTCCTCCGACAGTCCCTCCCACTCGTCACAGAACGAGTCAATCAGGTCCTCCTGAGTCTCGAACGCCTCGGCAACGATCCGGTCCAGTAGTTCCTCCTGGGTAACCTTCGTTCCGCTCTCCGACCGAATCTTTGCCTGGAGCTGCTCGATTCGGTCTTTGGTTTCCTCAGAAACCTTCACGGACGTTGCCATACGTCAGGGCAGAAAGGTCTCCCTGATAAACCTTCGTTCGAAACGGAAATTCAGAGGAAGTTTAGAACGCCCAGCGTAATTCCTGCGAGAATTACTTCGAACGAGAGCGTTCCCAGTGCCGACAACAACGCAAACCGCCGAGTGTCCATCTCGGCCAGGCCGGCCGGCACCGTCAGCATCCCGCGGGTGAACAGCATCGTGTTGCTGGCGGGGACGGCCATCGACCCCCAGCGGTCGAACCAGGCGTCGAACCGTTCCATCCGCTCGTCGCTCACCTCGACCCAGCCCTGACGCTCCAGCAGGTCGCGGCCGCCGCGCTTTGCCACCAGGAAGAGGATGAGTTGTCCGGTCGTCGCCCCGAGGACGGCGACGGCGATGATGGTCGCGATGGTCTCGGGCCCGGTGCCGAAGACGACCATCGCCCCGGGAACCAGGCTCTCGCTCGGCGCGAAGTACAGCAGCATGACGCCTTCGATGACGAAGACGACGAACAGCGCGGCGAGGCCGTAGTCTTCCAGGAGCGAGGCGGCGAAGTCGGTCGTGCCCTCGGGGACCGTCACCACGCCGGCCTGGAGCAGGACGAAGGCCAGCGCGCCGAAGAAAATGGTGACGGCCAGCGCCAGGACGCGTTGACGGGCCGACAGGCGGCGCTTCGGGAGGGCGGCGGCCAGCGAAGTGTCGGAGGCCATCGGTGGCCATCGGTACGCCGGGGACGTACTAATTGCTGGGGGTTGCGAGCCGACACGGCTTTGGCCCAGCCGTCGCTACGGCCCGACATGAACCTCTCACGTCGCCCACGCCGGCTCCGAACGGACGGCGTCCGGCCGCTGGTCCGGGAGACGGACCTGGCGGCGTCGGACCTCGTCGCGCCGGTGTTCGTCGACGCGACGACCGACGAGCGGGTGCCCATCGAGTCGATGCCGGGCCACGAACGCGTCCCCGTCGAGGAGGCCGTCGCCCGGGTCGAGGAAGTCCGAGAGACGGGCGTCGAGGCGGTCATCGTCTTCGGGATCCCCGAGTCGAAAGACGACCGGGGCACCCGGGCGTGGGCCGAGGACGGCGTCGTCCAGCGCGCCGTCCGGGAGATCAGTGAGGAGACCGACGCCTACGTCGTCACCGACGTCTGTCTCTGCGAGTACACCAGCCACGGCCACTGCGGGGTCCTGGAGGCGGACGCCGAGGACGACGCTCACGTGACCGTCCGGAACGACGAGACGCTCGACCTCATCGCCAAGACCGCCGTCTCCCACGCTACGGCGGGGGCCGACATGGTCGCGCCGAGCGGGATGATGGACGGCATGGTCGGCGCGATTCGGGAGCGGCTGGACGCCGCCGGCCACGAGTCGACACCGATCACGAGCTACGCCGCGAAGTACGAGTCGGCGTTCTACGGGCCGTTCCGGGACGCTGCGGACGGGGCCCCGGCGTTCGGGGACCGCCGGCACTACCAGATGGACCCCGCCAATCGGCGGGAAGCGACCAGGGAGGTGGCCCTGGACGTCGAGCAGGGCGCCGACGTGTTGATGGTCAAGCCGGCCCTGCCGTACCTCGACGTGGTCAGCGACGTCCGCCGCGAGTTCGACCACCCGGTGGCGGCCTACAACGTCTCCGGCGAGTACGCCATGCTCCACGCCGCCGCCGAGCAGGGTTGGCTCGAACTCGAGGAGGTAGCTTACGAGTCGTTGCTATCCATCAAGCGGGCCGGGGCGGACCTGATCATCACCTACTTTGCCGAGGACGTCGCCGAGCGTCTCTAGAGGGCCCGCCCGATAGTTACGCGGTTTTCGCTCGCAACTCCACCCACTGCCGATAGCTGTACCCGACGAGTGACGCCGCGAGCACGGTGTCGACCACTTCTATCGCGTAGAGGGCAGTCCCCATGGGATCCGGCGAGGTAGGGAAAATCTCCAGCAGATCCAGGACGTAGACGAGCACGTAGAGTGCGGCCAGCACGGCCGCCGTCAGCACCGCCCACCGGCGGCCACGCCACAGGAAGACGGCGGTTGCGACGCTACAGAGCACCAGTGCGACCAGGAAGGCGTTGAATCCCCAGTAGACGCCGGGGTGGAGGTGCTCGAACGAACGGTTCTCGATCGGGCCCCACGGTGCCAGCGATGCGAGGAGGACCGTTACCAGTGCCAGGAGTGCGGCCGCGAACCGACCGTCGACGTCGACCGTCGTACCGTTCGATATATTCGGCATATTCCGAATATTCTGTACGAAACGCGATAACAGTTCCGACTCTCGAGGGACGCTGTGGTCCGTACTCGGGAGGCTCCGCTACGGAGGAGAAAGACGACCGAAGTGCGGTGGATAGGTTTCGGTCAGTCCCGAAGGAAGGCGAGCGTCTCCACGACGACTCGCTCCTCGTCGTTCAGAAACGAGTGGTCCTCACCCTCGAGGACGACCAGGTCGCCCTCGGGGAGGTGGTCGGCGATCTGCCGGGCGTTCCCGACCGAGACGCCCTCGTCTTCGTCGCCCTGGAGGACGCAAACCGGCCAGTCGAGGCCAGCCAGCGTCCCGGCGGTGATCGAGGGGTCCTCGGCGTCGGCACCGAAGCGGACGGCAGGCGCCCAGAGCACCATCCGGTCGACGCCATCCGGTGGATGCGTGAGAGCGAGTCGGCCGCCGAAGCTCTTGGCGACGACGGCGAGGTACTCACAGCCCCGCTCCCGGAGGAACGTAGCGCCGGCTGCGATTTCGGCGGCGAAGTCGGCGTCGGTCTTGGCCTCGAGGTCGTCGCGCGTCGACCACGTCTCGAACCGGGCGACGGTGAAGCCCTCGTCGGCGGCCGCCGCGGCGAAGCGGTCGAACACGTCGCCGAACGGTCCGTGGCCCGCCCCAGGGAGGACGAGGACGCCCCGGCCCGTGGACTCCTCGGGGACGTTCAATCGGCCGGGAAAGCGCTGGTCGTCGACGGCGAGGGGTACGTCTTCGACGGACATCAGCCGAAGGTGTCACGGACCAATAAAAAGTTCAGTGGATACACACTGGCCAGCCCGTAGCGGTCAGTGGCGCCGGGTTGCCGACACCGGGTCGTCGAAGAATGCCATCGTCCGCTCGACGACGCGGGCCGGTGCTGCGTCGTAGAGGTGGTCCTCGCCGCCGAGTTCGACCAGTTCGCCGGACGGAAGGTGCCGGACGACGTCGGCGGCGGTGTCGACGGAGACGACCTCGTCCGCCTCGGCGTGCAGGAGGCGGACGGGAACGTCGATCGAAGCGAGCGCCGAGGGAGCTATCGTCGGTCCGGTGGTCTCCGCGTCGACGAGAACGGCCGGCGACCAGAGGACCATCCGGTCCGCGTCGGCTGCCCCTCTCGTCAGGGCGATCCGGGCGCCAAAGCCCTTGGCGACGATGACGACGGTGGAACAGTCGTACCACCGGAGGAACTGCAGGCCGGCCGCGACGTCGTCGTGGAGCTGTGCCTCGGTCATGTCCGTCAGGTCGCTCCGGTCGTCCCACGACTCGTACCGGAGGGCGTGACAGCCGGCGTCGACGGCCGCCTCGACGAACCGGTCGAACACGCCACCGAAGGGACCGTGACTCGCTCCCGGAAGGACCAGCACGCCGGTCCCGCACGGCTCTCCGGGGACGGCCAACCGGCCGGCGAGGTTGCGGCTCCCCACCCTGAGGGTCACGCCCTTCGACTCCATCGCGTCCCTGTTTACCCTCGCCTCCATAAAAGGCGACGGCCGATTTCGCCGGCTGATTCCGGTGACATGGTGGACATTCGCCTCCGACTCGGCGCCCGGACGCCGCCAGTCCGCCCGCTCCTCCCCCCCCCCAGCCTTTCATCCTCACCGCGGGGGCGCCAGTACCCCGTCTCGCCAGGAATCGGAGCCTGCGGGCGGTCGACGAACGTCGAGTTCGAGTTGCAAAGATTGCCAACGAACTGGACGAAGAACGTCCTTATATCGTTAAAACTCTGCCGTATTCCGCCACTTTGGCGATCTATTCGCCCAATTTTCAAATATTTTCAAGCCAACCCTTATGTGTGAGTGTTCCGCTACCCTGACCCGTGATGCAACGCACAATCGGTAACGAATTCGTCGAATCGTTGGCCGAACGCTCGAAAGTTGGCGCAAAAACTACCAGGTGCTGAACTCGCATGTCCACGCTACCACTACAGGTCGATCCCGCGGTACTCGCAGAGGGTATCAACCTCATGTGGGTACTCGTCGTCACGTTCCTCATCTTCTTCATGCACGCCGGCTTCGCCATGCTGGAGGCGGGGCAGGT
>CAZGAX010000057.1:0-21601 GCA_964523745.1 uncultured Halobacteriales archaeon | reverse complement strand
GCGTCAGCATGACGCCGCTGATGACCTGGTTCGACTTCAGCGTGATACAGAGGAAGGCGTGCACCAGAGCCAGCAGCATCCCGAGGACGATGCCGGCGGCGAATCCGAGCCAGTGGCTCCCGGTGACGACGGTGACGATGAAGCCGCCGAGGGCGCCGACGAGCATCATCCCCTCGACGCCGAGGTTGAGGACGCCGGCTCGCTCGCTGATGAGTTCGCCCAGGCCGGCGAACAGCAGGACTGTCGCCGCCATCACCGTCGCGTCGAAGAGGCCGGCGAGGAAGCTTACCATCAGTCGTCACCTCCCACGGGGCTGGGCCCCGTAGAGTCGGGCTCGCGCTCTATCGAGAGGCCGACCCGGTAGCGCTTGAAGAACTCAGCCGTGATCAGGAACAGGATGACCAGCGCCTGGATGATCTCGACGAGGGCCGCCGGGACGCCGTGGGCGACCTCCATGCTGGTGCCGCCGACGAACAGCACGGCGAAGAACACGCCGGCGACCATCACCTTGACCGCGCTGTTCCGGCCCAGCAGCGCGATCGGAATGGCCGTGAAGCCGTAGCCCGGCGCGAAGGCCGCTCGGAACCGGCCCTGGGCGCCGGCTATTTCGCTGATTCCGGCCATGCCGGCGAAGGCGCCGCCGACCAGGAACACCAGGAGAAACACCTTGTTCCGGCTCATCCCTGCCTGGCGGGCGGCCACCGGGTTCGAACCGACGAACGTGATCTCGAAGCCGGTTCGGGTCATGTGAACGAGAACGTACGTCAGGACAACCATGAGAACCGCGACGAGCAGTCCCATGTGGACGCCGTTGAGCATGCTGGCAAAGGGCCCGAGGGGAATCACGCCGGGCACGAAGTCCAGGATGTTCGGGATCGTCGCGGCGTCCGAGAACCGCGCCGACTGCGGGAAGTTACCCTGGCCGCCCTGCATCGCGCCACGGAGCAGGAAGTTCTGGATCTCGACGGCGACGAACGTCAACAGGAGCGACGTGATGATCTCGTTGACGTCCCACTTGGCGCGCAGCCAGCCGGGGATGCCGGCCCACAAACCACCGGCAACGGCGGCCGCAAGGAACATCAGGGGGATCAGGACGAACCAGGGGAGGCCGACGTTGATACCGACCCAGGTCCCGGCCAGCGCTCCCAGGAGCAGTTGACCCTCGGCGCCGATGTTCCACAGCCCCGCCCGGAGCGGCAAGTACACCGCCAGGCCGGTGAGTATCAGCGGGACGGACTTGATCAGCACCTCGGTCTGTCCGAACTGGCTGAGCGACGTCTCGACGAACATCGTCCAGTAGGCGTCTACCGGACTCACCTCCAGGACGACCAGCGCAATTGCGCTGACCGCCAGCGCTGCGAGGACGGTAACCACCGGCGTCGCGTAGGCCAGCCAGCGCGGGACGTTTTCGCGAGACTTGAGGTCGAGTTCGACGTTCATTAGCTATCACTCCGTTGGCCGCTGGCGACGCCGGTCGCAGCCGTGACCGAGTCGGCCTGCTCGCCGCCTCCGCCGGTCATCTCGAGGCCGATCCGTTCGCGCTCGGCTTCTGCCGGCGTCGTCTCGTAGACGAACTCGCCCTCGTAGATGACGAGCACCCTGTCGCTCAGGTCCATGATCTCGTCGAGGTCCTCCGAGAGCAGGACGACGCCCGTCCCTTCGCGGCGCTGGTCGAGAATCGACTCGCGGATGAACTCGATCGCACCGACGTCGACGCCCCGGGTGGGCTGATTGGCCACCAGCAGGTTCGGGTCGCGGTAGATCTCTCGTGCCAGGATGAGCTTCTGGAGGTTCCCGCCGGAGAGGTCCCCCGCGAGGGCCTCCCTGACGTCCTGAACGCCGCGAACGTCGAATTCCTCGACGAGCGTCTCGGCGTACTCGCGGAGTTCACCGTAGTCGAGGAACGGATTGCCGCCGAAGCGCTCGTGCCTGAAGTCTTTCATCGTCGCGTTGTGCATCACTGAGAGGTCCTCCGCACAGCCGTACCGGAGGCGGTCTTCGGGAACGAACGAGACGCCGCTGTCGACGAATTTCCGGGGTTTGGCGTTCGTCAGGTCGGTACCGTCGACGGCGAGTTCGCCTTCGGTCACCTCCCGCATCCCGGCGATGACCTCCGCGAGTTCCTTCTGTCCGTTGCCGCTCACGCCGGCGACGCCGACGATTTCGCCCTGCCGGACGGTCAGGTCCACCTCAGACAGTGCTTCGATGCCCCGGTCGTCGTCGGCGCTGACGCCGCTCGCCTGCAAGACCGGGTCACCCAGGTCGACCTCGTCTTTCTCGATCTGGAACAGGACCTCGCGGCCGACCATCATCTCGGCGAGGTCGGCCCGCGTGACGTCGGCCACGTCGACCGTCCCGACGTTTTCTCCCTCCCGGAGCACCGTCACCCGGTCGACGATCGCCTCGACCTCCTTCAGCTTGTGCGTGATGAAGATGATCGAGAGCCCCTCGTCGGTGAGGCGTTCGAGCGACTCGAACAGCCGTTCGGCCTCCGTCGGCGTCAGGACCGCCGTCGGCTCGTCGAGGATGAGCAGGTCGACGTCCCGGTAGAGGGCCTTGAGAATCTCGACGCGCTGTTGCTGGCCCACGTCGAGTTCCCAGACTTTCGCCGTGACGTCGATGTCGAAGCCGTACTGGTCGGCCAGGGCCTGGATCCGCCGTTCGGGCACGTCGAGTCCCAGGGAGAACCGTCGGGCCAGCGCCTGGACCGGTCTGGTCGCCCGCAACGAATCGGGCAACCGACGGCGAAGGCCATCAGGCAGTTTGTCCCGGACGGCCGACGGCAATATCGGGTGGGGTTCTGCGTCGCGTCGGAACATCGTCGCCGGCTCGCGTTCGCCCAGCACGACGTTCTCCGCGACGGTCAGCCGGGGAATCAGCATGAAGTGCTGGTGGACCATGCCGATGCCGGCGTCGATAGCGTCCTGTGGCGAGTGCAGGGACAACCGCTCGCCGTCGAGGTAGATTTCGCCCTCGTCCTGTGAGTACAGGCCGTACAGGATCTTCATCAGGGTGCTCTTCCCGGCGCCGTTTTCCCCGAGCAACCCGTGGATCTCGCCGTGCCTGACGGAAAGATCGACGTGGTCGTTGGCTACGACCCCGGGGAACTCCTTCAGAATGTCTTCCATTCTGAGGAAGGTATCCTCGACCATGTTAGATATTCACGAGCAGGTATGCCGAATCCACGGACATAACTTTTTCCAAAGTCGGAGTATTCGCCGCCGTGGCGCGCGTCTTCCGTCCGTGGCACGTCGCGTGGAAGCTACCACTGGCCGGTTTTCCCGTCGTCGCTCCGTACGGCAGCGCTATCGCCTCGACCTGTGGCGATCACGCGACGCCGTCCGCTGTGCCACAGGTCGATCTTTCCGCGAAGGTGTCAATCCCACCACTAGTAAATACATTTATATGAGTGGCAATCGCCCGTGGTAACGTGACACACGGATCTGGGTTCCCGGGAGACCACTCGCGACCTGGGCCCCACGGGATACCAGTCCCGTAACGCACGGACAAAGCAATGAGACGCACACTTTCACGGCGGCAGGCGATCACGAGCATCGGCGCGACAGGACTCCTTGCGTTGGCCGGTTGTAGTAGCGACGGCGGCGACGGCGGTGACGGGGGCGATGGCGGTGACAGTAGCGATGGTAGCGACGGCAGCGACGGTGGCAGCACGGACGGCGGCGACGGAGGGTCCGGACAGGACACGGTCCGAGCGGCCTGGGTCTACAACTCGGAAGTCGGCGACCTCGGCTGGTCCTGGGCCCACAACGAGGGCCGCAAGGCCGCGGCAGCGAAGTTCGACTGGCTGGAAACGGCCTATACGGAAGCCGTCGCCCCGAGCGACTCCCAGCGCGTGTTCGAACAGTACGCGACGGACGGTTACGACATCGTCTTCGGCTGTACGTTCGGCTACCAGGACCCGATGTACAACGTCGCAGAGAAACACCCCGACGTCAAATTCGAGCACAACACGGGCTACCGGACCCGCGAAAACATGGGTCGGTACATGGGCCGGATCTATCAGGCCCGCTACCTGGCCGGCCAGGCTGCCGGAAAGGTCACCGACGCGAACTTGTTGGGGTACGTAGCGGCGTTCCCCATCCCGGAAGTCGTCCGTGGCATCAACGCGTTCACGCTCGGCGCGGCGTCGGTCAATAGCGGGATATCGACGAAGGTCCGGTGGACGAACACCTGGTTCGACCCGCCGACGGAGAGTGAGGCGGCGAAAGCACTCCTCGACGAGGGCGTGGACGTGATGGCCCAGCACCAGGACTCCCCCGCCGCACTCACGGCCGCCGCAGACGCCGACATCTGGGCGACGGGCTACGACGCACCGATGGGTGAACAGGCCGGCGACAACTACCTCACTTCGCCCATCTGGCACTGGGAGGCGTTCTACAACCCGGCCGTGCAGTCGGTCAAGGACGGCACGTGGGAGGCAGACGCCTACTGGGAGGGCCTCGATTCGGGCATCTGTAGCCTCGACGACTGGGGTCCCCAGGTTCCCCAGGACGTCAAGGACACCGTGGCCGATTCACGCGAGGGCATCGTGAACGGCGACCTCGACGTCTGGGCCGGGAGCAAGTTCGAGGGCGAGAGCGACGAGTTCCTGTTCCAGGAGATGTCCAGTTACGTCGAGAACGTCGAGGGCACCGTCCCGAGCTAGACCGTCGCCGCCAATCCCGGTCCGGCTGGCGGCATCGACAGCGTCCCTGGTCCTCCTGGCTTCGGCCCGTTTCTCTGTAGACTCCCTGCGGCTCGTGTCGGGGAAAGGTATATACGACGGCTCGCACCACGTCCCGTCAATGCACTTGCCAACGAGTACCACGGAGCGCACGGCCGGGAGGAAGCGACCGTGAGCGGCGAGACGGTCGACCTGCTCGTCCGGGGAACGCTCGTCGACGTCAACACGGGGACGCTCAGAGACACGCCCGTCGCCGTCGACGACGGCGAGGTCGTCGCCCTCGAAGAGCGACCCGCAGCACGCGAACTCGAAACGGGGTACGTCACTCCGGGACTGATCGACGCCCACATGCACGTCGAATCGTCGATGGTGACCCTGCCCCGGTACGGTGCTGCAGTCGTCCCGCGGGGCGTGACGAGCGTGATCCACGATCCACACGAGATCGCGAACGTCCTCGGGACCGACGGCGTCGAGGGCATGATCGAAGACGCGGCACAGACCCCGCTGAAGGCCCGCTTCGGGGTGCCGTCGTCGGTGCCGGCCTCCCACCTCCAGGACGGCGGCGCGACGATCGACGCGGCGGCGGTCGCCGATCTGCTCGACGAGCCCCGGGTCGTCGCACTTGCCGAGGTGATGAACATCCCCGGCGTTCTCGCCGGTGACGAGGAAGTTCACGCCAAGATCCAGGCGGCCCGTGACCGGGGACTCACCGTCGATGGCCACGCTCCCCGTGTCCGGGGCAGCGATCTACAGGAAGTCGCCCGGTATCTCGACAACGACCACGAGAGCATCTCCCTCGACGAGGCACGCGAGAAGGTCGAAGCCGGCCTGCGGGTCTACCTCCGGGAGGGGTCGTCCAGCAAGAACCTGGCCGACCTGGTCGGTCTCGTCGACGAGGTCGATACCCGGCGGCTCTCGCTGTGTACCGACGACCGGGACGTCGAGGACGTCGTCGACCTCGGTGGCGTCGACTTCGCCGTGAAGAAGGCGATCGACCTGGGCGTCGACCCGGTCGAAGCCGTCCAGATGGCCACGATCAACACGGCCGAGAGCTACGACCTGCCCTTCGGCCGGGTCGCTCCAGGCGCGCCAGCCGACCTCGTGTTGCTCTCGGATCTCACGTCGTGGGACGTAGACCACGTCGTCGTCGACGGCGAGGTTGACCCGACGACCGGGGCCGGCGAACCCCCGGCGTCGGCCATCGCGACCGACACCGTGTCCTTCGACCCCGTCACGGCCGACGACCTGGCGATTTCCCACGATGGGGGTGGCCGTGGTCCGGTCCAGGTCCGCGTCGTCGACGCTGTCGGCGGTCTCCAGACGGCCCGGATGGAAGCCGAGGTCCCGGTCGAGATGGGCGGCGACGGGGCGACGGGCGAGGGTGGAGCCGGCGTACTCGGCGCCGACACCGGGGGTGACGTCCTGCCGATAGCAGTCATCGAGCGCCACGGCGGCGACGGCGGACTCGGGCGGGGCTTCGTCCACGGCCTCGGGCTGGACCGTGGGGCCGTCGGCTCGACTGTGGCACACGACGCACACAACTGCATCGTCACCGGCCCGGACCACGCGGCGATGGCAACTGTGGCAAATCACTTGCGAGAGATCGGTGGCGGCGTCGCGGCGTACGACCCTGCCGACGACGCGCTTACGTCGCTGGCACTTCCCGTCGGCGGACTGATGTCCGACGAGCCGCTGTCGACGATCAAACCCGAGTTCGAACGCGTCGAGGCGGCGGCCCGGGGCCTCGGTCTGACACACGACGGCGGCCTGATGGAACTGTCCTTCCTCGCACTGGAAGTCATACCCGAGTACCGGTTGACGAACAACGGCCTCGTGGACGTCGAGTCGTTCGATTACGTCGAGGTGGTCGTCGAGCCCGGCTCTTGACGTTGCTTGTATGTGAGTGCGTAACAAAGCGCAAGTATTCACACAAGGGGACAATATTTGCACAATCATCTGAATATCTATGAGATTGTTAGATGAATGGCCTATCTACCAGTTGAGGGATGGAAATTATTAAGTACCACTTGCTGTAACACGTAATCGGTTACCCAATGGTTGACAATGAAAGCGCTATCGGCAGACGCAAAGTACTGAGTTCACTCGGTGCTGCGGGCGCCGTAGCACTCGCTGGTTGTAGCGGCGGAGACGGTGGCGACGGAAGCGACGGCGGGAGTGACGGTGGCAGCGACGGTGGCAGTGACGGTGGCAGTGACGGCGGTTCCACCGACGGCGGAGGCGGCGGTGGCAAGGATTCGGTGAAGGCAGCCTGGCTGTACGTCTCGGAGGTTGGCGACCTGGGCTGGTCGTGGGCACACGACGAAGCCCGGAAGAAGGTCGACGAAAAGTTCGACTGGCTGTCGACGGAGTACACCGAAGCGGTCGCGCCGTCGGACTCACAGCGCGTTCTTGAGCAGTACGCTAGCGGTGACGTCGACATCATTTTCGGGACGACGTTCGGCTACCAGGACCCGATGTACAACGTCGCCGAGAAGTACACCGACACGCTGTTCGAGCACGCGACCGGGTACCGGACCCGCGAGAACATGGGTCGGTACATGGGGAAGATATACCAGCCACGGTACCTCGCAGGACAGGCGGCGGGGATGGTGACGGAAACCAACAACATCGGGTACGTGGCGGCGTTCCCCATCCCGGAAGTCGTCCGGTCGATCAACGCGATGGCCCAGGGTGCGCTCTCGGTCAATTCCGACGCGACGTTCAAGGTCCGCTGGGTCAACTCCTGGTTCGACCCGCCGACGTCGAAGGAGGCCGCAAACTCCCTCATCGACGAGAACTGTGACGTCATCGCCCAGGAGCAGGACTCGCCGGCCGCGGTGAAAGCCGCCGCCAACGCCGGTGTCTGGGCCTCGGGGTACAACGCGCCGATGGGCCAGTTCGGGGGCGACAACTACCTGATCTCGCCAATCTGGCACTGGGAGCACATCTACGAGCCCACCGTCAAGGCCGTCCACGACGGCACGTGGGAGGCCGACGCCTTCTGGGGCGGGATGGACACCGGCGTCCCCGCGCTCGACGACTGGGGGCCGAACGTCCCGCAGGACGTCAAGGACAAGGTCGCCTCGACGAAGGACGAGATCCTGAACGGCGAACTGAACGTCTGGAAGGGAACCAAGTTCGAGGGCAAGAGCGACAAGTTCCTCTTCCAGGAGATGAGCAGCTTCGGCGCCGGCGTCGAAGGCGAAGTGCCCCAGTAACGACGCGGCACTCGCCAGTCGATGTCCCACACCACGCTTATCGAGAACGGAACAGTCGTCACTGTCGACGCCCGCAACGGCGTCCACCCCGGCGGGGCGGTGCTCGTCGACGGCGATAGCATCGTGGCCGTCGGCGACCCCGACGACATCCGCGACGACCATCGGATCGACCGGACCGTCGACGCCAGCGGTCACGCCGTCCTTCCGGGCTTCGTCGACTTGCACCTCCACAGCGGCTTCATCCGCGGCCTCGCGGAGGACATGCCGGTCTTCGAGTGGCTGAACGAACACGTCGACCCGACCCACGAGGCGCTCCGCCGGGAGGAGGCTCGCGTCGCCTACGAACTCTGTTATGCCGAAATGGCCAGCGCCGGGATTACTACCGCCATGGACATGTATCGGTTCATGGACGAAGCGGCCGACGTCGCCGAGGAGTACGGCGTTCGGGTGACGCTCGCCCCGTACGTCGCCGACGAGTACGATTACTTCGAGACGCTCGAGGACAACCGTCGCCTGGTAGAACGCCGCCACGGCGACGCCGACGGACGCGTCCGGGTCTGGTTCGGCCTCGAACACCTCACCTACTGTACCGAGGAGGCCTACTACAGAGTCGCAGAGTACGCCGAGGAGTTCGGCGAGGGTGTCGGCATCCACACCCACGGCGAGGAGTCAAAGGAGATGCACGAGCAGTTGACCGAGGAGTTCGGCCACCCGCCGGTCGTGGAGTTCCACGAACGTGGCATTCTCGGACCAGACACCGTCCTGGCCCACTGTTGCTGGCTCGACCCGGAGGAGCGAGACCTCATCGAAGCGACCGGGACGAGCGTCGCCCACTGCCCGGTCAGCAACATGAAACTCGCCTCCGGGGTCGCTCCCGTGACCGACCTGCTCGACCGCGGCGTCGCCGTCGGCCTCGGCGGTGACGGGATAAAGGAGAACAACCGGATCGACGTCATCCAGGAGATGAAACAGGCAGCCCTGTTGCAGAAAGTGGACACCCTCGACGCCACGGTGCTACCGGCCGAACGGGCGCTCCGGATGGCAACCATCGAGGGTGCCCGAGCGCTGGGCCTGGACGACGAAATCGGCTCGATAGAGTCCGGCAAGCGGGCGGACCTCGTGTTGCTCGACCTCAAACGGTTCCACACGAGCCCGGTCCTGCAGGACGAGGGACCCGGTGGCTACCGGAACGTCGTGGCCAACGTCGTCCACGCAGCCATGCCCTCGGACGTCGCCGACGTGATGGTCGACGGCGACTGGGTCGTCCGGGACGGCGAGTTCCTGCCGGCCGACCGCGAGACGTTGCTGGAGAACCACGAACGGGCCACGAGAGACGTCCTGGCCAGACGAGACGGTGCCTGAAAATGGAACGGCGGCCTGCGTTCGCCCTCGCCCTCACTCGTTGGCGGCGATGGCCTCGATTTCGACCGCTGCGCCCTTCGGCACGTTTGCGACCTCGACGGCGCTTCGCGCCGGCGGTTCCTCGTCGAAGAAGTCGCTGTAGGTCTCGTTCATCTCGTCGAAGTCCTCGATGTCGTCGAGGAACACCGTCACCTTCAGCACGTCGCCCATGTCCAGGCCCTCTTCGGCGAGGATGGCCTCGACGTTCGACAGGGACTGTTCGGTCTGGACGGCGACGGACTCGTCGTCGAGCAACTCGCCGTCGGCCGTCATCGGGAGCTGTCCGGCGGTGAAGACGACGTCGCCGTTCGTCGTTGCCTGGCTGTACGCTCCGACCGCTGCTGGCGCTTCGTCGCTGCTGATCACGCGCTTCATACCCTCTACGTCCGCCGGCCACCATTTATAATTGCGGTGTGTCGGATACGTGCCCCAAACCGACGACGGGGGGGGGGAGGGAACCCTGGTGGTCAGTCGCCCGACGGTTCGAGGCCGTCGTGGGTTCGGACCGGCTTCACCCGCCCGTCCGACGCCTCGACTTCGACGCCGGCGCGGTCGAGCCAGTCCCGGGACTCGCCCGGGGCGTGCAAGAGCACTTCCGTGAGGTCTGCCGGCTCGTCGACGTCGACGCCGAGGCGGTAGGAGTCGACGGTTTCGACGGTCGCGCCGCAGTCACCAGCCCGCGTGAGGTGGTCCCGAAACGAGACCCCGTGATAGTCGACGGAGAAGTCCGGGTGGCGCGAGACGAGGGCGTTGGTTCCGCCACCCAGTCCACGTGCCAGAACGACGTCACCGGTCGTCTCGTACAGCCTGGTCAAGGCGGCAGGCGTCACGAGGGGCAGGTCGGCCATGACGACCGCTGCGGGGAGTGACAGGTCGGCAAGTGTCCCGTTCACGGCCTCGCTCAGCGGTCGGTCGTCGACGCGGACGGTTGTCTCCTCGACCTCGACGTCGGCGGTCGCGAGCACCGTCAGCTCCGCGTCCGTCTCTCGGACGGCCGCGACGACGTCCCGCAACATGGCCCTGGCGAAGGCCGCTCGCTCGTCGGCGGCAAAGACAGGCGAAAGGCGCGTCTTCGGCCGTTCCGCGTCGAACGGAATCAGCACGTGCATATCCGCCGGTCGGTGGTCCCACACTTAACCGTTTGTCGACCCGGCCGGCTGCCTGGCCGGGGGAGGGACGATGACGGTCGATCGTGGCTCGCTTGCCACACGGTCTGTCCGGCCACAGGCCGTGTGCCACACCGGCCGCAAACCCAATATAAAATTTCAGATATATTTTCCCAGCGAACGGTCGATCGAACGGCGCGAGAACCGCTGCCGGACGGAATACGGGTGCTACAGCCAGCGACGGCCGGAGGTTTTGCGTCCCGGGCTGCTGCCGATCGTATATTTTTACACACACTATAGGGCTCAAAACCTCAACAATTTATTTATCCGATACCCTCTGTACTTCGGGTATACCGGGAGTCCGTCTCTCGAATCGCAATACTATGCAGGTGGAGTTAACGGTCAACGGCCGAGCACAGGAGTTCGAGGCATCGAAAACGGCCAGTCTACTCGACGTCCTCCGCGACGAGGGCTACACCGGCGCCAAGCGGGGCTGTGACACCGGCGCCTGTGGGTTCTGTACCGTCCTCGTCGACGGCGAGCCGGTGAACTCGTGCGTCCAGCCGGCGGCGAAGGTCGACGGAGCGACCGTCGAGACGGTCGAGGGGCTGGGCAGCCAGTCGGACCTCCATCCCGTCCAGCAGGCGTTCGTCGACAACACCGCCCTCCAGTGTGGCTTTTGCATCCCTGGAATGATCATGCGGTCGACCGCCCTGCTCGACGAGAATCCCGACCCGACTGAGGCCGAGATACGCGAAGCTCTCTCGGACAACCTCTGTCGGTGTACCGGTTACAAGAAGATCGTCGAGGCGGTCCAGGACGCCGCCGACGCGACGGACGGGGAGGAGTCAGCGTCGGTCGCTGCCGACGGTGGTCTGGTCGCAGATGGCACGGACCTCATCGCTGATGACGGCGGGCCGGTCGAAGACGACGACTTCGACGGCTGTGGCGGTGGCTGTCACTGCACGGAGGGAGGGCCGGAATGAGCCAGCCCGACGACCCCGCCGAACTCGACGACGTCGACGCAGAGGGCGTCGTCGACTTGCAGGACCACCCGATGGAGTGGGACGAACCCGACAACAACCGGAAGACCCCCGACGAACGCGACGCGATCGACGCCGACTTCGAAAAGTACGACGCCAGGAAGATCGTCACCGGCGAGGCCAGGTACACCGCCGACTACCACCGGAAGTTCCCCGACCTCGCCGAAGGCAAGGTCGTCCGGAGTGACGTCGCCCACGGCTTCGTCACGGACATCGACACGAGCGGGGCTGAGGAGATGGACGGCGTCCTCGCCGTCATCACGCCCTGGGACGACGTGGTGCCGGACAAACTGTACTCGAGTTCCGGCCAGTCCTACCCCGAGCCGAGTCCGTGGGACCTGAAAGTCCTGCGAGAGCACGTCCGATTTGTGGGTGATCCCGTGGCGGCCGTCGCCGCCGTCGACGCGGAGACGGCCGACCGCGCCGCCCGAAAGATCCAGGTCGAGTACGAGGAACTCGACCCGGTGCTCGACCCCGAAGACGCGATGGACCCCGACGCCCCACAGCTGTTCGAGGTCGACGACGTCGAGAACAAGCAGTCGGGGGCGGACTACGAGCGCAATCTGGAATCACACTTCGAGGGCGAAATCGGCGACGTCGACGCGGCCTGTGACGCGGTCCCCGACGACCACGTCCACGAACTGGAGTTCGAGACGCCGTACCAGTCCCACTGCGTCCCGGAGCCCCACGCCACCATCGCCTACACCGACGAGGACGACCGCTACTCCCTCATTACCGCCACGCAGGTCCCGTTCCACACTCGCCGCCAGCTCGCCCACCTGTTCGACGTTCCCATCCGAGACATCCGCGTCAAGAAGCCTCGAATCGGGGCGGGCTTCGGTTCGAAACAGGAGATGGCCATCGAGCCCATCGCCTTCGCGCTCCACCTGGCGGCCGGCCAGCCCGTCAAACTCGAGATGACCCGCCAGGAGGAGTTCACCGCCCTCAGATTCCGCCACCCGATGCGGATGAAGATGCGGACGGCCGTCTCCGAGGACGGCGACCTGGAGGCGATGGACCTCTACACGCTGGAGAACTCGGGGGCCTACGGCACCCACGGCATGACCGTCGCCCAGAACGTCGGGACGAAGCCGCTTCCCCTCTATCCCCGGGTGCCGAACGTCAAGTTCGAGGGCGACGTGGTCCACACGAACCTCCCGATGGGTGCGGCGATGCGGGGCTACGGCGCCCCGCAGGGTCACTTCGCCGTCGAGGCTCACCTCGACGAGGTGGCCCGCCAGCTCGACCTCGACCCGATCGAGTTCCGCCGGAAAAACGCCGTTCGCGAGGGCGACCTGGACCGGGCCGTCGCCATCCTGAAGGACGACGACCGGTTCGCCCGCCGCATCCGGTCCTGCGGAATTCGGGAGTGCATCGACAGGGGCAAGGAGGCCATCGGCTTCGACGAGATTGAACAGCCCGAGGAAGACAACCTGCACCGGGGCGTCGGCATGGCGCTGATCGCCCAGGGTAGCGGCGTCGCGGGCAAGGAACTCGGCGCCGCCCAGATCCGGATGAACGAGGACGGGAGCTTCCACCTCGAAGTCGGCGGCGTCGACACCGGCACCGGCACCGACACGACCTTCAGCCAGATATCGGCGGAGATCCTCGGCTGTGAGCCCGAGGACGTGGTCATCACTTCGTCGGACACCGACCTCACGCCCTTCGACTACGGCGCTTACGCCTCCTCGACGACCTACATCAGTGGCGCGGCGGTCAAGAAGGCCGCCGAGGACGCGAAAGACCGACTCCTCGACTGGGGCTCCCGGATGCTCGACGAACCCGTCGAGGACCTGGAGACCGGAGAGTCGTCGGTCTACAGCCAGGTCACCGGCAATTCGGTCTCGCTGGAGGAAATCGGGTACGAGTGTACGTACGGTGACGAGGAGCGCGAGCAGATCATGGGCGAGGGCAGCCATTCGACGGACGAGAGCCCGCCGCCCTACGGCGCCCAGTTCCTCCGCGTCCTCGTCGACGAGGAGAGCGGCGAGTACGAGATCGAGAAGATGGTGTTCGCGGCAGATTGCGGCGTCGCCCTCAACCCCCCGCAAGTGGAGGGCCAGATCGAGGGTGGCGAGCACATGAGCCTCGAATATGCCACGAGTGGCACACTGGAGTTCGACGAGGACGGCCAGCCCCAGACGCTCGGCTTCCGCCAGTACGGGATGCCCCGGACCACGGACCACCCGCCGATGGAGACGATTCTCGTGGAGACTCACGAACCTACGGGGCCGTTCGGTGCCAAATCCATCGCAGAACTGCCGACGAACGGCGTGCCGCCGGCTCTGAGCAATGCTATACGGGACGCCGTCGGTGTCCGACTGACGAAGATTCCGATTACGGCGGACGACGTGAAGGCCGCGCTGGACGAGCGCGACGACTGACACTGTTTTTGTTCTACGGCAATTCCGGGGCCTTCTGGCTGCTCGGTACCGGATTGTCGTCTCCTTTGACAAATCCAATGACCTCCTCACCTAGGCGAACGATTATTGGGCAGCGGCCGAAACACCCACGAAATGGCGCACATCGGGTTCATGCTGACCGGTGGCCCGTTCGACAGCGAGCGCTGGCGGACGGCCTACGAACTCGGCTGGGCGGCCCTCGACGCCGACCACGAGGTGACCTACTTCACCTACCTCGACGGCACGCTCGTCCCCGTGGCCGACCAGCAGCTCCCCGACTGCTCGGACTCCGGCCTCTACGACGAGATGCCGACCGAGAAGTTCCAGGACCTCGTCGCCGACGGCGCGACGGTCATCTGCTGTGGCCTCTGCGTCAACGCTCGCGGCATCGACGCCGAGGCTGACTACCCCGACGGCGTGGAATTGGGCCTCCTGCCGGACCTCGCGGACCTCCTCGGCGAGGCAGACCGGGTGATCTCGCTATGAAACGGGACGTCGTCGTGCTGTTGACCAAGGCCCCGTACGGCAGGGTCCACGTCCCGGAAGGCCTCCGGGCGGCCCGGGGCGTCGCCGCCGGCTTCGACCGCCACGACGTGACCGCCGTTTTCACCGACGACGCGGTCTACGCCGCCCGAGAGTCCGTCGACCGCCAGGCGCTGAACATGCCCGGCCACGTTGCCGACCTCCTCGAAGAAAACGGCGAGATGGTCGTCGACGCGGCGGCGATGGCTGAACGGGGCGTCTCGGAAGAATTGATCGCATCGGACGTCGACGTCCTGTCCGACGACAAAGTCACTGCACTGATCCGCGACGCCGACCACAACCTGACCTTCTAACCATGCTCTACCTGGTGGACAAACCCAAGGCAGACCTCGCCTGGCGAACAGTTGCCGGAGACGACGACGCTCGCGTCGTCCTGATCCAGGACGGCGTGTTGCTGGACCCCGACCTCGAAACTGACACCGACGTGCCGACCTACGCCGTCGCGAAGGACGTGGACGTTCGGGGCGTCGACCTCCCACCCAGCATCGAGAAGATCTCCTACGACGCGGTGATGGAGATGGTCGTCGAGCAGGAGGTCAAGAGCTTCGTATGACGGTCTTCGACGACCTCGACGACCTACTCGACCGGGGCGAACCGGCGGCGATGCTGACCGTCGTCGGCACGTCCGGCAGCGCACCCCGCGACGTCGGGACGCGGATGCTCGTCACCGCCGACGAGGAGTACGGCACCATCGGCGGCGGGACGGTCGAAGGGCTGGCTATCGAGGCCGGTCGGGCTGTCCTCGCCGGAGACGAAGAGCCCGGGGTCAGAAAGTACGAACTCGAACGGGGCGGCAACACGGGAATGGTCTGTGGCGGTACGATGGACGTGTTCGTCGACCGCATCGAGGGCAGCGCCAGGCTCTACGTCGCTGGCGGCGGCCACATCGGGACCGAACTGGCCACGCTCGGCCGGGATCTGGGCTACACCGTCACGGTCGTCGACGACCGCGAGGAGTACGCCGACCCCGAGCGCTTCCCCGAAGGAACGACCGTCATCCACGACGACTACGAGGAGGCGCTGGCCGACCTGCCGATGGGCGAGGAGACCGCCGTCGTCTCGGCGACGCGGAGCAACACCTTCGACCAGGGCGCGGTCGCCGCAGCCCTCGATGGCGGGTCCGGATACGTCGGCCTGGTCGCCAGCGACACCAAGGCCGAACACGTCGTCGACTCGCTGGCCGAGGCGGGCTACAGCAGGACAGATCTGGCCAGGGTGCGCTCCCCCGTGGGCCTCGATCTCGGGGGCGGTAGCCCGAAGGACATCGCGCTGTCCATCCTCGCGGAGATCAACCGCGACCGGTACGGCGCCTCCGGCGAGTCGGCGTCGCGGCTCGACCTCGACGACCTCGCGGTGGTCCGGGGCGGCGGCGACCTCGGCAGCGGCGTCGCCTACCGCCTCCACCGGGCCGGCTACCCCGTGATCGTGACTGACGTCGCAGAGCCGACTGTGGTCCGGCGAGCTGTCGCGTTCGGGTCTGCCATGTACGAGGACGAGGTCGCCGTCGAGGACGCGACCGGCCGTCGAGCCAGCGACGCCGACGAGGCGGTCGAAATCCTGGCCGACGGCGACGTCGCCGTGCTGGACGACCCCGACGCCCGGATTGCCGACGACCTGGACGCGGCCATTCTCGTCGACGCCATCATGGCAAAAGGAAAGCGAGACACCGGGACGCGGCGCGACGACGCAGACGTGGTGGTCGGACTCGGCCCGGGCTTCGTGGCTGACCCAGATTCATCCATCGAACCCGACGAAGGCGACCCAATCCCGGTCGACGCCGTAGTCGAGACCGACCGGGGCCACCGCCTCGGCCGGGTCTTCTACGAGGGTGCGGCAAGTGCCTACGACGGCATCCCCGGCGAACGGGAAGGATTCACCACCGAGCGCGTGCTTCGAGCCCCCGCGGCCGGTGCCTGGGAGACGAGCGTCGCAATTGGCGACCTCGTCGAAGCGGGCGACGTCGTCGGGTACGTCGACGAGACGCCCGTCGAGTCGGCCATCGGCGGTCTCGTCCGTGGCCTCGTCCACGACGGTCTCGAGGTGTCCGAGGGAACCAAACTGGGTGACGTCGACCCGCGTGGCGGATCGGTCGACTACGAAGAGATATCGGACAAGGCGCTCTGCCTCGGTGGCGGCGTTCTCGAGGCGGTCCTCCACCTGGATTGAGCGACGAATCAGCGGGCGACTTCCTCTCGTGACGGTTCGTCCAGCGTGACGCCCGAGCCGTCGGTGACGTGGCCGACTTCGCGGTGGAAGACGCCGGCGTCGGCGAGTGCGTCCCGGAGGTCTCCCTCGCGGTCGGGAGCCACAGCCAGTAAGAGACCACCGCTCGTCTCTGCGCTCTCGCCGTCGACAAGCCCGTAGCCGAACAGCGACGACAGTTCGAGGGTACCCTCGATGACCGGAATGTCAGTCAGCGTGACGCCGACTCCCGAACGCTCCGCGAGGACCCGCGACTGGCCGGCGAGACCGAAGCCGGTGACGTCCGTCGCAGCAGTGACGACGTCCCTGGCTGCGGCTGCAGCAGCCCGATTTGGCGTCGTCATCCAGGCCAGGGCGTCGTCACCGATGTCCTCGACGGGACGGGCTGCGGCCTGGCGGACTTCCTCGGCGAACTCCCCGTCTTTGACCCGCAGTGCACCCATCGCGGGCTGCGTGCCGAGTGGCTTCGTGAGGTACAGCCGGTCGCCCGGCGCGGCCCCGCCGGTCGTCAGCAGGTCGTCCGGGTGAGCCGTCGCGGTGACGGCGCCGCCGGCGATGGGCCAGGGATTGAGCGTCGTGTGACCGCCGGCGACGGCGCCGTTCATGCCTTCGAGGGCATCGACCATCCCGGCGAGCAACTCGGGGGCAAGATCGGTCAGGTCGCGGGGCAGCGCCAGTGTGACGAGACAGCTAAGGTCGTCGACAGCTCCCGTGGCGAAAGCGTCGCTGGCGGCGTTACAGGCGGCGACTCTCCCGAAGTCGTAGGGGTCGTCGACGATAGGGGTGAAGAAGTCGACAGTCTGGACGAGCGCCAGGTCGTCGCGGATCCGTCGGGCTGCGGCGTCCTCGCCGACGTCGAAGAGAAAGTCCGGCTGGTCGGACACGAGGCCGGCGTCGGTCAGGATGTCGTCGAGTTCGCCCTGGCCGACCTTGCACGAACAGCCGTGGAGGTCGACCCGCTCGGTGAGTGTGGGGGTCGAATCCTTGCCGTGTGCCATCTCAAGCCCCCGAGAGTTCGGCGTCGTCCGTAACGGTGATGTGCAGTTCGAAGCCGTCCTCGTCCCCGTCGGCGTCGCCGGCCGCCACCTCGAACCCGTGCTTGTCGCAGGTCCGCCGGAGGTTTTCCTCGGCCGGTGGATAATCCCCGCGAACGACCAGCGTCTCGCCAGCGTCGAGGTCCGAGAGGCGACGGCGGACGATGAGTGCCGGCCGGGGACAGACCTCGCCCATCACGTCGACGTGTTCCATGCTCGCCGGGTAGTCCGTGGGAAAGTATAACAGTGTCGCCAGATACTGTCCGGTATGGACCTGGCGGAGGCGCTCGGACTGGCCGACCGCGAACTCGTCGCCTTCGTCGGGGCTGGCGGCAAGAAGACGGCGATGGCCACCCTCGCCGAGGCTGGCGTCGGCCGTGGTTTGCGCGTCGGATACACCACGACGACGCACATGCCACCACCAGGCGGCCTCCCGCTCGTCGTTGCAAATACCGACGACCTGCCGGATGCCCTCGCCTCGGTCGAAGCACCCGTGGCATTCGCTCGGAAGGAGGTCGCCAATCCTGACCGGGCCACGCGGAAGGTCAGGGGCCACGACGCGGCAGTGGTGGACGAACTCTTCGATGGTGGTCGCTTCGACTGGCTACTCGTCAAGGCCGACGGTGCCCGACGGCGGGAGTTCAAGGCTCCGGGGCCGGACGAACCGGTGATTCCCGGGGCGAGCACCAGCGTCGTCCCGGTAGCGTCCGTCGCGGCTGTCGGGAAGCCACTCGACGCCGAGACGGTCCATCGACCGGAACACGTCGCTACGATCACGGGACTCGACCACGGTGACGTGATTACGCCTGCGGCCGTCGGAACGGTCCTGGCGAGCGACGAGGGTGGCTGCAAAGGCGTTCCCGGAGACGCCGCCACCACGCCGCTGGTCAACAAGGCCGACACGCCATCTCTCCAGGAGTCTGCCCGCGAAGTCGTCTCCGAAGCGCTCGAACGAACTGACCGGTTCAATCGTGGACTGGTCTGTTCGTTCGAGCACGGCTTTCTCGAAGTCGTCGAGCGGGAATGACGGTCCGAGAGCGGCCGAGCGGGTAGCTACGCTCGCTTCTCGCTATCCCTCGAATCCAGGGGTGTTTAGTACCAGGCCCGCCGTGAACCGTGGTATGAGTCGACAGGGAACGGCGACGGAGCGAACCGCGGACGTCTTTTCGACCATCGGTGATACGCCGCTCGTGGAAATCGAGAGTGCCAGCGCCGAAGTCGGCGCGACGATTTACGCCAAACTCGAATACTTCAACCCTTCGAGCAGCATCAAGGACCGCATCTACCGGGAGATGATCACCGCCGCAGAGGAGCGGGGCGACCTGGAGCCAGGGATGGAGATCATCGAGTGTTCGACCGGCAACGCCGGCATCGCCTGCACGTTCGTCGGGACACGGCTGGGCTACGACGTGACCATCGTCATGCCGGAGGGGATGAGCGAGGAGCGCAAGAAGGTCATCCGCGCCTTCGGCGGCGACCTGATCGAGACGCCGGGCGGCGAGAGCGACGTCGACCTCTCCATGGAGAAGGTGGAAGAGACGCTCGAAGAGTCGCCGGGCCAGTACTGGTACCCGAACCAGTTCACGAACCCCGACAATCCGAGGGCTCACGAGACGACGACCGGCCCGGAGATCATCGACCAGCTCGGCGGCGCGCCGGACGCCTTCGTCGCCGGCCAGGGTACCGGCGGGACGGTCACCGGCGTGGGCCGAGCCCTGCGGGAGGCGAATGACGACGCGGCGCTCTACGCCCTCGAACCCGCCGAAGCACCGCTGCTGGCCTGCCAGCAGTGGGGCACGCACGAAATCGAGGGCATCGGCGACGGCTTCGTCCCCGAGAATCTCGACGCCGAACTCATCGACGGCGTGGTGGCAGTGGAGAGCGAGGTCGCAATCGAGCGATCCAGGGCCCTGGCCGAGGAGGACGGCATCTTCTGTGGCATCTCCAGCGGGGCCAACGTCGAGGGCTGCCTGCGGCTGGCCGAGGAGCGTGACGACCTCGACGAAATCGTGACGATCGTGACGGACACGGGCCATCGTTACTTCACGACAAAGCTGTTCGAGCCCGACCACGAGATCGACGTACCGGACCGCGACCACCCGCTGGACGACTACTCCCGCGAGGTGCTCGAAGAACACCAGGAAGACTGGGACATCATCGACTGAGGTGTGATCTGAAAACTTCGACCTCGGCACAGTCTGTAGGAACGGCTTTCAGTCCGCCCACATAGCTTGCTGAAACAGCCGACACGGGTAGGACTGAAAGGGGCGAGTCTTGCGTGACGGCTGCGAGGTGGCTCCGCCGCCTCGGCAATCGCGGCGGTAAAACCGTCGCGCACTCGCCGTCACGTTATAAGGCGGCGGGCACCGCCCGCCGCCCACTCGGCGATCCCGGACGAAGTCCGACCGAACGAAGTGAGGTCGGGACCAGCGAGAGCCGGAGGCTCTCGCGGGGCAAGCACTGCAGCCGTCGGCGAGGAGCGCAGCGAGTCCCGGGAGCCCACAGCGTCGGGGCTTTCTGGCTGTTGCACTCTGCGGTATCGACGTAACACCCGAAACAACCCTCCCAGCCTAGCGGCACAAACGCTTTGTCTCGTCCGCCAGACCCACGGGTATGACCCACGATCACGACCACGCCGACATGGTCGACCGGTCGACGGCCGTCGACCACGTCTTCGACCTCCGCGTCGACGCCCTCGCCGGCCAGGCCACCGAGACAGTCACCCTCTCGGAACCGTTCGAGGGCCGTACCCTCGCGGAGGACGTCGTCGCAGAGACCGACGTCCCCGAGTACAGCCACTCCACCATGGACGGCTTCGCCTTCGACGCCACCGAGGGCGGCCCCTACGATCTCGTCGATGGCGAGGTATTTCCCGAGGACAGCCCACCGTCGCTGGACCCCGGCCAGGCGACCCGCGTCGCCACCGGCGCCCCCATTCCGCCGGAGGCCAACGTGGTGTTGAAAGTCGAGGAAGCCACCGTCGACGACGGCTCCCTCGATGGCCCGGCGCTGGACCCAGGGACCTACGTCTACGAGCGGGGAAGCAACGTTCGTGCCGGCGAAACGCTGTTCGAAGCTGGCGAAGTCCTCTCTGCAAAAGACGCCATCCTCCTTCGTGACCTGGGGTTCGAGGAGGTCCCGGTCAGGAAACCCTTCGACGTGGGCCTGCTCGCTACCGGGACCGAGATCCACGAAGGCCGTTCCGCCGACCTGGATTCACCGATGCTAGCGTCCCTGATCCGGTCCTGGGGCCACGAGGCTTCCGTCGAGGGGACGGTCCCCGACGAGTACGACCGGGTCGAGGACGCAATCGCGGAAATAGCGGCCGAGCGCGACGTCGTCGTGACTACCGGCGGAACCAGCGTCGGGAAGAAAGACCACGTCATCACCGCGCTACGGTCGCTCGGGGAAGTCGTCTTCCACCGCGTTGCGGTCCGCCCCGGCAAACCCATCGCCGCCGCTCGGCTGCCCGACCACGACGCCGTCGCGTTCGCCGTTCCGGGCAAGCCGGTCGGCGCCCACACCATCTTCTCGCTCGTTGCTCGCTCCTTTTTCACCGGCGACGACTCGCTTCCAGCGGTGATGGCGACGGCGACGAACGGCGTCGACGTGCCCGTCGAGGGCTTCGACTACGCGATTCCCGTCACGCTGGACGACGGGGAGGCAGAACCGCTCGGGGCTGCCGGATCCCCGCTGTCAGTCTACGAGGAGACGTTCGACCCGAGCGTCCTCTCGTCGAGCACGAGAACCACTCGGGCCGACGGCTTCGTCTACACGAAATCGGGCTTCGCGGCCAAAGACTCAGTAGCCGTCGTTCCGTACCCGGCCGTGGAATGACACACCGTACCACGCGTCGGGGAGTACGGCTGGCGGCAGGAGCACAGCGGAACGTGGATGCCGTCCGTAGCGACGGCGGTGACCCGTCGACCGGCGCCAGCAGTTTGTTCCCATCCCCGAACCGCTTGCTC
>CAZGAX010000056.1:0-21622 GCA_964523745.1 uncultured Halobacteriales archaeon | reverse complement strand
CGGAATCGACTCCATCAGCGGGACGACGTTCTCCTCGGTGTCGTTCGAGGAGTTCTCCGAGTCGCCGGCGGCGAAGACGTACCGGTTCCAGTCGCTCCAGGGGTACTCCTCGTCGAGTCGCTCGGCGGCGAGTTCGTACGCCGAGGAGATTCTGGTTCCACCCCCCGAACGGATGCCGAAGAACTCCTCGCGGTCGACCTCCCAGGCCTCGGCGTCGTGGGCGATGTAGACGAACTCGGCGTTGTCGTACTTGCCCTGGAGGTACCAGTCGAGGGGGGTGAACGTCCGCTCGACTAGCTCCCGCTTCTTCTGGCGCATCGACCCCGAGACGTCGCGGATGTTGACCACGACGACGTTCTTCTCCCGTTCCTCGATGATCTCGGGATAGCGGTAGCGCTCGTCTTCCCGCCGGAACGGGATCTGGTCGATTCCTTCCCTCCTGATTCGCTGGGCAGTCGTGGATCGTTCGACGTTGGCCTCCATCTCGGCGAGACTGTCCCAGGTCGTCTTCTCCTCGGCCGTCAGGTCCCCGTACTCCTCGTCGAGCCAGGCCCGAGAGACCGGAATCGCCTCGCCTCTGGCCCACTCGAAGACCGCGGCGGGGCCCATGCCGTCGACCTTCAGCGCCTCGCGGACGAAATCCCGGTCGAAGTCCATCGCGAGCTTGCGCTTCAGGCCGTCCTTGAACAGTCGCTCGAAGTCGAGCGTGCTGGAAGGGCCGGTCCGGGTGATGTCGGTGTAGTCGCCCTCCTTTTCCTCGATGACCTTCTTGCCCTTCGGCTCGAGGTCAAGGCCGAGTTCCTCGTCGAGTTCCCGGGCGAACTCCTCGGGGTCCATCTCGTAGTACTCGTGCTCGCCACCCTCCTCGCCGGGTTCGCCGTCCTCGTCGCCGTCGCCTGGCTGTGGCTGGGGCTGACCGACCGGGTCGCCGACGTCCGGCGTGTCGCCGTCGCCCTGACCGACGCCGCCCATGTCCTTCCGGTCGTACTCGAACTCGGGGAGGTCGACTATCTTGATGGGGATGCGGACCTGGTCCTTGCGGCTCTTTCCGAGGTCGCCGTACTGGATGAACTCCGCGAGGTCCTGGCGACGGTCCTCGCCGACCTCGCGGTACCGCTCGACGTCGTCTCTCAGTCCCATGGTTCACTCCGCAGGGGGGTCAGTCCCATTTGTAACTCACCTGGCTCATGACGTGCCTGCTGGTCAGTTCGGCCGACGCCTCCGTGTACCCGAACAGGTCCTGCAGGTTCCGGAGGGTCTTTTCCTTCAGCGTCGCCGTCTCCGTGCCACTCGGCGGGTCGGGCCACTGGGCGGGGTCGAAGTCCTCGTAGTTGCGCCGGACGGCGTCCCAGTCGTGGCTGCCCAGCACCGTCTCGATGACGGGGATCTCCTTGGGGTTGACGTCCTCGACGCGGAACTCGTCGTCGCGGTGGTGCCAGGCGTGGCGGTTCAGGGCGGTGATGATCTTCTCGGTGCGGAACTGGTGGACGGCCTCGGTGGGCTGTTCGCCGTCGTAGTCGCCCTCGTCGAACCGACCGAGGTGTTCGATCTCGAAGACCTTCATCTTCAGCGGGTCGGGGTCGACCATCTCGCCGCGCTCGTTCTCGATCTGTTCGTCCTCGGTCCAGGCGTAGACGTGTTCGATGTATTCTTCGACCGTCTCCTCGTCGACGCGCTTGTCCCGCATCATGGCGTCGAGGACGTCCTGTTCCTGCCGAGTGAAGACGTGGTTCTTGACGCCGACGACGCGCTCTTCGAACTCCGATGCCTCCGTGTTCGAGAAGACCGGCGCCGTCGCCAGCCCGTCGGCCATCGCGTCCAGCACGTCCCGTGGCATGATGACCCGTTCTACCGGGAGTTCCTCGTGGAACCGGTCGGACTCGTCGTTGAGCAGGTCGGCGATGACGTCTCTGGTGAAGGTGACCGGGATGCCGTGGGCGCCGTCGTGGGACCCGTCGGTGAAGTCGAACTCGTCGGCTTCGACGCGTTCGTCACCGTCCTGGAGGTAGCCCCGGTCGTAGAGCAGGGCCTTGTCCACCAGGTCGATCCCACCGGGGAGGTCGCTCGCGTCGAGGCGGCTGACCACGCTGTAGAGGGCAGCGGCCTCGATGGCGTGGGGCGCCAGTTCGCGGTCGACGACGGCATCCTCGCCGGCGTCGGAGTCCCTGACGGTGATAGTGAGCGGCTCGCGGATCCACTCCTCGAGTTCCGTCCAGGACTCGGCGGTCCAGACCTCGGTCTCGTTGGTCAGTTCCCGACGCAGGAGTTCGGCCTCCAGCGAGAGGTTCGTGAGGTAGCCAAACCGTCGGCGGTCGAGACGGCGCTTGAGCGCCTTGAGGGGGTCGCCGCCCTCGGTCTCGGCGTGCTGGTTCAGCCGGTCTTCGAGGTCGGGGTTCGAGATGATGATCATCTGAGTGTCGACGTCCATCCCGATGCCTTTGTCCAGTTTGACGTGACCCTCGTCGGGGACGTTCAACAGCTTCTGGAGCAGGTCGGCGTGCTGGGCAGCGTCCTCGACGATAGTGAGGAGGCCGTTGCCCTGCGAGAGGACCCCGTCGTAGCTAAACGCCTGCGGATTTTTGCGGCCCCGGGAATCGAGTTCCCGGAGCATGCCGGCCATCCAGGACCCCACGAGCCGTTCCTTCGGACTGCCGTCGTCCTCGGAGTGGAGGACGCCGATGCCCTGGCCCACGTCGACGACGTAGTTCTTCACCCGGAGGTGGTCGGGGTCCGTGACGGCCGAGAACAGGTCTCGTTCCCCCTCGCGGCGGTACAGCTCTTCGAGGTGGTCGTAGGCTTCGCGGCTGAACGGGTCCAGATCCCCGTCGGCCCGGATCGGGATGTGGCCGTCGCGGTTCTCGTTCAGTCGCTCGACGATCTCCTTGCGGACCTCCAGCGGAAAGACGGTCAGTGGCTGGGCTTGGACCGGGCTCTCGTACCAGTCGTCCTCGTCGGTGATCTGGTCGTCTCCGTAGGTTAGCCCCGCTGGCTGGCCGGCGCCGGCGACGTTCCACTCGACGGTGTATCGTCGACCCGCTTCGGTCTTCGAGTACTCCCGGAGCCCGTTGATCAGACAGCGCTTGAGTTCGGACTTGCCGGTCGCCGTCGGGCCGTCCAGCCAGATGATCTTCTCTTCCTTGCCGCGGCCCGCCGCGATGGAGCGGAGGTCGTCGACGAAGTCGTTGAGCACCTCGGTGTTGCCGAGGATGGCGTGTTCACCGTCGTTCCACGGGTCGTCGAAGAAGCGGTACCGCTCTTTCTCCTCGCCTTCCTCGATGACCGTTCGGGTTCCGGCGTCCTCGATTGCGTCCAGCAGGTACTTCGAGGCGTGGGCGGCGAGTTCCGGCCGGTCGAGCACCGTCTGGACGTACTCCTCGAGGGCCATCGGCTCCTCGTAGGCGTCCGAGAGTTCCCGGTCGGCCGCCGCGATGAAGTCCTTGCCGCTCATCTCAATCTTCCATTTCGCTCTTTGCGACTTCCGCTCCGGCGAACTCGAGCACCTCCTTGGCGCCGTCCTCGGAGTAGCCCTGCTCCATCAGCGCGTCTATCCACTGGTTGCGCTCGTCGTCGTCCATCTCCCCGCTGGAGACCAGCGCGGAGAAGTTGATGTTGTGTTTCTTGTCCTCCCAGAGCTTCCGTTCCAGCGCCCTGCGTAGCCGGTCGTTGTCCTGCGGATTGAACGTGTCACCCTCGCGTGCTCTCCGGGACACCCAGTTCGAGACCTCCTGGCGGAAGTCGTCCTTGCGGTCTTCGGGCAGGTCCAGCTTTTCCTCCACGCCGCGGAGGAACTGCTCGTCCGGTTCCTGCTCCCGACCCGTGATCTCGTCCTCGACGGTCGCGTCGTCGATGTAGGCCATGACGTGGTCCATGTACTTCTCGCCCTGGCGCTGGATCTCGTCGACGTCGTAGGCCAGAGCGTGGCGGACGTCCTCGATGGCCCGCTCTTTGTACTCCTCCCGGGTCAGTTCGAGGTACCGGTAGTACGTGTCGAACATGTCCTCGGAGATGGAGCCGTGGTTCTCCAGGTTGCCCTCGAGGTGGTTGAACGTCGTCAGCGGCGAGAGGAACTGCCGGTCGCGGTGCATCGAGTCCATGATCGCCTCGGCGATCTCGTCGCCGATGAAGCGCGGTGAGACGCCGTCCATTCCCTCTCCGATCTCGGCGGCCTCCTCGGCCTCTTCGCGGAGTTTCTTCACGTCGACGTCCTCCGCCTCGTCGATCTCGCCGTTGTAGGCCTTGGTCTTCTGGAGGAGGTCGACGTTCCCGGCGTCGGGCTCCTCGACCCGCGTCAGGACGCCAAACAGGCCGGCCATCTCCAGGGTGTGTGGCTCGACGTGAATGTCCGGCAGGTCGGCGTTCCGGAGCATCTTCCGGTAGATCTCGGCCTCGTCCTCGTAGGACAGGACGTACGGGAAGTCGATCCGCTTGGTCCGGTCGTTGAAGGCTTCCATCTTCTCGTCGCCCTTCTTGTCCTTGTACTCCGGCATGTTCGTCCGGCCGACGATCACCTGGTCGATGTCGATCCGGGGGTTGTTTTTCGGCTTGATCGTCTGTTCCTGGGTGGCGTGCAGGAAGTCATAGAGGAACTCCCGCTGGAGTTTGAGTAACTCCTCGCCGGAGAACACCCCCCGGTTGGCATTGCAGAACGCGCCGGAGTAGTCGAAGGCCCGTGGGTCGCTCTCGCCGTATACGGCGATCTTCGAGTAGTTGACGTCGCCGGTGAGTTCGGTCTCGTCCTGGTTTTTCTTGTCCTTTGGCTCGAACGTCTCGATGGACCGGCGCTTGTTCTCGTCGGCGATCAGCCGGACGATCTCGACGTGGTTCTCGAGTACGGCCTGGAGGTCGTCGTCGTAGTGGGCCAGGAGTTTGTCCATGTAGAACTCGCTGGCCGGGTCCAGTGCCTGCTCGTTCCGGATTGTGTAGGGGGCGTCGAGTTCTTCGTTGATCTCGTCGATGACCTGGTCGCGCTGGTCCTGGGGCAGGAGGACGATGGGGTCCTGGTTCATCGGCGACCGGACCACGTCGTCTGCGGGGTCCTGGTCCGGAATGATGTCACAGAGATTCGTCCAGCGGAAGGTGTACATCCGGCCGTCGTCGCGCATCGTGTAGTCCTCGAAGTACCGCCGGACCTGCGAGTCGAAGTCGGACTTGCCCGACCCGACGGGGCCCAGCAGGAGGAGGATGCGGCGCTCCGGGCCGAGACCGCGAGCGCCGGACTTGACCTTGTTGACGAACTCGTGGATCGCTTCGTGGACGACCCGGCCGTAGAACGTGTTCTCGCCGTCGTGCAGCGGGTCTTCCGAGGCGAGGAGGTACTCGACGACGCCCCGGTCTTCGTCGTACTCGGTCCCGTAGTAGTCGAACATGTCGGCGACCCGCTGGTGGGCCGACCGGGCGATGCGTGGCTCGTCGTACAACTGTTCGAGGTACCAGTCGAACGATTGGGTCTCCCGCATGTCCGACGGGATAGCGTCCTGGTATTCCTGGCTCAGTTCCGCGAGGGTCTGGGTGTTGTCAGTCATGTGTGCTGGAGTGGCAGTGGTCGGGAGGCACGGCTCCGTGGTCGCGTCGTCGCGAGGCGGGACGAACCGCCGACCGGCCGGTGCCGAGTGCCCGAAACCGTTCGACTCGACCGCCGTCGAAACGGCGCCTCGGTCACCCGCTCGGTTCGAGTGCGGTCATCCCGTGCCATGTGCATCCATACCAATCCCGCCGCGCTGTGTCACCGTGGGGGGAACTGGTGGGGAGTAGGGTGGACCATCCACCGATACTATTTATTACATGGGGACTCTCTCACCTTAAGTATTGTCCCACCTGGCGTAAGCCACCCCCTTGAAGAACCCACCGCGCCGGTAAAATCCCCCGCCTGCAACGGTGTGTGATTCGGTAGCAAAACTGGGCAATTGTAGGGTTTATATAGTCCCGGCGGATGTCTGTCAGTCCACAGGTAAAACTGCGAGTTTCTTCCCGGCCGCGTCAGAGAGTTACACCCGTCATACGAGCGTCTGGATGCCAGAATTGGCCGTATCCGAGGAAAAGTTCGACCAGGTCAACCCAGGATGGACACAAGCTCGGCAACGATCGAGATAGAATAGTAGAGTATCATCACGATGAGAGCCACAACCCTCAAATCGACTCGAAACACGAATCTCGCGTCCTCCGTCCGGTCAGATTCGTCGGACGGTGGCAGGTCTGTTCCGGTGGCCATAGATGGTTCTCTGGGTGCGGATCGTTCCCCGAGTCGGGGAATCAGCGAGCGAAGCAACTAATCGTGGGGGCAGAAATTGTATAAGTTTGTCCCCCACCCGGGGTGAGCCACCCGTTCCAAGAACCTGTCGCGTGGAAAATCGCCCGCCCCGAACGCCGTACCCATCAACCATCATTCAGCGCATACGTTTCGTTTATATACCTCCGGTAGGTGGTCGTCGACCCCGCCTCCCCCCCCCCACTTTCCCACCAGGATATCGCGACGCATTTCCCGAGTCGGGCCGAAGGGAGCCACATGGCGTTCGAGGAACTGCCGGCCGGCTGGGAGGTCTGGAGCGACGAGGCCACGAAGGTCGTCCTCGCGTACCGCCCCGACGTGTTCAACACCGCGGACTATCCGGCGCCGTGCATGCCGACCATCTACCTGAGCAAGGGCAAGCGGGGCCGCCGTCCGGGTCGTGACCGGCCTGCCCCGGACGCCGACTGGTACGTGACGCTGTTTCTCGAACCCGAGGTGAGCCACGAAGCCGAGTCCGCCGAGACCCGGGCCGACGCCGAGACGGCCGCCGTCGACCTGGCCCGGGCCTTCAGCGACGGCGAAATCGACGTCCGGGACATGTACCAGGTCCCCCGAGACGACTACCTGGACCGCCTCGAAGACATGACTGGCGCCGATTGACGGTGCCGGTCCGGTCCCCGTTGCCACGACCCCGATCGTCGCGACCCCGAGAGACTTAGGGCCCGGGCGGCCGAACAGTCGAGCGATGGGAACCCTCACGCTGCTCGGCGACCGACTCGTCGAGGAGGGCCGAGAATTCGTGTATCACGGTGAGGCGTCCGGCTGCGAGGGCTGTCCGTACCGGGACCAGTGCCTGACGCTGACGGAGGGGCGACGCTACCGGGTGACCGACATTCGAGAGAACGCTTCGACGCTGGAGTGTGCCATGCACGCCGACGGCGTCCGGGCCGTTGAGGTCGAGCCCGCGCCGGTCCGGGCTAACGTCGCGTCCAGCAACGCCTACGCCGGCAGCAAGGCCAGTCTGGAGGGCCCCTGTCCCCACGAGGGCTGTCCGAGTCATCCCTACTGTGAGCCGGACGGGGCCGAGTTCGACGAGACCTACCGGATTACCGAGGTGATCGGTGACCCGCCCCACGACTACTGCATGCTCGACCGTGACCTGACGCTCGTCGCGTTCGAAACCGAGACTGGCGAGGACTGACGACGGGTTCGGACGTGTCTTTCTGAGTATCGTGGAATTCTATCGTCGATCGATAGCACCTCGACTGCAACGGCGGTGAAAGCCCTGGCACCCACGTTTTTCTCCGTCGGGTTCCCTCACTCGCTTCGCTCGTTCCGGAACCGCGAGCCCGGGCCGTCAGCCCGGGCTCGGACTCCGAGGCGGCAAAGCCGCCTCGCTCTCCTCGAAAAACGTGGGCGAAAAAGGCCGGAGCCTCACTCCGTTCGGCTCCGGTGAACCGCCTCGCTCGCTTCGCTCGCTCTGCGGATGCTGTGGCGCGCTGGCTCGACGCCGACTGCGAGACGCGACCGAAGGGAGCGTCTCGTTGCGAACGGCGAGCGGTGCGAGACTCAAGCGAAGCGACGAGTCTCGAAGCGAGCGGTGAACGGAGTGAACCGCGAGCAAAGGGAGCCGTGAGCAGTGAGGCGGTCGAGCCGTCGGCGCGAGGGACGACCGAGGGAGCGCCAGCGACCGAGGGTGTCGGCTGGGGAGGGCCGTGGCTCGCAGTGGCGGTGCGGGCCTGGTGATCTGCTGAGCGACTGTAGGAAGCGAAGCAGAGCCTTGGAAGTCGCAGCCCGCGGAGTGAGCGAAGCGAACGAGCAGGAACGTCTTCCGGAGGATGAAAGGGCGAGGCCCGCGTCGCGGCTCCGCCAGCGGGCCGAGGGCTTTCATTGCCATTGCGGTTACTGTAGAGTTCAGCACAACAGAGCCATCCCAGTCGATTGCAGATCCACCTCCCGACGACCAACAGACCAGATGAACATATGAACAGATGTTCAACTAAGTCGAAGTAGCAAGCGAGTCACGGAAATCCGGCTGCCAGAGGTTCTCCGAAATGTGATACCAGCGGGTCGTGCACTGCTCGTACAAACCGAACGTGTTCTCGAACTTACTCCTGGATTTGAATCCCGGTCTGGTTGAGATACGCCCGGAACGTCTCGGCGTCGCCCGTGACGATCCGACCGAGATTGGCCTGGTAGGGCGTGATCGTGTAGGGCTGGTTCGGCCCGGCGGGCTCGGCCGGAAACGGAATGTGCGCCCGGAAGTTGTCGACGCTGGCGATGACGTGGTACTCGACGGGCGAATCTCCGTAGTAGACCAGGTAGCTGAAACTCTGGCTGCTGGCCTGTAGCTGGTTCGTCCACGGGGTCTGGAGGTTCGCCTCCAGTTGCTCGTGGCGCTGGATGCGTAGCTGGACGTCCGACTGACAGGTCCAGGTGCCCATGCTGGAGAACGGAATCCAATCACTCGGCCCCGACTCGGCGACTTTCTCCTGTACGTCTTCGAGACGTGTCATTCCCGATGAGAGAGTGGGCGATCATCCACCGTAATCCTTCCGGCCGTATCGAGCGGGTGAACGGGACGTTCGGGCCCAGAGGTGGAGGTGTCCGCTCAGGAAAGGCGGTCGACGAGACTGGCGGCGTAGCCGAACTGGTCCTCGTAGCCCTCCGCAGAGAGCAAGACCGGGTAAAAGCCCTCGGGGGCGGTCAGTTGCTTGTCGTCGGCGGCAGCAAAGGGTTCGCCCGCCGCGACGGCCTCGAAGTTCGTCGCGTACACCTCGTACTCCTCGCCGTCGTCCTTGGGGATCTCGCGCTCCAGCTGGAACACCGGAAGGTCGCCCTGGCGTTCCGGCTCCGGCCCGGGGAGGACCCCCGTCGCGGAGAGAAACTCCCGGGTGACCTGCGTGGCGTTGGCTGCCGCCCGCTGGGAGCCCTGGAACCCACACTCGATCTCGATGGTCTCGGGCACCGCCGAGAAGAGGCGGCCCTGGTCGAACCGGGTCCCGTCCACGACCGCCTTCACCGACAGGGTCGAGCAGACCTCGCGTTCGAACTCGCCGAGACCACGAACGATGGCAAACATGTGCTCGTAGGACTGGGTCGAGTGCAGCGACAGCGTCTGGCAGTCCTGGAGCTCCTCGGTGAGTCTGGCCGCCAGGCGCATTTCGTGAGTGTCACCGTCCGGATCGCCGGGAAACACCCGGTTCAGGTCCTCCTGGACGTACCGGACGTTGCGCTCCAGTGCCTCCTCGTTGGCGATGACGAACGCGACGGGTCGCTCGACGGCCGGTTCGTTCGACACGATCGACTCGACTGCCCGAACGCCGCAGGGTTCGTCACCGTGAATCGCAGCAACCACAGCGACCTCGGGTTCGCCGTCGCCGAGGCGTTCTATCCGCATCGCCGGCCGGTAAGGCCGGCTTACCTATGAGGCTTGATGTTCGCGGCGGAGCCCGAACAGGTACGTCGGGTCGGATGGGAGGACCGATCCCACTCCCACCGACGTCACTCTTCCAGCGCCTCGGCGTACTCGTAGTCTTCCTCGCGTGCCGTCGGAAATTCGCCGTCCAGGGGGATCTGCCAGCCTTCCACGACCGTCGGGTCCCGTTCGGCGTTCGTGAGCCGGGTCCGGACCTCGAGGAGGTCCACGCCGTAGTAATCGGTCGGCAGTCCAGCCAGGTAATCGAGCGCCGTTTCGAACAGCGAGCGCATGCCGGCGTCGTCGCCGAAGTCTACGTGCTTGTACGTCCCGGCAGCGACCTGGACCATCCCGTGGAGGAACCGACTCTCGTCGGTGCCCCGTCCGTAGTTGTACCACTCGTGCTCGAAACAGTCGTGGGACTCGTGGTAGGCGCCGTCGTTGAACAGGCGAACGCCGTGGACGACGGCCCGCCGCAGCGTCGCGTGCTCCCACTGACCGTCGGCCCGCCACCCTGCTGGATTCCCTACCGGCGGCCCGACAGATGGGTCACGCGTGTGGTCGTCCATCGGTCGACGGTCGGGGCCACACCGGGGTAATCCTTGCGCCGCCGGGACTCTCCTAGCCATTTATTATCCATTGTGATAATACACGGCCGGGATCAGACATCAAAGGGAAGGATACTGACCCACCGGAGTCGGTCGGTTCCACGGAAGCGCGAGGGGCAGTAACGGAGGACGCGCTTCAGAGTCTCACGACTGAATCCGAGCGGGTTCGAGCGGCGTTCGTCAGTGCCGACGGCCTCACCAGAGTCGAGGGCGACGACGAGCGCCGGGTGTCCATCGCCGTCGTGATGGTGATCACCGACGAGCGCATCCTGTTCGTCTCGGCCGAGGAGATGGGGGCGGCAGACGCCGCTGACGCCGGCAGCCTCGACTACGGCGACATAGGCGGCATCGGCGTCGAGAACGGCATCGTCTCGCTTCGCTCGGCAGACGGCGTCACCTGGCGGTTCCCGCTTCCACAGGGAAACCAGAACGTCGTCGACCCGGTGGTGCGCCACTTGCGGTGGATCGGCGACGTCCGGGGCCGCGTCGTCGCCGCGCGAAACGACGTCGACCTGGCGGCCGGTCAGATCCGGGAGTGTGCCGAGGCGATGGCGTGGGACGACGCCATCGGGACGTACGAACGGGTTCGGGCCGACCTTGACGACGCCATCGGGGCCGTCCAGCGGACCGTACCCATCGATGACGACGTGCTCGCGCCGGACCTCACGGAGTTCGAGCGGACGCTGGAGGGAGCCTACGCCGACGCACTCATCGAGCGCGCCGAGTCGCGACTCACCCTCGGCCGGCAGCTCGTCGAGAACGAGGACTACGACCAGGCACGGGACGTGCTGGCGGACGCCCGGGCCGACCACGCCGAGGCGAGCGAGCACGCCGACGCCGTCCAGCGGGGCGACGCGTTCCAGTTCGGCCAGCAGCGCGAACTCCAGAACCGCCTGCAGCGCCTCGACTGGGAGTTCGACGCCGTCGCTGCCGAGCCGATACGCCTGGCCCACGAGGCGCGGATCCTGGCGGAGAACGCCGACGACCTCGACGTGGCTATCGACCACTGGGAGGCCGCCTTTCGGCGGTACGCTACCGTCATCGCGCTGGAACGCGACGGGGCCGAGACGTACTACGACGCCGACGACGAGGAGGCCTCAGACGAGCTCGAACGGGCGGCCCGGCGCCTGGTCGACAGCCGCCGGGAGCGGGCGGCCGACCTGTGGTCGACCGGCGTCTCCCACTACGAAGCCGACAGGGTCAAGGAGACGATCCGGTGTCTCGAGGCGGCCATCGACGACGCCGAGCGGGCCCACGAACTGGCCGAGCGCTTCCGGCCGGAGATTGCAGACCCGCTGGCCGAGCGCCTGGCGGAGATGCGCAACCGGGCCCGCCGCGTTCGAGAGACGGCGACCGTCTCGCCGGACGTCGACACGGAAGCCGGCGACTCCGACCGGGAGAGAGTGGCTGGCGAATCTCCGGAGTCTGCTACCGGGAGTGACGATTCGGCGTCGTCGAAGTCGGACCGCGACGGAACGCGAGAGGCGCCCGACGCAGCAACTGTCAGGGAAATAGATACCCACCACGACATCACCTTCCGTGACGCGGGCAGGAACGAAGGGGGAGACGCGACGAACGGTACCGACCACGGCAAAACTCGCCGGAACGCCGCCGAATCATCGTCGGACGACTCGGACGCCGGCCCGCTGGCCCCCGGTGACCCAACTGACGCCGAGTAGCCGAACGTCCACCGTTCCCGGCCACGACACCGTTTTGACCCAGGCGGCAGAGGTAGCCAGCATGGCCGTCGAGGTTCGCCCCGCCCGCCGAGGGGACGTCGACGAGGTGTGCCAGATTGCCAGCGACGCCTGGCACGCGGCCCACGAACCCATCGTCGGCGCCGACGCCGTCGAATCGTTCCTCGAGGAGTACTACGACGAGACGTCGTTTTTCGACCGGGTGGACGACCCGGAGACGGTCTTCGCCGTCGCCGTGGGCGGGAACGCGCCGGTCGGCTTCGCGGTCGCGTCGCCGGACGACGAAGACCCGGGTCTGTTCCACCTCGGAATGTTGTACGTCGACCCGGACTGCTGGCGCGACGGGGTCGGCAGTCAGCTCTGTTCGTACGTCGAATCCGCCGTCGAGGCGCTGGGTGGCCGGCGAATCCGTCTCGGCGTGATGGCCGAGAACGACCGGGCGGTTGGATTCTACGAGGCGGCAGGCTACGAGCGAGTCGAGGACTTCTACGACGACCGGATCGACGTGCGTTCTCTCGTTTACGAGAAGGGTCTGTCCGGCGACGGCTGATCCGGTGAGTTCCGTACGACCTTTATACGAGTCGGGACTGGTCACAGGTGCGAGACCACCAGCGTGCGAGGGTAGCCAAGCCTGGAAACGGCGGCGGACTCAAGATCCGCTCCCGTAGGGGTCCAAGGGTTCAAATCCCTTCCCTCGCATGGCGAGACGCGACCGAAGGGAGCGTCTCGGAACATGCGAGCGGTGAACGAAGTGAACCGCGAGCAACGAACGTTGCCCGCTTCGACTCACCGCGCGGAAGATCAGTACGGAGCGATCTTCCCTCGCAAATTCTGTCGGCGCCGACGACCTTCCAACGAATAGCCACGTCTGGGACTCGAAATTTCGTTCGATACGACCACGTCGGCTGAGATTACTCGGAGATTTGTGTGTGTATTGATACCGTGGAGCGCAGGTTTTTCTCCGGTCCTGGCGTCCCCGACAGCATGACCGCCGTCAGTACCCACCCCGGCGAGAAGGCCCTCCAGGACCTTCCCGAGGACGCCATCGAGGAGTTCGCACGCCACTTCCGAGGCGACCTCGTCTTCCCGGACGACACCGAGTACGACGAGGCCCGCGAGGTCTGGAACGGAATGATCAACAAGTACCCCGCCGTCGTGGCGCGGTGTTCCGGCACCGCCGACGTCGTCGCGGCGGTGAACTTCGCCAGGGAGCAGGACCTGGAGGTGGCCGTCCGGGGCGGCGGCCACAACGCCGCCGGGTCGGCCGTCTGCGACGGCGGGATCGTCGTCGACCTCGAAGCGATGGACGGCGTGCGGGTCGACCAGCAGGCACGGACCGTCCGTGTCGGAGGCGGGGCAGAACTGGGTGACGTCGACCGCGAGACTCAGTTGTTCGGCCTGGCGATGCCGCTGGGTGCCGTCTCGCAGACGGGCGTCGCCGGGCTGACGCTCAACGGCGGCTACGGCCACCTCCACCGGGAGTACGGCCTCGCCTGTGACAACGTCGTCTCGGTGGACGTCGTCACAGCCGACGGCGAGGTCGTGACCGCCAGCGAAGACGAACACGAGGACCTCTACTGGGCAGTCCGGGGCGGTGGCGGCAACTTCGGCGTCGTCACCTCCTTCGAGTTCGACCTCCACGAGGTCGGCCCGGAGGTCTACGCCATCTTCGTCGTCTACCCCGCCGACGACGTCGAAGCGACGCTCCGGCAGTTCGAGGAAGCCGACGAGGCGCTCCCCAGGGACGGCAACGTCCTGTGGTTCTTCGGCTTCGTCCCGGAAGACGAGATGTTTCCGGAAGACCGGTGGGGCGAACCGATGGTCGCCTACCTCGGCAGCTACCTCGGCGACGTCGAAGACGGGGACGCCGCGACGAAGCCGTTCCGGACGGTGGCCGAGCCCATCGCGGACTTCAGCGGACCGATGCAGTTCACCGAACTCCAGTCGACGCTCGACGAGGACTACCCCGACGGGCGCCAGTACTACTGGAAGTCGACGTACCTCACCGACCTCGACGACGAGGTGTTCGAGTTCGTCGAGCGCCGAAGCCGAGAGAGTCCATCGAAACTCTCGACTGTCGACCTCTGGCGTCTGGGCGGTGCGGTCAGCGACGTAGGGCGGGAGGAGACGCCAATCTGGCACCGCGAGGAACCGTACCTGTTGAACTTCGAGGCAAACTGGGACGACCCCGAGGACACCGACGAGAACGTCACCTGGGTCCGCGAGAGCGTCGCCGAACTCCGCGAGATGGACGTCGCCGGCGGCGAGTACGCAAACTTCCCCGGCCTCAACGAAGACCCCGCTCGGGCGACCTTCGGAGATAACTACGACCGCCTCGCCAGGATCAAGGCCAGATACGACCCCGAGAACCTGTTCCACCGCAACCGAAACGTCGAACCTGCGGAGTGACGGCGCCGACGCGGTCCATCCGTGGGAGCCACCGATCCAACCGCTCCCCGGAAACCAACGCAGCCTTACCCGGCGAGTAAGGTCGCGTTGTTCCGTCCCACCCGATCGTTTCTCGTTCGTCGACCCCGTCGCCGTCCGCTGGTTTATTTCGTGGGACGTGATACCACGCCGCAATAGTGCACGAACAATCATTACGTTTATTACCACCCGTGCCGACAGCCTGAGACACGAACCATCATGATGAACCGTGATGGTTCAGCCGACAGCCACGAACTATGACCCACACGCACTTCACCGACGCCGAGAATACGGGCGCGCCGCTCGTTCCAATGGTCAGTGAGACGACAGAATTCGCCGCCGACGGCGGCAAAGAGGTCGAGCAGCTCGAAGAGGTAGTCTGGAGCCACCGCCTCCAGGACTGATCCGGCGTCGGTCTGCCCTCCAGGGGTGCCAACGCTGGCTGACTTCCCAGGACGGTTCAGGTGACCGGCACGCGCATCGATTCCATCACACGGTTATTTTCGAGACGGACCGACCAGCCGCTCGGCCGTCGACCTGACACCGGGCAAGCGGCAGGGCTTTGGGGTCGGACGCGTGAGGAGCCGGTATGAGTGACGCGACCCAGCGGACCGCCCTGGCAGAGCGTGCCGCTCGCGCCGGCGGCGTCGTCGCCCGCGAGTCGTTTCGCGAGGAACTCGCCGTCGAGACCAAGGAATCCAAAAACGACCTCGTGACCGAGGCAGACCGCGATTCCCAGCGACAGGTCATCGCGACCGTCCGACAGGAGTTTCCCGCCAACGCCTTCGTCTGCGAGGAGGACAGCCGGCCGGTCGGCCCGGACGGCGAGGAGGCGGTAGACCTCGTCGAGGACGTTCCCGAGCGCGGCGACGCCTGGGTCGTCGACCCGATAGACGGGACGGCCAACTACGTTCGTGGCCTCCGGTTCTGGGCGACCAGCGTGGCGGCGCTCGTCGACGGCCGTCCGGTAGGCGTCGCCACCTACCTCCCGGCGGAGGGCGACATCTACACCGCCGGTCCCGAGAGCGTCACCCGGAACGGCAACGCGATGGCAGTCAGCGAGCGCACCGACCCCGAGACGTTCGCCGTCGGGCTGTCGGGCTGGTGGCCGATCGGAGAAGCCGAGCGCCACGTCGACCTGTTCCGGGCGGCGACCGAGCGCTTCGGTGACGTCCGGCGCCTCGGCTGCATGCAGGGTACCCTGGCGCTCGTTGCGTCGGGCGGGCTGGAGGCGGCCTACGTTCCCCAGGTCGCCGAGCCGTGGGACAGTATCGCTGGCGTCCACCTGGTCCGGCGCGCTGGCGGCACCGCGACGGACCTGACTGGCGAACCCTGGGAGCACGACAGCGACGGCCTCGTCGTCTCCAACGGGACGGCCCACGACGTCGTTCTCGAGGCCGTCTCTGACGCCGTCTCGCTCGGTACCGCCGATTGACTGCCGCTCGACGCCGCCGGCGCACGCGACCGGAATCCTCAACTGCCAGCCCCTCGGGGAGGCTGGTATGCAGGTGCTCGAACGGTACGACCTCGCGCCGGAGACGGCCTGGCTCGGCGGCCTGGTGGCCGGCGTCGTCGCGCTGGTCGTCGGTTCGCTCGCGTTCACCAGGACCGTCTTCTGGGGATTTATCTGGCGGTACTTCTGGGGGCCGATCCACGCCGACGCCACCGGCTCGCGGTGTGCGGCCTACTTCCCGGACCAGGACCAGGTGATCCTCGACCCCTCGGCCGGCTGTGACCCCGAACTGCTGGGGAACGCCTTCGTGGCCGAACCGGGCTACACGATCACCTCGGAGATCGGCTACATGGTCGTCCTCGTGTACATGCTGATAGGCGTCTACTTCCTGCTCGACCGGATGGATCTCCGGCCGTACAAGGAGTTCCTCTACGCGCTGGTCCCGTTCATGCTGTTCGGCGGCGCCTTCCGCGTGGTCGAAGACAGCTTCGACGCCGCCCGTGAGGCCATGTTCGAGCCGGCGCTCTCGTACCCGCTCAATACGCTGCTCATCAGCCCGGTCATCTACGGAACGGTGTTCCTCATCGCCCTGGGTGCCCTGCTCGTGAGCAAGTTGCTGAACCAACGCGGCGTCACCGAGACGTACCACTACCCGCTGGCCGGCATTGGCACCGCCCTGCTGGTCGTGACGCTTGCGTATCTCACGTACCTCTCCCAGACCACCGCCTACGTCGGCTTCTACCCGATGGTGCTCGTGACTGTCGTCGGGCTGGCGTCCCTGCTCGCCGGCGGCATCTACCTCCTGGCCGACCGTTTCACGCCGGTCGTCGTCGCGGGAACCGGTCTGGTGGGCCTGGTGGTACTCTGGGGCCACGCCATCGACGGCGTGGCGAACGTGCTGGCCTCGGACTGGACCGGCGCGTTCGGCCTCGACAAGGTGTACGGCGCGAAACACCCGCTGAACCAGTACATCGTCGACTTCGCCCACTTCATCCAGCCCGACTGGGTCACGGCGATGGTCGGTGACTCCTGGCCGTTCCTGGCGGTCAAACTGGTAGTCGCCACTGCCATTCTGGCGCTGTTCGACGAGCAGTTCGTCGAGGACAGTCCGCGCTACTCGATCCTGTTGCTCGGTGCAATCATCGCGGTGGGACTCGGGCCCGGGAGCCGGGACATGCTCAGAGTCACGTTCGGAATCTGAGCCTGTCCAGGGCCGACTCTGGGTAGTGGCGCGTCCCGCAGTTCGGACACTCCGCTACCGTCACCTGGTGGCCGGACCCGTCCGTAGTCGTCCGTCGAGTCAGGTCGTGCCCACAGTCTGTACAGGGCAAATCGAATTCGGACACCATTGGTACTGGGATAGGCGAACGAAAACGTACGCCGAGCCCATGCTAGTCGTCAACACGTACCAGCTTAATTCTCACGATCGATCCTCACCACCACCACCACCACCACCATCACCACCTCCACCACCTCGGTCAGGGAAAGGGGTGGTGCTCCCGGTCGAAGCGGGGTTCGAAACCGAGTTCCGCCGGCACGGATTCGGCGCGGTCGCCGAAGTAGCCCTCGCCGAAGAACAGCGGCTGGGCCGCCGGCACGAGCGCTCGGACCGCCTCGAAGCCGAGTGCCTCCACGTCGCGGGTCGTCGTCCGGACCGCGTAGGCAGTCAGGTCGGCGTCGGCCAGACGGTCGAGCACGTCGTCGAGCTGGGCCCCGCCGGACGGCACCTCGTCCGGCCCGACGGTCGCCGCCGGTACGGTCGTCTCGGCGTCGACGAAGTCCGCCGCCGCGTCGGGGAAGTCCGCGTAGTGACCGATGGCTCCGCTCTCCTGGGCGGCGTCCTCGGGTCCCATGCCCCGCAGTTCCATCCAGTTCTGGAGCGCTTCGGCCAGCGCCGACCGGGCAGCACTCGCCACGTCGAGGTGCGCGCCGGAGCCCACGGCAAACCGGGGCCACTCCTCGCGGTGGACGGCCACGGCGACCACCGGAACGTCGACGTCCTGAGTCAGGAGCAGCGGCGTTACGGCCAGGTCTTCCGACCGGGCGCGGCCGACGAGCGTCTCGAAGCCGTCGTCCTCGACGGCCAGTCCCATCGGCTCGAACGTCGAATACCACGACAGCATCGTCGCGTCGCGTTCGATTACCTCGTACAGCCCCGAGAGGACCGCTTCGACGCCGGAGTTACCAAGGCCGAGCCCGGTCGTGATCGGTGGCCGGAACCGCTGGCTCGGCGGCGGGTAGAAGGCGAACTCTGCCGGCAGCCGGACGTCGCCGTCCGTGTGGAGGTTCCGGCCACCCACCCAGGAGATGGCGTCGGCGCTCGGCCCGGCGTTACAGACGAACGCGCTCGGTTCGACGGCGTCTTCGACGTCGGCCGGTGGTGCCGTCTCGAACGCGTCCGTCCGGTAGATGCCGGCGCAGTACCGCTCCAGGCCCTCGCCGAGGGCCTTCATGAACGCGGCGTTCCACCCGGCGGCGACGCCGGCGGCGTCCCGGGCAGCCGTCACGTCGCTGAAGCCGGCCGTGTCCGACCCCCTGGCGAGGTAGTACGGCACCGGAAACGATTCGGCTTCCCCGACCTGCTGGACGAGGCCGACCCGGTCGTCCAGCGCTCGTTCGGCCCGTGCCAGCGAGTCCTCCAGTTCGCGGGCCTCGTGAGACAGTCTGACCTCGCGGTCGGTCCCGGCAGCGCAGACGCAGTTCGGAAGCGGAAGGACCTCGCGGTCGGCGTGGGGAATCTCCAGGATGCGACCGAACGCCGCGTCGTCGTCCTCGGCGAGGTAGCGGGCGGCCTCCCGTCCGGCGACGGCGCCCGCAAAGCGCGCCGTCGAGTCCGGCGGCGCGGCTGCGGGTTCGGTCTGTGGGTCGAGATTCGCGCCGACGCGGCCGCTGAGACACTCGTAACACGCCGTTCGGGGGCCGAAGCCGGCGACGGCGGCGTCGACGACGGGATAGCCGCCGACGCCGCCGAGTTCGACGCCGATCCAGGGGAGATTCGCGTCCACCGCTCGTTCGTTGACGACTTCGAGCGTCGTGTCACCGGCCTGGCCGACCGCGACGACGAGGTCTGCGTCGCCAACGTCGCTGGCTTCGACGCTCGTGGCGTCGACGTCGACGTCAGCGAGCGCAGCCTCTATCGCCGCGACGGCGGGGCCGCTACCGACGAGTCCGACGGTCATACCGGCCCATCGCGGGGAGGGAAGAAAACTACTGGGTCGCCAGCAGACTCTGGGCGACGCTGGCGAGTTCGCCGGCGTCGGCACCCTGCAGCCGCTCGTCACCCAGCATCAGCCGGAGACGGGGACGGCCCACGTCGATGGGCACCTTCTCGGTGTCGATCAGGCCGTTGTCCTCGAGTTTCGTCTTCGTCCGCGAGAACGTCGCCTTGCTGGCGAGGCCGATGTCCTCGCCCCACTTGCTGATGTCGTACAGCAGTTCGCCGTTCTTGGCGGCGACGAGGAGGCTGATGGTCACCTCGTCCAGGCCGTTACCGTTACCCCGGGCGGTCTGCAGCGACGCGAGGACGTTGTCGAAGTCGTCGGCGGTTTCCTCGCCGATGTCCTCGGAGAGCGTCTCCTGGACGTGACTGAGCGGCGGCGTCCGGAGCGAGAACTCCGGCGCCTCGTCCCAGCGCTCGCCGTAGTACTCGTAGGCGTTGGAGACGAACTCGTCGTCGTCCGTGGTCAGCCCGGCGACGCGGCCGCCGGCGTCGACCAGCGCGACGACGCCGGACTCGGAGACCAGCAACGAGTTTCGGGGAACTTCTTCGAGCGTCCGGACCGCCAGCCGACCGTCGTCGATCTGGTCGGCAACGGCGCTGGCGACGAGGAAGTCGTCCATCAGGTCCTTCAGCGGGCGTTCGTCCGAGAGGAGACGTACCTCGGGAGCGTCCGTCTCCTCGTCGAGCACGTCGACGAGTTCCCGAATGGTTTCCCGTGCGGGGTTGACGACGAGGACCTCCGACTGTGCACCGTCGAGGGCCGATTCGATGACTGTTCCAACGTGTTCTTCGTGGAGTGTTGAGCGAATCATCCTACCTGACTCTATGTCTGATACCCGTATTTAATTTTATCGGCCGACGAACCTGAACTCTAATACGTTCGTCCAATATCGACTACCGATATCGAAATTCGCCGGCCGCAAGCGGTCTGGACCGTCCGATAAGATTTCATTCAGTTGTCACGAACCCGGATCGGCCTCCGGGTCACTCGGCCAGTTTCGACGCTAGCTGGCCCGACCAGTAAAACCGGTCGTCGTAGATTACCGGGAGCGAGACGTCCGCCAGCACCGTCTCGACGGCACTCGGCGTGAACACCCGCTCGACGGCGTGCCCGTTGAGCGTCCGGCCGCCGCCGAACGGCGTCCGGTGGCGGTGACCGGTCCTGTCGGCGGTGACGGGACGGGCCCGTAGCCGGAACTGACCGTCGTCGCGCTGCAGACGCAACACCGTCGGCGGGTCGCCGTCGTACATCGGCCGGAAGGTGCCGTCGCCGATGGCGACGTAGTCGGCGCCCATGAGGACGCGGCGTCGGGCCAGGTCGACCGCCCGGCCGACGTCGAAACCACGGAGCAACAACCTGACGAGCGTACTGCCGACCGTTGCTGCCTGCTCGTCGAGGACGTTCCTGAGGGTGACGCCGCCGGCGATGGCTCCCTTTTCGACGAGTTCGAGGCCCTGGTCGTAGGAGCCACAGGCGTTGAGGACGAACGAGCGGGCCCTGACAGTCCCCAGGTCGCTCGTGTCGAGCCAGCCGTCGGCACACCGCAAACCCTCGTCGTCGCAGTGGCCGACGTAGTGGACGAGCCGGTTGGGCGACGTGAGGATGTCCGCGAGGTGGTCGGCCGTGACGTTCGTCCGGACCGCCAGATCCACGGGGCGCGTCTCCCTGGTGTCGGCCGCCGCAATGGACTCGCGGATCTCCTCGCGCATCTGTTCGTCGTTGCAGACGACGGTGAGATTGGGCGACCCCGAGGGAGCCGCCGGCGACTGTCCGCCCTCGCGGATGGCGCGGGGCGTCGCCTTGACGGCCCCGACGGGCGCCCCCGGCGCCAGCCAGGCGTGGAGGTGGCCGCGACGCAACTCGGGTTTGATCCGCGACGGGTGGGACGTCCGGCCACGCTGGTAGGCGTCGTCCAGCGTCCTGTCGAGGAGTTCCTCCTCGGGCAGGTGCTCCGCCCGCGGCAGGTAGACCTGACTCATCGCGTCCAGCAGCGACGGCAGGCAGCCCACGTTTTCGGGAGTCGGCGCGACGTACGTCGAGAGGTGCCACTCGGGGGTGTAGGCCTCGATGATCTCGGCCGGGACCGAAAGGTAGTGTTCGAGGCGCGCGCCCACCGAGAGCTGGCGTAGCTCGCCCACGTCGATCCCGAGTTCGCGGCGGAGAATGCGGTCACCGTCGCCCTCGCGGTCCAGGCGAGGAGCGTCGATGGCACGGACGAGACAGTCGAGGAAGAACGCCCGGCGAAGCAGCGAGGCACAGTCGTCTTGCAGGTCCGGGAGGTCGGACAGTTCTACGTGGACGTCGACTCCATCGCCGACGAGCGCCGGTTGCCGTTCCTCGTCCAGATCGATGCTCGCGCCGAGGTAGTACGCCAACGGCGCTGCCACGAACAGCGCTTCGGGGGACGGCGGCAGGCGGAGCGTCACCGAACGGGACGGCCGGGCGGCAGCGACGGCCGCCGGCACCGAAATTTCCTCGCCCACGCGGAGTTCCGGCGGACAGGTTCGCAGGGCGGGGTGGGACCGGGCCGGCCGTTCGCTACGGAGCGCGGCAGCGAGGTGTTCGATACCCG
>CAZGAX010000055.1:0-22386 GCA_964523745.1 uncultured Halobacteriales archaeon | reverse complement strand
GGCTACGACGTCCGTCACGTCGAGAACTTCACCGACGTCAACGAGAAGATCGTCGCCAGGGTCGGTGAGAACGGCGACAGCGAGGCCGACGTCGCCAGAAACTACGTCGCCGACGTCATCCGCGACATGCGGTCGCTGAACCTCCTGCGGGCCGAAGTCTATCCCCGGGTCACCGAGCACGTCCCGGAGATCATCGACCTGGTGGAGACCCTCGTAGACAGGGGGTACGCCTACGAATCGAACGGGTCGGTCTACTTCGACGTCACCAGCTTCGACGACTACGGCAAACTCTCGAACCAGGACCTCGAGGAAATCGAGTCCCAGGGCGACCCCGACGAGCGCTCTGAGAAGCGCCACCCGGCGGACTTCGCCCTCTGGAAGGCAAACGGCGTCTCGCCCGACGAAATCGAGGAACACCGGCACCCCGAGGCCGCCCCCGCCGACGAGGCCTGCCAGGCCGCCCAGACCTGGGACTCTCCCTGGGGCGAGGGGCGCCCCGGATGGCACATCGAGTGCTCGGCCATGAGCATGACCCACCTCGACGAGACCCTGGACGTTCACGTCGGCGGCCAGGACCTGGTCTTTCCCCACCACGAGAACGAGGTCGCCCAGAGCGAGGCCGCGACCGGCCAGACGTTCGCTCGCTACTGGCTGCACGTCCGTCTCCTCCAGGCGGCCGACGACGAGAAGATGTCCTCCAGCCTGGGGAACTTCGAGACGGTCACGGAGGCCGTCGAGAACTACGGGACCGACGTGGTCCGCACCTTCCTGCTGTCGACGGCTTACAACAACGAGGCGACCTACAGCCGCGATACGGTCTCCGAGGCCGAGGAGCGCTGGGACCGCCTCGAACGGGGCTACGAGCGGGCCGTCGAGGCGGCCGACAGCGTCGACGCCCACACCAAGGTCGAGGACGGAACGCTCCAGGCGGCAGTCGAGACGGCCCGGGACGACGCGACGGCGGCGATGAACGACGACTTCAACACCCGGGGAGCGCTCGCCGCCCTCCAGGAACTGGTCGGGGCCGTCCACGCTCACGTCGACGACCACGAGGAGTACGACTACCAGGGTCTCCGCGAGGCCATCGAAACGTTCGAGGAGTTCGGCGGCGACGTTCTCGGTCTGGGCCTGGGCGAACGAGAATCGGGCGGCGACGTCGACATTGCCCGTGACCTAGTCGAGTTCGTCCTCGAACTTCGAGAGGCCGAACGCGAGGCCGGCAACTACGAGCGGGCCGACGACCTCCGTGACGAACTCGAGGCGCTGGGCGTCGAGGTCCAGGACACCGACGACGGGCCGACCTACCGGTTCGAGTGAAGTCAGCCGGTGCCGCCCCACTCCCACTGCGCCATCTCGATCGCGTCCCGGACGGAGCCGCGAAGTGACCGAAGGTCGGACGTGGGAAGCCCCTGCTCCTCGGCGATCCGGAGTGCCGGCTCCAGGTGCTGTTCGGCCGATTCGAAGGCCGCGACCGCCCGGTCGCTGCCGGCGGGAGCCGCCTCGGCCCTGTCGACGGCGTCCTCGGCGAGCGTCCGGAGGGTGTCGACCGCATTCGCCGCGACCCAGGCTCGCTGGTACCGGATCGCGGCCCGGTGGTCGTCGACCGCCACGGGGGCTTCGACCCACTCCCCGTCCAGGGCCTCGCCGTACTCGTCGTATGCGGTTACCCAGGCGCTGGCCGCCTCCTCGCCGTCGGCATCGGTCGCCCGTTCGACGGCCTCGTGGGCGCGAGTCATGTTTCGACGTTCGGCAGACTGCAGTTTCCCCGCGACGTCGTCGCGTTCCCGGCATATCTCGTCGGCCAGCCTGAACTCGCGTTCGGTGGCGATGCTCGCTGCCGCTTCGTAGCTCTCGAGGGCGGCCTTCAGGAAGCGGGCGGCCTCATCGATTCGACCGTCTTCGGCTGCTTCGGAGCCCCTTGCCTTCAGTTTCATCCCCCGACTCACGTAGTTGCCGAGCCACACCTTCTCGATTCGCTCTTGCAGTGCGGCGAGCCCGCCGACGACCGCCACGTCGAGGTCCGAGAGCGTGTCGAAGGCACGTTCGAGGGCGACCTCCGTCCTGGTGGATTCGATGTCGTTCGCCGCCAGGTCCGGGTCGGTGTCGACATCCTTGCTGGTGAGTTCGGCCTTGTCGACCAGGGTCTCGATCGAATCACAGGTGTCGGCCAGCGAGCGGACGTAGGAGGCGACCGACTGCATGTCGCCCTCGTCGGGCGAGATGCGGTACACCTCGCCGTCTTCCGTTTCGACGACGATCTCGTTGTGGAGTAGCCCGTCGTTGACCGTGACGTCGGCTACCTCGGGATACTGGACAGCGTAGACGGCATCCTCGCCGCCCCGGTCGCCGCCGCCGACGATGACCAGTACCCGGGCGCTGGTCGCCACGAGGACGGACCCGTAGTCTCCAGCGGGGGAAAGCATCGAGACCGACCCGTCTATCTCGCGCTCGACCGGTCCGGAGTGGCTGACGATCCGGTGTTCGACCGTCTCGTCGGCGTCGAGAAATGTGGACAGCGCTCCGGCGTTCAGCGGCGCGTCCGCCATGCTTGCCTCCGTCCACCGTCTGATGCTCGCCCCCGGTGTCTCATGGTGTGTTCTCCTCCCGTCGTCGCTTCACGTCTCGGTCACGTCCGCCATCGTCTGCTCGAGGTCGGCAATCGCGTCGTCTATCTCCTGGACCAGGTTCGACTGGACGACGTTGGCGCCGGCGATCGTCTCTATCTCGGCTGCCAGTTCCTCTGCCTGGTCGGTCATCTCGTCGACCGTGCTGGCGACGTGCTGGGTGCTCCCGGCCTGGTCGTCGGCGGCCTCGGCGACGTCCTGGATGCCCCGTGCGGTCTGTGTGACCGCGGCGGAGATGTCGGAGAGGTTCGCCATCACGGCCTCCGTCTGCTCGATGCCCAGGTGGAGTTCGTCGTTGGTCTCCGTGATGCTCTCGACCGTACGTCTGGCGGTGGCCTGGACCTCATCGATGGTCTCCTCGATCTGCTGGGCCTGCTCCTGGGACTGGCTCGCGAGGGACTTGATCTCGTCGGCGACAACGCCGAACCCGTCTCCGGCCTCGCCGGCACGGGCAGCTTCGATGGTCGCGTTCAGTGCGAGCATGTTGGTCTGCTCTGCGATGTCGTCGATCACGTCGACGATGGCGTCTATCTCCTCGATGCGCTCGCTGAGTGCGGTCACGTCGTCGGCCATCTCGTCGGCCTCGTCCGCGACCGACTCCATGACCTCCATGGCTTCGGTCGCCGACTCGCGCCCGTCGACCGCCAGCGTCTCGGCCCGGTCACTGGTCTGCTTGACCTCGTTGGCCGTGGAGGCCACCTCCTGGATGCTCGCACTCAGGTTCGATACCTCCGCAGCGATGTCCTCCGTGTTTTCGTACTGTTCGGCCGCGATGTCGCTGCTCTGGGCCGAACTGTCCGCGACGTCCTCGGCGTTTTCCCGTAGTTCCTCGACGGCAGTGCTGACCTCCTCGGAGACCGTCTCGTGGGCGGCAGCCATCTGCTCGCGCTGCTGGACGACGTCGGTGACGATGGACGTCATCTCGACGGCGCCGATGATCTCGCCGTCGAGTGTCTCCATCGGGACCGCCATCGACCGGTTCCACAGCTCGCCGTCCGGCAGGGGGACTTTCCGGAATTCATCCTCCCGGACCGTCTCTCCCTCGCGAGCAACTGTTTCGGCCAGTATCTCGGATTCGCCCTCGGTCCCGAAGAACTCGTAGCCCTTCGTGCCGAGCGCTTCCGAGCGAGAGCCCTGGTAGGCGTCCGCCGTCGCCTCGTTGAAGTACCGAAGGGTGCGGTCGGCGTCGACGGCGAAGAGGGGTTCGGGAAACTTCTCGATGAGCTGGTCGAACAGGTTGCGCCACTCGTCGCGTTCGCGCTTCAACTGGTCGCGGTCTTTCTCGTCGTCCGGCCCGTCGGCTTCGACGATGTCGGCGTACGTTTCGGACTCGAGTTTGGCGTCTGTGGTCGTCATACGTTGGGTGGATCAGATGTGGCCCCAGACGTGCAGGCAGCCGGGTCGTTCGCTGCGGTGCTGTCGGTCCATCGGTTCGTCCTCAGACGCCGAGGTACGTCTGGCGGAGGTCCTCGTTGGCGCGGAGTTCCTCGGTCGTCGCTTCGGCGACGATGTGCCCCTCGTCGAGGATGTAGTGGCGGTCGGCCACTTCCATCGCCATGGCGGCGTTCTGCTCGACGAACAGGACGGTGATGCCCTCTTTCTCGTTTATCGTGCTGATGATCTCCTCGATCCGCCTGACGATGTAGGGGGCGAGACCCTCGGAGGGCTCGTCGAGCAGCATCATCTCGGGGTTGGCTGCCAGGGCCCGAGCGATGGCTAGCATCTGTTGTTCGCCGCCGCTCATGTGCGTCGCCTTCTTCTGGCGCATGTCCGCCAGTTCCGGGAACGACTCCAGTACCTCCTCGAACGCTTTCGGGTCGGTTGCGTGGTTGATGGCCACGCGGACGTTCTCCTCGACAGTCAGTTGCGGGAAACACCGCCGGTCCTCGGGGACGAAGCCGATCCCGAGGGAGGAGACGTCGTACGGCGACTTTCCCGTCAGTTCTTCGCCGGCGAACCGGATCGACCCCGAATGAACGTTCGGGACGTCGGTTCCGACGATGGACCGCATGGTCGTCGTCTTGCCGGCCCCGTTGCGGCCGAGCAGCGAGACGCGCTCGCCCGCTGCCACGTCCAGACTGATGCCGAACAGGACCTGTCCGGTCTCGTAGCCCGCCTCGAGGTTCGTTACCTCCAGCAACGTCTCCGACGCTCGGGTACCGGAGGCGCCGCTGGTCGCGTCGCCGTCGGTCGTGGACTCCTGGCTCGGCTCGCTCGTCATAGTTCCTCCCTGAGACCGCCCAGGTACGCTTCCTGGACGTCGTCGTCCGCCTGTACTTCGTCCGGCGTTCCGGTCGCCAGTTCTGCCCCGTCGTGGAGCACCGTGATCCTGTCGCTTATCGTCAGGACGACGTCCATGTCGTGCTCTATGAGCAACATCGTCAGGTCCAGGTCGTCGTGGATCTCCTCGATCAGTTCGGCAGCCTCCTGTGTCGCAGACGGGCTCATGCCCGACGTCGGCTCGTCGAGGAGGAGCACGTCCGGATCGGTCGCCAGCGCCATGGCGATGCCGAGTCGTCGCTGGTCGCCGTGCGATAGGTTCTTGGCCACGGTGTCTTCGACTGACCTGAGCCCGAGGAGGTCGAGGACCTCGTAGGTCCGGTCACGGCGGAAGTCCCGACCGTCGCGAAGCAGGCTGAGCGAGAACTTCCCCAGTTGTTCCGTCTGGACTGCGATCCGGACGTTTTCGAGCACCGTCTCGTCGGTGAACAGCTGGTTGGCCTGGAACGACCGGGCGAGCCCCAGGTGGGGCAGGCTCTCTTCGGGTTCGTGGGTGATCTCCTTGTCGCGGAAGTGGACCGACCCGCTCGTCGGGGAGAGCACGCCCGTGATGCAGTTGAACAGCGTGGTCTTTCCCGCACCGTTCGGACCGATGATCGCCCGCAGTTCGCCCTCCGGGACGCGTAACGAGACGTCGTCGACCGCCGTCAGGAGCCCGAACTGCCTGGTGAGGCCGTCAGTGCCGAGTATCGTTTCGCCGGTTGCCTGCTGTTCTATCGTACTCATCGAACCACCTCCACGAGACGACTACCCAGACGAGTCGCGGCGCCCTTGAGGAATCCCCAGAAGCCGGTCCGCGGAGCACTCATGATGATGACGAGAAAGAGCAGCCCCAGCGCGAACTTCCAGTGAATGAGCAGGTCGCCGAGTTCCAGGGCGACGACGTGGAACTCCCGTGCCGGGAGGTAGAGTGTCTCGAAGTCCGTCAGGAAGTCCTCCGAGAACAGCCAGACGAACACGCCAGCGAAGGGTCCGGCGAAGTAGTTCATCCCGCCGAGGACCGACATCAGGACTGCGTCGCCGCTGACGCTCCAGTGGAAGGTCTCGAGAACAGCGCCCTGGTCGTTTATCTCTAGCAGGATGCCGGCGACCCCGGCGTAGACGGCACTGATCGTAAACGCGATGACCTTGTACCTGTCCACGTCGACACCGAGCGACCGGGCCAACGTGTCGTTCTCGCGGATGGCTATCAGCGTCCGCCCGAACGGCGAGCGGATGATCTGCCAGAGCAACAGACTCATCACGAGAACGACGAACGCGACCACGACGTACCAGTCGTTGAGACCCTCCGGCAGGAACGTCAACGACTTCGCCCCGCGGTAGCTTTCGATCCACGCGGGGAGCGCATTCTGGGAGATGCCGTCCGACCCCTCCGTCAGCCCGAATGGATTGTAGTTGACGATGAAATATCCGGCCTGTCCGAAAGCGATCGTCAGCATCGCGAAGTAGATTTCGCCCTTCTCCACGATGAGGCGAGCGATCACGTAGGCCAGGAGCGCGACGAGCACCAGGCCGACGACCGCCGCCAGCGGGAACGGCGTACTGAACTTCGAGAGGCCGATCCCGACAGCGTACATGCCCATCCCGAGGAACAGTGCGTGTCCGAACGAGAGGATCCCGGTAAATCCGAGCAGCAGGTTGAATCCGGACACGAACAGCATCCAGATGAGCATCGTGGTCGCTATCTGCTGGTACCCGGCCATCATCGGGTGGGCCATGACAGGTCGCAACAGGACCACCAGCAACAGGAGCGCTATCGGAACCCGGTACCGGTACAGCGAGAACTGTCGGCTGACGTATCGATCGAAGCCGGACAGGGGTTGGCCGCCGTCCGGCCGCCCGGACCGGCCGTCGTCGGTTCGCTTGCTCATTCGAGGAATCCCTCCGTTCCGAACAGCCCCCGTGGTCGGACGAGTAGGACGACGATCATCACGAGGTACGGCACCAGTCCGCCGATGCCGCTGATCTGGAGCCACGACACGTTCGTGACCTCCGCGAGCGTCGAGAGCATCGTCGGAACGAGGAAGCGAGCGAGGCCGATGAGGAGGCCCGCGACGACACTCCCGAACAGGCTCCCGACGCCGCCGACCACGACGACGATGAACGCCAGAATGATGAAGGACGTTCCCAGGTCGGGCTGCATGCCGACCTCGCCGCCCCGCAGGATACCGCCGAGGCCGGCGAGCGTCGAGCCCAGGAAGAACATGGCAGTGAACCGGATCGGAAGGTCGACGCCCAGGATTTCCGTCATCTCGGCGTCTTGGACGCCGGCCCTGACGTCGAGTCCGAAGTTCGTCCTGGTCACGAGCAGGTACGTTCCCACGATGGCTACCGTCGCGACGACGACGGTGAACAGTCGGTACGCGCTGACCTGGGTGATGCCGAGCGAGACGCTCGAGGTGAGGACTTCGGGGGTGTCGAACTGGAGCGGATTCGAGCCCCACGTGAACCGGACGACTTCCTCGATCATGAGCGTCAGGCCGAAGGTCGCCAGCAGACCCACGATCGGCTCGGCACCGTAGATGTACCGCAGGACAAGTACCTCGATGAGGATGCCGGCGACGCCGACAGCAAGCGGCGCGGCGACGATGGCGAACCAGAATGGCAGGTTCATCGCGGCGACGACGTGGTATCCCACGTACGCCCCGAGCATGAACAGGGCACCGTGTGCGAAGTTTACCACGTTCATCAGGCCGAGGATAAGTGCCAGCCCCAGGGAGATCATCACGAGGATCATCCCGTACACGAGTCCGCCGACGAGGTTGTCGACGAACAGGCCGGTGTTTGCGACGAGCGATAGCGACAGCAGGGCGGCTATGACGGTCCAGAAGGCGCCCCAGACGACCAGTGACCCGGCCGAACGGTCCTGGACCTCCGTCCGAATCACGTCCGAATACGATCTAGACTGATTCATTGTATCTGTATTACCATTTATTTGTGAATAAAACGGGGAACGGGGCTTACAGGCTGCAGCCCGAGTCGGCGCGAGCGACGTCTTCGCCCGCCGACCGACTGTTGTGGCTGTACCAGCTCTTGTACGGGTCGTCTTGCATCTCGTTGATGGACTTCGCGACGACGGTGTCCACCGGCTGAACGAGCTGGTGGTCCTTGGCGCGCCAGTAGTGGTCGCCCTGCTTGATCTTGTTCTGTACCTCGTGTCCTTCGAGTTCGCCGCGGATCGATTCTGCGTCCGAGCTGCCGGCGCGGAGTGCCGCACGAGTTAGCTGGTCCATCGACATGTAGCCCATGTAGTGACGCGAGAACGGCGAGTTGTCGAACTTCTCGACGATCTCCGTTTCGAACCGGTCACCTAAGTCCGTCGTCGGAACGGTGTTGGCGTACGGCGCGGCCCACAGGCCGGCCGACGCGGCGATTTCCTTGTCGAGCCCCCAGAAGACCGCCTCCTCGAACAGCGGCCCGGACATCTTCATCTGCTCGTTGTAGCCGCCGTTGAAGAACTGCTTCGTGACGATGCGCTGGGTCGTGCCCGCGATGACGACGGCGAGGCCGTCGGCGCCGGTGTCCGCTGCCTCGTTGAGGTACTGCGTGTAGTCGTCGTTCGGGAACGGCGACGGGATAGACTCGGCCACGTTTCCGCCGGCGTTCTTCAGGGACTTCTCGACCGCTGCCGCACCGGTTTGGCCCCACGTGTAGTCGGCGTAGAGAATGGCCCACTCGTCGGCGTAGTCGGCCATGGCACTACCCACCGCGTTGGCCAGCATCGAGTTGGAACACGTCGGCCGGTACATGTTCGCGGCACACTTCTCGCCGGTCGTCTGGTCGGAGTGGGACCCGGCCGCCATGTACGCGACCCCGTTGTCGGAGGCCCAGTTCCCCATCTTGATGGCGACCGACGAGGAAACGCCCCCGAGGACGAAGTCGACGCGTTCCTTGTTCACGAGTCGCTTCATCCGGTCCAGCCCGGTGCTCGGGTCCGTCTCGGTGTCCTCCTCGACGACCTCGATGGAGACGTCGAACTCCTGTTCGAGGTGGTCCTTCGCGACCATGGCGCCCTCGTACTCGCCCTGCCCCAGGAACGAGTACGAACCGCTCCGAGCCGTGATTACACCTACCTTGAACTCGGTCGTCCCGTCGGTAGTACCGCCGTCGCTGCTTCCATCGCTGCTTCCATCGCTGCTGCCATCGTTGCTGCCGTCACCAGTACCGTCTCCATCGCCACCGCCCGTACAGCCGGCGATGGCTATCGTACCGGTCGCGCCGGCACTCTTGATGAATGTTCGTCGGTCGATGCTGTCTTGCCAGCCACCTCGGTTGCCTTCTGGCATGGCACTAGAACCATACTGGCATCACTTATAATTTTGGGTTTGTCAGATATTGATATGTGAGTTAGAAAACCATACTGCCGAAATAGACGCTTACTGGCCCTGATACGGCATATTAGTATCATGACAATCATTCAGGTCTAGAATAATATAAAATTTGTGTGGTGCAGACGTATGAGGCAATCTGGCGCTTCACGGCCGGTGAAATAGGCAATACTTGTATATGGGTGAATAGATGCTGCTATAAGGGCGTATACTTGCTGATCTCGGCAAGCGCACCCCACTCCGGTGTGATTCCAGAACCGGATAGTAAGTTTCATACGTGTTTACTATCTCTTCACACGTATGAATGGGGTGCGTCTGCACGTACCACGGCTCCGTCAGCGGCTGCGACAGCTTCACTCGTGGGCAAACGTTTATCCGTTCCATCTCGTAACAGAGACGTATGGTCCCGCCCCGAGAAGGGGACGTAGAGGAACGCTCGATGGAGGCGGTTCCTCTCAGTGCAGTCATCGACGTCTTCGACCAGCGACGGGACATAGCGCGGCCGTTGACTGCCAGCGACGTCATGGAGGAAGTGGACTGTTCCCGCCGGACAGCTCACAACAAACTCAACGAACTCGTCGAGCGAGGCGTCCTCGAGACCCGCAAAGTCGGTTCTCGCAGTCGAGTCTGGTGGATACCGATAGAGCGAGAGGTCTCCGAGACGGACGTGGCCGGGTCGGAGATCGAACAGATGGTCGAGGAGGTCGACCTGCCGGGGACGGGCAAGACACTCGTCTCGCGCCAGGAGGCGCTGCTCGCGGCCTACGAATACCTCAAGGACCATCCGGAGGCGAAGAAGTCCGACTTCCTGCAGGACGTCTTCCCAGAGAATCCCGCGGAGTACGAGACTGCGGAGGGGTGGTGGAACGCGATTCAGCCGGCACTGGCGCAGTTGCCCGGCGTCGACCCGCCAGAGGAACGTGGTCACATCTGGCACTTTATGGGCGGATAGGGGGAGTCAGATCGCCATCCGGGGCTAAAGTTTTTTGAGACCTTCTCACTTGGGTAGGTGTGAATTACCACGTTTGGAGGATAGGTAGATGCAAGACGAAGGAACGGTGGTAGCAGACGACGACGTCGTCTACACTACCGAGTCCGAGGGCAAACAGTACCGTGGCAGTTCGTACATGCCCACGGCGTACGACAACCTCGACCTCGCGCCGGACACCGAGTTCTATCCGGACCGCGGCCACGACGGCGGGTCCTACCGCCTCCTCGACCTCCCTCGGGTTCCGAAACTCTCCCACGTGATCGGCCCCAGCGCCATTATGCTCGGCGCCTCGCTCGGGAGCGGCGAGACCTTGTTCTGGCCGTCGCTCGTCGCACAGCACGGCTGGAAGCTCTACTGGGCGTTTTTCGTTGGCGTGATCACGCAGTTTTTCATCAACACCGAGATCCAGCGCTGGACGCTGGCGACGGGCGAATCCATCTTTCGTGCCTTCGAGCGGGTTCACACGTTCTGGCCGGTCTTTTTCATGGTACTCGGCTTCGTGAGTCTCGGGTGGCCCGGCTGGGCGGCGAGCGCCGCCGACATCGGGGCGATCGGACTCGGTATCGACGACTTCACGTTCCAGATTTTCGGCGTGACGCTGGTCGCCTGGAAGCTGTTTGGGATCGGCCTGATGGTGTTCATATGGCTCACCTACCAGCTCACGCCGCTGATGTACAACGTAGTCGAGGCCATCCAGATCGTTCTGGTTTCCATCTCGGTGTTGCTGGCCATCGCGCTGTTCGTCGCGCTCGGGTCCATTCACCAACTCACGAAGGTCCCCGGCGGAATCGTTAGCGTCGGTGCCATCCCGCCGGGGAGCGACATCGCCGTCTTTCTCGGCGGACTGGCGTACGCCGGTGCCGGCGGCTACCTCAACCTCGCACAGAGTCTCTGGATTCGTGAGAAGGGCTACGGAATGGGCCGGTACCAGGGCCGCGTGAAAAATCCCATCGTCGGTGACGACCCGGAGCCGGTCCACCGCAACGGCTTCACCTTCGTCCCCGACGACGTGAACATCGATCGGTGGCGTGGCTGGTGGCGACTCGCCCGACTCGAGCACTTTCTCACGTTCGTCGTCGGTCTCCTTGTGGTCGCGACGATGATGATGGCGCTCGCCTCCGAATACGCACACAGCACCACGATCGACGGGGTGGGCATGTGGGCGAACGTCGTCCTGCCACAGGTAGGCGTGATCGGCGGGTCACTCCTCTTTGCGACGCTGTTTTTTGCCCTGTTGACGACCGAGTACGCCATCATCGAGTCTGTCGTCCGTAACAGCGCCGACATCATATACGAGCTGTACGGACGGTCTGCGGGCTGGAGCCTTCCGCGGATCTTCTGGATTCTCCTGACGCTGTTCACGCTGTGGGGTATCCTCATTCTGTCGTTGCCGATTCCCGTCGAGGACCCGTTCGGTCTGCTCGTCCTGGCCGCCGCCATGTCCGGCGTGATGATGTGGCCCTACACCGCGCTGTTGCTGGTAGTCAACACGGCCCGGCTACCAAACCACGTCGAACCCGGCTGGGTCCGGACCGTCACGCTCTGGTGGGGGAGCGCCTTCTTCGGCTACTTCAGCGTCCTGTTGCTGGGCAAGTGGATACCGTCACAGTTGGGATTGAGGGCGTTCAACACCGAACCGGACGTCCTGAGTAGCGCACCGGGCGACTCGCGATGTTCGTCGTCTACTTCGTCATCGAGGTGCTCGTGATCGGCATATCGATCCGGGCGAAACGGTCGAAGAGCGACCTCTCAGACCTGGACGAGGGGGTCGCCTCCGCCGAACGATGACCGACTCACGGCTGGTGACCGCACTCGCGACCCGCCGCTGGTGGCTGTACGCTGGCGGGCTGGCGGCCCTGCTCGTCGTCCGGGCGAGTCCGGTACCCCGCCCGGTCCGGCTGGGCGTCACCGCACTCGTCCTCGGCGTGATGGTGCTCACCTACGCCGCAGAGCGGCTGGTGGCCTCGGACGGGCCCGTCCACCGTGGGCTGGCGCTGTTCGGGTTCGCCGGCGTCGCGCTCGGTCTCGCTCTCACCGTCGCCGGGCGGTTCGCGGGGTTCGCGTTCGTCGCAGGCGGGCTGTTGTTCCTCCACCGGGCAATCGGGGAGGCACCGCCGTGAGCCACCAATCGACGGTCCAGGTCCACGTCCACCTCGTGATGACGGGAACCTTCCCGCTCCGCGTGGCCGACCTCCTGTTCACCGACGACTGTCTCCTGATCCCCGAATACGAGTACCTCACGCCGTTTGCGCTGGCCCGAGGCAAGGTCGCAACCGTCTCGCGGACTGCAATGGTACACTACGAGGAGAGAGACGTCCAGGGCCTGCTGGACGCCGCCGAGCGGACTCGCCGGCTGTCCTACGACGACGTCGAGACGGTCCGGGTCTACCACGGAGGCCGGTTCGCTCGGCCGAAGGTCGCCGTCTTCGTGGCGGCCGGACCGCCGTACGCGTACCGGATCCACGCTCCGGTGGACCTGCCGGCGCTTACCTCGGCCCTCGAATCGCTGGGTGAACGACGGGGATTCGCCGTCGAATCGGCCGCCGGAACGGGGTTCCACCCGGTCGCCAGCGTCCGGCGGTTTCTCGCGGACCGCTAGAGGGCAGCCGCCAGCTTCTCGACGGGATGTGGCGGTTCGTCCTGGCGCCGTTCCCAGTCGCCGAGTTGGGTTCGGCAGGATGCGCCCGGCGCGACGAGGTGGTCACCCGGACTGTCGGCGACCTGGCCGAACAGGATGCGGCCGATCGCCTTGCTCATCGAGAAGTGTTCGGCCTCGTAGCCGAAGCTGCCGGCCATGCCACAGCAGCCCGAATCGAGCGGGTCGACGGCGTAACCGGCCCGGCGGAGCACGCCCACGGCGTGGTGGTCTTTCTTGGTGGCCTTCTGGTGACAGTGGCCGTGGTAGGTGAGGTGTTCGTCCGGCGCCTCGAACGCGATGGTCTCGTCCAGGCCGAAGGCGTCGAGGTACTCACAGACGCCGTAGGCGTTGGCCGCCAGCGCCTCCACGTCCGGGCCGGACAGCAGGTCCAGGTAGTCCGACTGGACCATCACCGCGTCGGACGGCTCGACCAGGACGACGTCGTGCCCGGCTTCGACGGCCGGTTTCAGCGCCTCCACGTTCGCTTCGGCCACCGCACGAGACCGGTCGAGAAAGCCCTTCGAGTGGGCCGGTCGGCCGCTATCGGTGCAGTCGGCAAGTTCGACCCGGACGTCAGCGGCCTCGAGGACCCGGACGGCTGCCTTCCCGATCTCCGGGTGGCTGTAGTTGGTGTAGGTGTCGGGGAACAGCACGGCTGTCCGCCGGGCGTCGGCTTCGCCGACCGCCGGACCCCGGTCGTCGAACCAGTCCTGGAGCGACTCGCGGTGGAAGGTCGGCAGCGTTCGGTCGGGGGCGATTCCGACCGTCTTCGCCAGAACGGTCCGCGCCCCGGGGAGTTTCGGTCCGAGGTTCGACAGCGGTGCCAGGGCGCTGCCGATGCGAGCGAGCGTGTCGACGTTGGCGAACAGGCGGTCACGGAGACTCGCCCCGTGCTCCTGGTGGTAGGCGTGTGTCACCTCGGCCTTGAGCTTCGCCACGTCGACCTCGCTCGGGCAGTCGATCGCACACCCCTTGCAGCCGATGCAGAGGTCGAGAACCTCCTCCATGAACTCCTCGTCGGTCGGGTCGGCCGGCAAGTCGCCGCTCATGGCCTGGCGGAGCATGTTCGCCCGGCCCCTGGTTGCGGTGATTTCCTCGCCGGCTGCCCGGTACGTCGGACACATCACGCCGCCGGTGGTCTCCTGGGGGCCGCGACAGCCGCCACAGCCGTGACAGAGTTCGACCATCCCCTGCATGCCGTTGGCGTCGTCCCACTCCAGGGTCGGCTCGAACCCGGGGTCGAACTCGTAGTCGGGGTCGAACCGGAGGTCATCGGTCGCGTCGACGTCGCCACAGACCGTGCCGGGGTTCAGGAGCCAGTCCGGGTCGAACGCCGTCTTCAGGTCGCGGAACATCTCCCAGACCTGTTCGCCGTACAGCTTCCGGTTCCACTGCGTCCTCGCCCGGCCGTCGCCGTGCTCGCCGGAGACGCTGCCCTCGTACTCGACGACCAGGTCCGAAACTTCGTCGGCAATGGCCTCCATAGACTCCAGTCCGTCCGCGGTCTTCGTGTCGATCAACGGTCGGATGTGGAGCACGCCGGGACCGGCGTGGGCGTAGAAGCTGGCGAACGTGTCGTGGTCGGCGAGGACGTCCTTGAAGTCCGCGACGTAGTCCGGGAGGTGCTCGGGCGGGACCGCCGTGTCCTCGATGAATGCGACGTGTTTGGCGTCGGTGGTCCGCGAGAGCAGTATCGGCAGGCCGCTCTTGCGCAACTTCCAGAACCGCTTTCGCTCGGCCTCGTCGTGGGCCTCCAGCGCGTCGAATGCCCGAACCGGGTCGCTCACGGCCGTCCCGCCGTCGGTCGATCCGGTCGGCCCGCCGTCTGTTGCTTCCGTCGTCGCGTCGACGCCAGCCGTCCGGTCGGCCAGCAAGTCGGCGACCAGCTGACGCCCCTCGTCGTCGGAGTCGGCGTAGAACTCGACGAGCAGGACGGCGCTGGTACCGTCGGGCAGCATCTCGACGTCCCCCTCGAACTCTGCGGTGTCCCGAGCCAGGTCGAGGAGTACGTCGTCGATCACTTCGACGGCTGCCGGGTCGTGGTCGAGGATTGGGGCCACGTCGGCCATCGCGTCGACGAGGTCGTCGTAGGCCAGCAGCGCCATCGCCTTCGACTCCGGGACGGGGACCAGGTCGACGGTCGCCTCCGTGACGATCGCCAGCGTCCCCTCGCTCCCGGCGAGGAGTCCGGCCAGGTCGACGGTCCCCACGTCCCGAGCAGCCTCGACGACCCAGTCGAGGTTGTACCCCGAGACGTTCCGTTTCAGCTCCGGATACTGCGCCTGGACCGCGTCGCTCCGTTCCTCGACGATGCGTCGGACCTGCTCGTAGATCCGCGCCTCCAGGTCGCCGGCCGGGTCGGCACGCTCGGCGAGTGCCTCCAGCGAGACGTCACCGAACTCCGTGACGGTGCCGTCCGCGAGCACGACCTCACAGGACCGGAGGTACGCGTCGGTCTTGCCGTACTGTAGCGAGTGGGCACCGGTGGAGTTGTTGCCGATGGCCCCACCCAGCGCACTCTTGTCGCCCCAGGCCGGGTCCGGGGCGAACTTCAGGTCGTACGGCGCGAGCAGTTCGTCGAGGTCGCCCAGGACCACGCCCGGCTGTGCCGTCGCCGTCCGTTCCGCCGGGTCTATCTCGATTACGTCGTCCATGTACCGTGTGAAGTCGAGGACGACGGCCTCGTTGACCGTCTGGCCGGCCAGGCTGGTCCCGCCGCCACGAGGCAGCACCGGTAGCCCTTCGTCGGCGCAGTAGGAGACGACGGCGGCGACGTCCGCCGTGCAGGTCGGGAAGACCACACCGACGGGCGTCGCTTCGTAGATGCTCGCGTCGGTTGCGTACAGCTGTTTCGTGTACTCGTCGAAGCGGACGTCGCCGTCGACGCGTGCATCGAGGGCGTCGACGAGCGGCGACTGCTCGTCCGTGCCGCCCCGGTAGTCGTAGTTCGATGCCGCGTCCGTCGCCGGATCGGTCGGCGGTTCGGAGTCGAGTCCCATTGTTGTAGCCACGCACCGTTCGGTCGACTCCCGCCTGCCGGCGGTGGTCGACCGGTCGTATGCTTCCAGCGTAATGCCACGACCCACAAAACTATTCCGCCCACCGAAGTACAACCATCACGGTCGATCGCTCACAAACCGCCATAAACCCGGAATTTAGCAGTCTCGTCTCCCTTCGCGGTTCGTGGCCGTCCGTGTTACGGCTTACCGATGACTTTACAATGGGTGCATTCGTGTGTACCCACCAGCATGGCAACACCACGGGTCGAGGAGTTCACAGACGCAGTCCGGGACGTAGACGCGGAGGTATCGTGTACGGCGGCCTCGTCGTTCGCGTCGACCCTGTCGGCGGTCGTGACCGAACCCGCGTACGGCACGCCGCTTCCCTACCGGGGAGTCTCGTACGACGACACGCCGGTCGAACGCGGACCGACGGGCGCCGAACTGGCGGCTGCCGAGACGGGCGTGACGGCGGGGACGCTCGGCATCGCCGATTACGGTTCAGTGGTCGTTCAGGAGACCGGTGCGGGGGAGGAACTACTGGGGCTGTATCCCGACCGCCACGTCGTCGTCGTGGGTGCCAGCGCCGTCGTCCCGGACATGCCGGCGGCCTTCGAGTCCCTCGGCGACCGGTTCGCCGACGGCCTGACTGACGCTATCATCGCGACGGGGCCGAGTGCGACGGCGGACATGGGGTCGCTGGTGACTGGCGTCCACGGACCACGCGACGTTCACGTCGTCGTCATTGAAGACCGATGAGCGACTCCCGCCGCGAGAAGGCCGCACAGATCCGCTCGATCCTCGCCGCGGAGGGTGACTCGGTCCACGAGAACACGACGACGTTCAACGACGGCCGCTACGAGTCGGTCGCGCGCCTGGACGACTACGAGGAGCTGAAAACCCGGGCTCGAGAGATCAAAGCGGACTCGGTCGCCGACCTCCCGGCCCTCGTCGAGCAGGTGACGACTGCCGTCGAGGACAACGGCGGGACGGTCTACGTCGCCGACGACGCCGCCGACGCCCGGGAGTACGTCAGTGACGTCGTCACCGAGCGCGACGCCGAGACCGTCGTCAAGAGCAAGTCGATGACCTCGGAGGAGATCGAGGTCAACGAACACCTCGAATCGCGCGGCGTCGACGTGTGGGAGACCGACCTCGGCGAGTTCGTCCTCCAGGTGGCAGACGACGCTCCGAGCCACATCGTGGCACCGGCGATCCACCGGTCCCGCGAGGAGATAACCGCCCTGTTCGAGGAGGTATTCGACCCGGACGAGCCGCTGGACAGTCCCGGTGCCCTGACCGACTTCGCCCGGGAGTACCTCGCCGACCGCATCCGGGAGGCGGAGGTCGGCATGACCGGCGCGAACTTCGTCGTCGCAGAGACGGGGACCATCGCGCTGGTCACCAGCGAGGGCAACGCCAGGAAGTCCGTCGCCAGTACCGACACGCACGTCGCCATCGCCGGCGTCGAGAAGTTGATCCCGACGCTAGACGACCTCCAGCCGTTCGTCGAACTGATCGGCCGCTCGGGCACCGGCCAGGACCTGACTGCGTACGTCTCCTTGCTGACGCCGCCCGGCGAGACGCCGGTTCCCGATCTTTCGGACGACGAGACGCCGCTCGCCGAGATGCCCGCCGACCGCGACTTCCACCTCGTCTTGCTCGACAACGGCCGGACCGACCTGCGCGAGGACGACCAGCTCCGGGAGACGCTGTACTGCATCCGGTGTTCGGCCTGTCTGAACTCCTGTGCGAACTTCCAGCACGTCGGCGGCCACGCCTTCGGCGGCGAGACCTACTCTGGCGGCATCGCCACGGGCTGGGAGTACGGCGTCCACGGCCAGGACAGCGCCGCGTCGTTCAACGACCTGTGTACCGGCTGCTCGCGCTGTGTCAACCAGTGTCCGGTCGGTATCGACATCCCGTGGATAAACACCGTCGTCCGCGACCGGGTGAACCGCGGCGCCGACCCCGACCGGTTCGACCACCTCGTCGACGGCCTGACGCCCGACGAGGAGCCAGCGGGCCTGGACGTCCAGAAGCGGTTCTTCGGCAACTTCGAGACGGCCGCGAAACTGGGGAGTGCCCTCGCACCGCTCTCGAACTGGGTCGCTGCCGCTCGTCCGTCCTGGTGGCTGCTCGAACGGCTCGTCGGCGTGGACCGGCGGCGGGATCTGCCGAAGTTCGAGCGCCAGACCTTCCGGTCGTGGTTCGCAGACCGCGGGCCGGCAGTCCCGGAGCACGAGGCGGCCCGCGAAGCAGTCGTGTATCCCGACGTCTACACCAACTACGTCTCGACGGACCGCGGCAAGGCGACGGTCCGGGCGCTGGAAGCGCTCGACGTCCACGTCCGGGTGGCCGACGCCGGCGAATCCGGCCGGGCACCCCTCTCCCAGGGGATGGTGCAGACGGCCGAGTCGAAGGCGACTGCGACGCACGACGCCCTGTCGGCCCACCTCGAGGCCGGTCGGGACGTCGTGGTAGTCGAGCCCAGCGACTTCGCGATGTTCCAGCGGGAGTACGAGCGGTTCCTCCCGGCCGACGCAGCCCAGGAGTTGGCCGACAACAGCTACGAGGTCATGGCGTACCTCCACGGTCTCCTGGCGAACGGCGGCGACCCGGACGCCCTGGACGGCGGCGACGCTACCGTCGCGTACCACGCCCACTGCCAGCAACGCACCCTGGGTCTCGAGGCGAACACCGTCGCAGTGCTGGAGCGCCTCGGGTACGACGTCGTCACGTCGGACGTGGAGTGCTGTGGGATGGCCGGCTCCTTCGGCTACAAGCGGGAGTACTACGACCTGGCGATGGACGTCGGTGAGAGCCTCGCCGAACAGTTCTCCGGCCAGGAGATGGACGACCGACACGTCCTGGCGAGCGGAACCTCCTGCATCGAGCAACTCGACTCGCTGCTCTCCCGTCGACCGTCCCACCCTGTCGAATTTGTCGCGCCTCGCTGACCTGTATCGCGTCTCGCTGACCTGTATCTCCCGATTATCCCACTGCCAGCGGCACGAGTAACACCCCCATCAGCGTCGCTCGGCGTGCACCGAACCGCGCAGGGATGCTGCCTACAAGGGTACTGAACATGAAGATACCGAGGCCGGTGAAACCGGTCAGTAGTGCGACGAGCAGCGTTAGCAAACCGAGTACGCCGATGGAGAGCCGCGTGTTATCCTGGCGACCGACCACCGCGAGGTAGCGGTCCCCGAGCGAAACCACGAGCAGGAATCCGACTGCTGATCCGATGGCAACGGCAGTCAGGAGCAACGGCAGGTCGAGCGGGAGGTTTGCACCTTCGAAGGCAACGAGGACGCCGGTCCGGGGATTGCCGAGAGCGAGCAGGGCGAACAGAGCAAAGATGGCATTGGCCGTGTTCACGCCGCTGGTGGCGACGATGAACGCCCGGGGACCGCGTGACGGGAGGACGACGAGCGCTCCCGTCGCTGCGATGGCGCTGGAGATGCCGGGCAGATATCCCACGAGGGCACCAGAAATAGTACCCACGAGGGCAACAGCCAGGACGAATCTTCGGCTGGCCGTGACACCGGGGCCGGCCTGCGGTGGAACGCCCTCGCCGTCGAGCGCTTCGATGAGGATAGGTGCGCCAAAGAGGCCGGTGAACAGCGGCATCAGAGTTCCGCCGGCGTCGACCAGCCCACCTGTCGAGAGGTCGAGTGCGAGAATGCCGAGGCCGCCGCTGGCGACCACGGCGATTGCGGCGCCCACCATCGCGACCCTGTCGCGTTCGGTCAGGACCAGCAGGACGGCCACGCCGCCGAGGACCAGCGAGAGGTTCGCCTGAATCGTCGGGTATGCCCGGCTCATCGCCACCGTGACCGGAATTGCGAGCGGGACGGCAAGGGCGACGGCCAGGCCGCTCCCGAGGGCGGAGAGTCGGAGGGCCTCCCGGCCCCTTCCCTGAAGGACGAGCTGGTGGCCCGGGAGGGCGCTGGGTGCCATTGCCGGGTCGGGAACGCCGAGTGCGAGGGCCGGGATTACGTCGAGGAAGGTGTGGACGACGCCGGCGGCGAGCATGGCGGCGCCGAGGTAGCGGGGTGGGCCTGGTACCGACGAGGCGATGGCCGCCAGGAAGAGAGCGAAGGTGTTGGCGTGGAGGCCCGGCGTGAGTCCGCTGACGGTGCCCAGGGTGATGCCGCCAGCGACGAAGGTGAGGGCAATGGCTGTCGCACCGGGATCGACTGCGACGTGAGCGCCGGCGACCTCCATCGAGAAGGGTTGGTCCCGGTATCGGACTTAAAACTCGGCACCGCGTCGTCATGACTATCGCTGGGGACTGACGTACCGTCGAAAGAAGTATCGAAGTCCGGGTTCAGCCGAACAGCTCGCCGAGGCCCTCGCCGGAGGCCTCTTCGTCTTCGTCGTCGCCGGCTTCCTCTTCCTCGGCGGCCTCTTCTTCGGCTGCTTCCTCTTCCTCGGCGGCTTCCTCTTCTTCGGCCGCGGGGGCTGCGGCACCGCCGGTCGTGGCGGGCACCGCGGTGGCCTCCTCGACGGCCTCGTCGATGTCGACGTCCTCGAGGGCGGCGACCAGCGCCTTGACGCGGGACTCTTCCACGTCGACGCCGGCGGCCTCGAGCACGCCGGTCAGGTTGTCTTCGTTGATCTCTTCGCCCGATTCGTTCAGGATGAGTGCTGCGTAAACGTACTCCATGGTTCTGTGTTAGCCGAACATTTCGCCGAGCGCGTCCCCGCCGTCCTCACCGTCGTCTTCGTCATCGTCGGCTTCGTCGTCGGGGGCTTCCTCGGCTTCGTCCGTTTCGTCTTCGGTGTCTTCGTCGGTCGATTCGTCTGCGCTGGCCTCCTGGGCAGGAGCCTCGAGGTCGCGGAGTTCCTCGGGGAGGGCCTCCTCGTCCTCGATCTGGGCCGCGAGGGTCCGAACCTGGTTGTCGGCCTTGGCCACGAGGTCCGGCATCACGTCGGGGTCCTCGATGCTGGCGTGGATTGCCAGGTTCTTGGCCTCGCCGCTGGCCTTGACGAGCTGACTCGGGAGCGTCGCGGCCGTGGGGAAGCTGGCGTTGATGGCCAGGTTCCGGGCGCGACCGGCGGCGGCACTGACGTCTCTCCGATACTCGGCGACGTCGAGTGCCAGGTCTTCGGGCTCGAACAGCACGCCGTCGGCGTAGACGGCGCGCAGGTCAAGCCCGACCTCCTTGGGCTCGATTTCGAGTTCCGAAAGGACGTTCGAGAGGTCAGACGAGACCTCCTCGCCGGCCTCCAGGACCGTGGAGTCCTCGAGTACCTTGATGGAGCCCTCGTCGATGCGGGCGTTGGCGCCCACGGCCTGTAGCTCGCCGACGAACGGGCCGGGGTCGATGCCGGTGTCGCCCTCGGGAATCACGATGTCGTTCGGGGCGACTTCGCCGGCGTTGATCGGCGCCGAGGTCTTCGAAGCTTCCAGTTCCTGGAACAGCCCGAAGGGGTTGGCGTTCGTGCCGATGAGGCCGACCTGGCCGCTGACGTACTCCGTCAGCTCCTCGCGGCCCTCGTCGTTCTCTTCGAGCGCACGGACCAGCAGCGTGTTCCGCGAGACGCGGAGCTCGGCGGTGCCGTACAGGCCACGCCGCATGTCCTGGAGCTGGCGGCTCGGGATGCCGGTGATGTCGACGACGCCGACGCTGTCGTACTGCTCGAGCAGGTCGACGACGTCGTCGACTTCCTCGCGCTTCCACTCCGGAATCGTCTCGGTCTTGCGTTCGGCGCTCATCTTAGACCACCTCCACGGCGGGGCCCATCGTCGTCTTCACGTAGACCCCGTCGATGTTGAGGGGGCCTTTCTCCAGGTCGGCGTGGAGCCGACGGAGGATGACGTCGATGTTGTCGGCGATGTCCTGGGCGGTCATGTCCTCGGCGCCGACGCGGGTGTGGAACGTCCGGCGCTCGCCGCTGCGAAGCTGGACGGACTTTTTCATCCGGTCGACCATCTCGACGACGTCGTCGTCGGGGCTGATCGGGTCCGGCATCTTCCCGCGAGGACCGAGAACGGTCCCCAGGTAGCGGCCGATGTCCTGCATCATGCTCTCTTCGGCGAGGAAGAAGTCGGTGTCGTCGGCCAGGTCCTTGGCTGCGTCGTCGTCATCACCGAGATCGGCGAGTTCGTCGCCATCGAGTACCTGGTCGGCGACCTCCTCCGCCCTGACGGCGGTTTCTCCCTCCGCGAAGACGACGATGGACGTGTCCTGGCCGGTACCGGCCGGCAGGACCACGCTCTCGTCGACGCGGTTCGACGGGTCGTTGAGGTCTAGGTCGCGCAGATTGATCGCGAGGTCGACGGTCTCCACGAAGTTTCGCGGTGGAGACTCCTCGAGTGCGCGAGACACTGCGTCCTCTATCTCCTGATCTGCCATTGTTCACCTCCGTAGTACGCCACGTGGCTTCTACGGGTCAGTGAAACAGGCCTGCGCCTGTCTCGTCCGGGTAGAAGCCGATGCGGCACTTAAAAGCGTCGAACCGCCGGAAACGTTCGTCTCTCGCTCGGTGCGAGTGGCGGGCGGAGACGGCCGGGGGG
>CAZGAX010000054.1:0-22866 GCA_964523745.1 uncultured Halobacteriales archaeon | reverse complement strand
GCCAGAAAAGCCGAAGTGGCCGCTACTCGACGCCCCGGCCAGTACCACGAGCCACGTCCGCCAGTAGAGTACCACCCGACGACATTTTTCCTTTGAGGAGTTGTTCCGAGTGTCCCACAGTCTACCGAGAGGTTTCGGCGGGGCCGTTCGTCGTCCCGAGGATAGCTCCCAGGCCAGCCATCACGAGAACGACGGGGAGACCGAACTCGAACAGGGCGCCGACGGTGTGAAGTATCGACCAGGCGAGTAGTGGCCCGAACGCTCCCACGCCGTATTCGAACACTGCAGGAAACACCGCGACCCAGATGACCATGTAGTAAAACGTCGCCAGCGGGACGGCAATGATGCCCGACAATGCTCCCGAGAGCGGGCCGAACCGACCCCAACCCTCGACACACCACCAGCCGACTGCACCCCCGCCAAACGAGGTCGCCAGGAGAACGAGTACGGACAGCACCGGGGCGAGAGAGAACAGCTCACCAGCCCCGAAATCGGGCGCCAGGACGAGCCAGAGCACGGTGTGAACGACTGCGTAGACGACCCCCACCTCGAAGATACGTTTGCTGGCGGCGACGTCAGCGGCCATCGTCTGTCATCCCGAGCCGTCCCCCTTAAGTGTCACTCTGAGGCCACGAACGTCCGTCCGCTGGTCACCACCGGCCCACCCGACCGGAACGCCGTCTGTCAGTCTTTCTCGCCGGCGCCGAGCGCCGACTCGCCGACCGGGTCGTGGCCCTCGATGACCTCCTGGCCACCCAGGTAGGGTCGCAGGGCTTCGGGCACCGTGACGGTGCCGTCGTCGTTCTGGTAGTACTCCAGGATGGCGACCATCACCCGGGGCAGCGCCAGGCCGGAGGCGTTCAGCGTGTGGAGGTACTCGGCCGATTCGTGGCGCTCGGGCCGGTAGCGCAGGCCGGCCCGGCGAGCCTGGAACGCCTCGAAGTTCGACGCCGAGGAGACTTCCAGCCACCGGCCACCCTCCTCGGGACCGTAGTCCATGTCGTCGCCGGGCGCCCAGACCTCGATGTCGAAGGTCTTCGCCGAGGCGAACGTGAGGTCCCCGCCACAGAGCTTGGCCACGCGGTACGGGAGTTCCAGCCGCCGGAGGACTTCCTCGGCCTCCTCGACGAGGGCGTCGAGGCGCTCGTCGCTTTCCTCGGGTTCGACGAAGTTGACCAGTTCGACCTTGTTGAACTGGTGGACGCGGACGATGCCACGCGTTTCGGTGCCGTGCTCGCCGGCCTCGCGCCGGAAGTTCGGGGTGTAGGCCTGGTGTTTGATCGGCAGGTCCTCCTTGAGGAGGATCTCGTCGCGGTACATGTTGGTGACCGGCACCTCCGCCGTCGGACAGAGCCACAGGTCGTCGTCGGCGTAGTCGTCGTGCTCGGCGCCGCCGACGCGGTAGGCGTCGTCGTTGAACTTGGGGAGCTGGCCGGTGCCCCGCATCGACTCGCTCGTGACGGGAATCGGCGGAAACACCTCCGAGTAGCCCTGTTCGCGGTGGACGTCCCGCATGAACTGGATGAGGGCGTGTTCCAGCCGGGCGCCGTCGCCCTTCAGGAAGTAAAATCCGCCGCCGGCGACCTTGGCGCCGCGCTCGAAGTCGATGATCTCCAGGTCCTCGCCCAGGTCGTAGTGAGGGACCACGTTCTCGGGGATCTCGCGCATCCCCTCGAAGTTCACCCGGCGGACCTCCTCGTTGTCCAGTTCGTCCTCGCCGGGCGGCACGTCGTCCTGGGGAACGTTCGGGAGTTCGAGCAGGCGCTCTTCGAGGTCGGCTTCGAGGTCGTCGGCCCGGCTCTCGATGTCCTCGAGTTCGGCCTTGAGTTCCTGGGAGCGCTCGATGGCGTCCTGGGCCTCCTCGTCCTCGCCGGTCTGCTTGAGTTCGCCGATGCGTTCGGAGACCTCGTTGCGTTCGTGGCGCAGGTCGTCGCCGCGAGCTTTCAGCTCCCGCCACTCCGCGTCGATGTCGAGGATCTCGTCCAGGTCGACGTCGGTGGTACCCCGGAGTTCGAGGGCCGCCCGGACGTCGTCGGGATTGTCCCGGACGAACTGCCGGCTGAGCATGTCAGCCGATTTGCCTGCCCCCCGCAAAACCGTGTCGCATTCAGACGATGGCGTCGCGTCTATGATGGAACGACCGGCGTCGTAACGCCCACGAGAGCACCGAACGGATTCCGGGCCGGCGTCGAACCGCTTTTGCCCTTTCCGCTCGCCTACCCAGTATGGCTCTCGGTGACGTCTACGAAGCGACTGCCGGCGATAGCACTGACCTGTACTACGTCGACACGGAGATATACGACACGCCGGAGTACGGCTCCATCTACATCCTCGACGCGGAGCGGCCGGCGCTGGTCGACACCGGCATCGGCCGACGCACGGAGGTGATCCTCGATGCGATGGCCGAGGTCGGCATCCTCCCGGAGGACCTCGAGGCCATCGTCCCGACGCACGTCCACCTCGACCACGCCGGCGGCGCCGGCTACCTCGTCGAGGAGTGCCCGAACGCCGAGGTGTACGTCCACGAGGTCGGCGCTCGCCACCTGGTCGACCCCGAACGGCTCTGGGAGGGCACCAAGCAGGCCGTCGGCGACGTGATCGAACACTACGCCGAGCCCAGACCGGTCCCCGAGGAGCGAGTCACCGAGATCAGCGGCGGCGACACCATCGACCTGGGTGACCACACGCTCGAAGTCTTCGACGCGCCGGGCCACGCCCCCCACCAGGCGATCTTTTACGACGCCGCGATGGACGGCGTGTTCACCGCCGACGCCGCGGGCGTCAGGCCGCCGGCGGCCGACGGCGTCCTCCCGACGAGCCCGCCGCCGAACTTCGACTTCGAACAGTGTCTCGCCGACGTCGAGACGATCCGCGAGATCGACCCGAGTGCGCTCTACTTCGGCCACTTCGGAGACTGGCCCCGTGACGACCTGCTTGCAGAGTACGAGGCGGTCCTCACCGAGTGGGTCGAGTCGATCCGTGCCGCAAGGGCAGAACTCGGCGACGAAGACGCCGTCGTCGCGCGGTTCGCCGAGGCCGACGAGACCGGTTCGAAGTGGAGCGTCCGCGACGGATCGGGTGAGACGAAGATGAACGTCCGGGGAGTGCTGCGGTACCTTCGATCCCGGGAGTGAGGTGAGGCGTCTCGCGGGAACGACACCCGAGTATCAGCGCTGGGAATGCGACGGAAGTTTTTATGGGTGAACTCCAGAGAGTCAGACCTTACAATGGGCGAATACGACGTGCGAATCGACCGAAGTGCGAACCGGCTGTACCTGACTCTGGACGGACACCTGGACGACGAGACGGTCGAAACGGCCGCCGACGAGGTGATCGACGCCATGGGCAGACTCGATCCCGGCTGGGAGATGATCAACGACATCTCGACGTTCAAGCCAGCCAGTCAGGAGGCCACGGCACACATCGAGCGCGGCAAGGAAGCCGCCGCGAAGAGCGACGTCGGCGCAATCGTTCGCGTAGTGGACAGCGTCACCGGCAAGATGCAGTTCTCTCGGGTCGGTGGCGAACTCGAAACCTACGAAGTCACCGAAGCCGAATCAGTAGCGCAGGCCGAGCAGTTGCTCGACGAGCGATAGCGACGACGTGACCGGCGGGATACGCGACGAGCGGTGACGACGGGACAAGGTTCCGAGAATCGAAACTCGAAATCCTCGGAACGTTTATAGTCGGCCTGGAACAGTACGGTCCATGAATCGCGGGGATGCAGAACGAGACGTCGACGACCCCGTGTTGGGAGCGACAGCGCTCGGTCGGATGTTCGAGGACAGCGCGCAACGAAACGCCGAGCGGCCAGCACAGCAGTACAAGGGCGGCGTCTACGACCGGTCGATGGCCGGCGTAGCCTATCCGCCGGCGTCCGACGGCGAGTGGGAGACGCTCACCTACGAGGAGATGGCCCACGTCGTCCGGCGGCTCGCGGCGGGCTTCCGGTCTATCGGCCTCGAACGAGGCGACCGGGTGGGTATCTATTCGGACACGCGAATGGAGTGGGCCCAGTGTGACTTCGCCCTGCTATCGGCCGGCGGCGTCGTCACCACCGTCTACAAGAGTTCCTCGGAGTCCCAGGTCGCCTACCTGCTGGAGGATCCCGACGCGACGGGGGTCGTCGTCGAGAACGCCCGGTGTCTCGACCGGGTGTACAAGAACGACGCCGACCTCGACCTGGACTTTTTCGTCGTGATGGACGAGGCAGAACGGTACGACCTCCAGGAAGACGTCTACACCCTCGGGGACGTGTTCGAGCGAGGCGCCGAGCAGTTCGACGAGGCGGCTTACCATGGCTGGCTCGACGAGGGGAGCGTCGACGACCTGGCCAGCCTGGTCTACACCTCCGGGACGACCGGCAAGCCCAAGGGCGTCCGGCTGACCCACGCCAACTTCCGGGCGAACGTCAACCAGACCTACCGGCGGTACGGCCCCCGCGAGGACAAACCGTCCTCGAAGAGCATCGACACGGACACGACGACCGTCTCCTTCCTGCCGCTGGCCCACGTCTTCGAGCGCCTGGCGGGACACTTCCTCATCTTCGCGGCGGGTGCCACCGTCGCCTACGCCGAGAGCGTCGACACTCTCAAGGAGGACTTCCAGGCCGTCGAGCCGACGTCTGCGACGAGCGTCCCCCGGGTGTACGAGAAGATGTACGGGGCAATCCGCGAGGAGGCCCAGGGCTCGGCGGTCAAAGAGCGCATCTTCGAGTGGGCACTCGACGTCGGCCGGGCCTACCACCGGAGCGACTCGCCGGGCCCGCTGCTCTCGCTCAAGTACAGCCTCGCCGACCGGCTCGTCTTCGAGGACGTCCGGGAGGCGCTGGGCGGAAACGTCGACTTCATGGTCAGCGGCGGCGGCACGCTGTCGGCGGAACTCGCGGCGCTGTACCACGGCATGGGACTGCCCATCTACGAGGGCTACGGCCTGACGGAGGCGGCACCCGTCGTGACGACGAACCCGCCCACCGACCCGAAGGTCGGCACCATCGGGCCGCCGGTGCTCGGCGTCGAGACGCGGCTGGACACCGACATCGACGCCGACTTCGACGTCGAGGGTGAGGTGGGCGAACTGCTCGTCAAGGGCCCGAACGTCACGGATGGGTACTGGAACAGGCCCGAGGCGACGGCCGACGCCTTCACCGACGACGGCTTCCTGCGGACCGGCGACATCGTCGAGCGCCAGCCCGACGACTACTACGTCTTCCACGAGCGGACCAAACAGCTGATCGTCCTCTCGACGGGCAAGAACATCCCGCCGGGACCGATCGAGGAGACGTTCGGCGACATCAACCTCATCGAACAGGTGATGGTCCTGGGTTCCGACCGAAAGTTCGTCAGCGCCCTCGTCGTCCCAGACGTCGACGGCCTCCGGTGGTTCGCGGAGTCCGAGGGCGTCTCGGTGCCCGAGGACCCCGAAGCGATCTGCGAGAGCGAGACGGCCCGGGACCTGGTCGGCCGGGAGATAGAACGCGTCAACCGGGACTACGAGGAACACGAGCAGATCAAGAAGTTCCGGCTCGTCCCCGAGGAGTTTACCCAGGAAAACGGGCTGTTGACGCCGACGCTGAAGAAAAAGCGCCGGGACATCAAGGACCGGTACGCCGAGGAGATAGCCGACATGTACGGCGAAAAAGAGTTCGAGCAGTCGGCTGCCGACGACGACTGAAGACGCCGAAGTGAGTGCGTTTATACCGCCGCGCTCCCTCGCCCCGGATAGATGGAGGGACCGGTATGGCGGCGAGCGACCTGATCCTGCTGGTGGCCGGCATCATCACGATCGGCGTCCTCGCCCAGTTGCTCGCCAACCGCTTCCAGGTCCCGAGCATCATCTTCTACCTCGCGGCCGGCATCGCGCTCGGACCCGAGGGGCTCGAACTCGTCACCCCGGCCGCGTTCGGCGACGCGCTGCCGGCGATCGTCGGGCTGGCCGTGGCTATCATCGTCTTCGAGGGCGCCTTCCACCTGGAGTTCGACCGCCTGCAAGAGGCGCCCGCCGCGACTCTGCGGCTGGTCACCGTCGGAGCGGCGATAGCCCTCGTCGGGACGGCTGTCGCCGTCCGGCTCGCCCTCGAAACTTCCTGGGAACTGGCATTTCTCATCGGCGCGCTGCTGGTCGCTACGGGGCCGACCGTCATCACCCCCATTCTGCACGTCGTCCCGGTCCGTGACAGGGTGGCCGCCGCCCTGGAGACCGAGGGCATCGTCAACGACGTGACGGCGGCGATCCTCGCAGTCGTCGTCTTCGAGGTGTTGAACCCCCAGACGGCGACCGGAGGGCTCGTCCAGGACTTCACCGCCCGCCTGGGCACCGGCCTCCTGATCGGCATCGTCGTCGCCGCCGCCGTCTACTACCTGTTGCGGTACGTCGACCTGTCCCGGGGGAGTGCACCCCGAAACGCCCGCCTGCTGGTGCTGGCCGGCGCACTCGTCGCCTTCGCCGTCGCCAACGCCCTCAGGAGTGAGGCCGGCGTGGCAGCGGTCGCGACCGCAGGCCTGATACTGGGCAACGCCGACATCCCGTACGAAGACGAGGTCACGGCCTTCAAGGGCGACATCACGTTGCTCGTGCTGTCGTTCGTCTTCATCGCACTGGCTGCCCTCCTGCGACTGGACGTCCTCGTGGAACTGGGGCTGCCTGGCCTGGCGGTCGTGGTCGCCGTGGCTCTGCTCATCCGACCGACGCTGGTCTTTCTGTCGACCAGGGGAGACCGGTTCACCAACCGGGAGCGAGTCTTCATGAGCCTCGTGGGCCCAAGGGGCATCATCCCGGCGTCGGTCGCGACGCTGTTCGCCGTCGAGTTGCGGGACCAGGCCGCCGTGCTGCGTGAGGAGGCCGCTACGGCACCCGCCGGCGAGGCGGCGGAACTGCTGACCCAGGCCAACGCGCTGGCCGGCCAGGCCGACCTGCTCGTCGGCACGGTCTTCCTGGTCATCCTCGTGACCGTCGTCTTCGAGGGTGGCCTGGCGCGATACATCGCGGAATATCTGGACGTGATACCAATGCGAGTCATCATCGTCGGCGGCGGGAAGGTGGGCCGTGCGCTCGCCGACCGCCTGACCGACCGAGGCGAGAACGTCGTGATAGTCGAAGCCGACCAGGACGCGGTAGAGCGAACGAGAAACGAGGGCTACTCGGTCGAGTGGGGCGACGGCACCGACACCGAGGTGTTGCGCTCGGCCGGGGCCGAGAACGCCAAGATCGTCGTTGCCGCCACCGGCGACGACGACGTCAACCTGCTGGTCGCCCAGCTGGCCTCCTCGAAGTTCGACACCGAGGAGGTTATCGCCCGCGCCAACAACCCCGACAACGTCGACGCCTTCGAGGACCTGGGGGTCCGGACCATCGACTCCGGCATGGCGACGGCGTGGGCCATCGACAACCAGATCGAACGGCCCGCGCTGGCCCACTGGATGACCGACGTCGGTCGCAGCGGCGATGTCCAGGAGGTCGAGGTGACTAACGACGAACTCGTGGGGAAACCCATCAGCGAAGTGGGTCCGAATCTGCCCGACGCCTGCCTCATCGCGCTGGTGGCCCGCGATGGCAACACCCAGGTCCCGACGGCCGACTTCGTCCTCGAGAAGGGCGACACCGTCACGCTGCTGGGCCAGCGCGACTCGGTCCGGGAGGGGATGGCGATGGTCGACTCCAACAGCACCTGAGCACGTCGGCCGGCGCCGCGCGGTCCGACCGACCGATACGACAGGGAGTTTTTTCCCTCGGCTCCGAGAGTGACGGGGCATGACCGTCCGGAGCGCCGTTCGAGCAGCGACGTACAGCGTGGTCCGTCGGCCGGCGCTGCTGGTCGCCGGGGCCCTGCTCGCCGCCGCGAACCTGGCTGGCCTGTTCGCCGCCGGCTTCACACTTGCGGCGACCGGACCCTACCGACCCCTGGGCTTCGTCTGGTTCCTGCTCGTCCACGCCGCGGTCACGCTCCTCCTCGCGCCGGCTGTCCTCCCCGGACTGTACGCCGTCGCCCGCCGGGACGGTGACGAGAGCCTAGCGAGTGATTTCGCCCGCCTCGCCGCCGAGGCCCGCGGAAACTACGTGCGACTCTTCGGAACGCTCCTGGGGGCCCGGGTCGCCGGAATCGGCCTCGCCCTCCTCGTGGCGCCGCTGCTCGCCGGCCTCCTGCTCGTCCTCGCAACTGTGGTGACGGTCCCCTTCTACGCCCTCGGCGTTCTCCAGGCGCCCGACCCGGACCTGTTCGTGTTCCTCGCCGTCGTCGGCCTGCCGACGGGAGCCTGGGCCGTTGGCACGCTCCCGGTGGCCTTCGCCGACGTTCTCGCCCTCGACGGCGAATCCCCGAGAGCGGCCTGGCTGGCCAGCCTCCGCCTCGCCAGGGACCGGCCGAGAGCCGTCGTCGGATACGCCCTGCTGCGTTGGGGACTCGTACTAACTCCGCTACTCGTCCTGCTGGCAATCGAAAGACCAGTTGGTTCCTTCGAGGGCATGAGCCTCGTTCCGTTCGTCGGCCTCGTTCTGGCAGTGGCGACGGTGCCGAGTGCGCTGGGTGCTGCGTTCCACGTCACGTTCTACGACCGGAGTCTTCGCCCGCCGGACGCACCGGTTGTCACCTCGGCTCGACTTCGGGACGCCGTCGGCTGGCCGCCGGTCACCCCGGGACGGCGGACCCTCCTCGTCGGTCTGCTGGTCGTCGGCCTGGTGGCGTCGGCCGGCGCGGTTCGGGTCGCCGACCTGCGGCCGAACGCCGAACCCGGCGCCCCGCCCGCCATCGAGTCCTCGACGCCCGAGGACCTCTACCCCCGAGCCGTCGAGCGAACGCGGGGTGTCAGCCGGTCGATCGAGTACGTAGCGACCTACCGGAACGCCTCGACGGGAGCCAGGAGAGGAGGGTTCGTGACGAACCTGATGGTCGACTATCCCGACCGGCAGATAGGCGCCGAGATGCGACTCGTGATGGAGGGTGAGCAGCGGTCCGGTCGGACGGTGTACCTCGGTGACGGCCTCGTCGCCGAGACGGGCGAACTGTACTACGTCCTGGACACGCCGTGGCCCCTGGGCGGTGCCAGCCGGTGGCGCGACGGCCTGGCGAGAGCGTCCCCGGCCTACTGGGAGTTCGCCAGGGACGACGCCCACGCCAAACTGCCGGCCGGTGACACCGCCTGGCGGGTCCAGGAACGCGGCGACGGCTTCGTCGTCCTCGCGGCGTCCGAACCCGGCGTCGCCCTCCGTGCGTTCCGTCACAACGTGCCGACTCCCGACCGAGGCGTCGTCCGAAACGGGAGTTACGTCCGGGTCCGCATCGACACCGAGTCCGACCGCATCACCCGACTGGCCTTCCGGGCGCGGTTCGACGTGTACGAATCGAGCGACAACAGGACGGTGACCCGGCGGATCGACAACCGGGTGACAGTCACCTGGCGATACGACGACACGGACGTGAGACGGCCCGACGACCTCGGATTCCGCCCCTGGGGTGCGGTCTGGGACCTGCTGTACTACTGATTCCTTCGTGAGAAATGAACAGATGTCCCCAACAGTCGGCTAGACCCGTCACTCGGCCGACATCGTTATGTGACAGGTGCCTGAATCGAGCGTAGAGATGGGTGCAGTGGGTGTACTGAGGACGGCCGCGGCGCGAGTTCGCCAGCGACCGGGACTGCTGGTGCCGGCGGTACTTGCCCTCATCCTCAACCCCGTCGGTCCGCTGCTCGGTCTCGGCATTCTGGCGCTGGTCCAGTTTGGACCGGTCGAGCGGGTGTCCGTGCTGTTACTCGCCGGTCTGGTATACCAGATCGCCATTCTGACGGTCGTTAGACCGGCGATCCTGCCAAGCCTCGTCGAACTGACCAAGGTGGAACGTCAGGGCGGCGGCCTTCGAGACGGCGTTGCGACGCTCCGGCGAACCTGGAACCGGGACTATAGCGACCTGTTTATTGCCGGCGGCGTCGGCCGCGGAGTGGCTGTCGTCCTGGCGATTCCGTTGACACTGTTGCTGGGCCTCGTCGCCCTACCGGTCGGGACAGCATTCGAGGTGGGGCTGTACGCTCTCGACCTGCTGGATTCACCCGAGTGGCAGCAGATCATGGGTGCCGTTGTGCTGGTCCCGCTCCTGGCGTCGCTCCTGGCGCTGTACCTGACCGGCTTCGCCGAACTGTTCGCCCTGGACGGCGAATCTGGAACCACGGCCTACCTTGCCAGCCTCCGAAACGTCCGGACGAAGCCACTACCAGTCGCAAGCTACGCCGTCCTTCGGGGTATCATCCTGGCCAGCCCGTTTCTGCCGCTGGGTCTCGCCTACCGACTTGGCGTCGGAGGCAGTGGGACGCTCTGGCTACTGTTTGGGGCCGGAATGGTGCTCTCGATTCCGGCCAGGGCACTTGACGAGGCCTTTCGGGTCCACTTTTACGAGGACGTACTCACTGTGGACGGGGCGCCGGTCGTGGCTGCCGAGAGGATGCGAGACGTAATTTCTCGGCCGTCGGTTCCGTCTGGAACGGTGGTCCTTGCAGCACTGTTGCTGGTCGCGGCGGCCGTCGGTGCCGGGGTTGTCCGGGTGACGGATGCGAGACCGAATCCGGAACCTGGTGGGCCACCGATGCTGGAGGAGGGGTCACCCTCGGAACTGTACGAACGAGCCATCGCCAGGACGACAGGTGTGGACCGGAACGTCACCGTGAAGCTGTACGGCTACGTCGAGGAGAACGCAACCCTCGCCAGACGGCTTTCGTACTACCACGACCTGTCCGACAGACAGTTCTCGATCCACTTCTATACCAACGAGAACGGTTCAGAACTGGCTGGGATCACCTACGTGGACGACGGCATCAATCGTGCCAACTACTACGTGCCGTTCCCCCGGACAATGGTCGAGGACACCCTACAGCCGGATACCCCCTGGCGGGTGGTACGTCGAACGGAGGAGTACCTCGTTCTCGGTATCGATGCCCCGTCCGAACTGATGCGTATCCACGAGTATCCCGACCCGGAACACGCCGACTACGGGCCCCGAAGCCGGGTTCGGGTCTGGATACGAACCGACACCCAACGGTTGTCGAAGATATCCTACCGACGCCAGTACTCGTACGGTGAAGAAGGCCACTCGAACGACTCGGGATACGATGACGACCTGCGCCTCGACATCGAGTTCGGCTACGAGGACACAGACGTCAGACGACCTCCGTCAGCCGAGAAGGGCGTCGGAGCCTACGTCTGGGACCTGCTCTACTACTGACTTTTCACGAAGGAGCCTATTCGTCGGCCAGCACCGACTCCGGTAGCTCCGCCTCCTCGCCCCAGGGCGTCTCCTCGCCCTGGCCGCCCGTCTTGTAGGTGCCGTGGGCCGTCGCGACGTGGTTGCCGTCGACGTCGTCGACCTCGGCCCGGACCATCGCCAGGTGACTGCCGAAGCGGATGACCTCGGCCTCGCAGGTGAGGTCCGTCGTCGCCGGGGCGAGGTAGTCCATTCGCATGTCGACCGTCGGAGAGACGTCGCCGGTCAGTGAAATGACGGCCGCACCGCCGATGGTGTCGGCCAGCGTGTAGGTCGTGCCACCGTGGAGGACTTCGCCGAAGGGATTCGAGAGGAGTTTCTCGTCGTAGGTGAGGGTGCCGGACGCCTGGCCGTCTGCGGCCTCCGTGACCTCGATGCCCATCAGGTCGTTGAACGGGATCTCGTTGAACAGCGCCGCCAGGTCCATATTCGACGGTTGGTCGACAGGAAGATAAGCGTAGGGAGAACTGTCGGAAACGGGGATATCGTGGCTCAGAGGGCGGCGCTGTTCATCGACAGCAACTGCTCGCCGGCGTCCTCGACGGCGTCCATGGCGTTCTCCAGACTGAGCACGAGGGCCCGGACGACCAGCGCGTCGGCGGGGTCCCGGGTGGCGAATGCGTCGGCGATGGCCGCCGTCCGGGCGGCGTCGCACTCGCTCTCCAGGGTTGCGATCCGGTCGACGTCGTCGACGAGGCGGATGCGCTCGCCTTCGGTGAGGAGGTTCTCGACGTAGGCGGCCGTCACGTCGGTGACGATGCTCGTCGCGTCGACGGTGAGCGAGGCCATCTGTCGGATGTGGTCGCGGGTCCCCGGCCGGAGGGCCGGGTCCATCGCGGCGAGTTCGTCGACGAACCGCTCGCAACGGTTGGGCACGCCGTCGAGGCGGTCGAACAGCCTGACGACGTCGTCGACGCGTAGGTAGACGGCCGTGTAGTTCGGCGGCATCGACTCGGCGAGAAGCGTCCGCAATCCCCGGAGCGTGGCGTCACACTCGGACTCGCAGGTGCGGAGCCGGTCGGTGGCGGCCCGGAACGCGCCCGGGTCCTTGCCGTAGGCGTCGACTGCATCGGGCAGGTACGAGACGGTCGTCTCGACCTGGTCGAGATACGTGGTCGTGCAGTCGTGCACCTCGTCGGCGACGGCGTCGGTCACGGTCACCATCGGTGGTTGGTCGACTATCCCCGGTTGAAGGCGTTGCTATGAGCCGTTCATAGCCCTCGGGAGAACTGGGGAGTTAGGCCGCCTCGGTCGGTTCTTCGGCAGTGTCGCGGGTCGGCAGGTCGGCACCGTCGGCCAGCGGAAGGCGGACCGTCACCCGGGACCCCCGGGAGTCGTTGGGTTCGAAGCCGACTTCGCCGCCGACCCTGTTCACGCCCCACTTCACCGCCCAGAGGCCGAGTCCGCTGCCGTGAGAGAGGGGCTGTTCCTCCCCTTCGGTGATGGCCTGGCGCTCGTTTTCGGGGATACCCGGGCCGTCGTCGGCGACGACGATGCGAGCGTGGTCGGCGTCGGCCGGCCCGACCGAAATGCGGACCCGAGGCTCCTCGCCGTCGTTGTGCTCGACGGCGTTCTCGACGAGGTTCCAGACGACCGGCCAGAGCACCTCTTCGGCGGCCGCGACGGTCACGTCCCCCTCGAGGTCGACCGCGACGTCGGCCTCGGGGTAGGTCTTCTGGGCCTCCTCGGCGACGTACTGGACGAGACGGGCGGCGTCGGTCCGCTCGTCGGCCGTCGTCGCGGCCATGATCCGCTCGATTTCGCGTGCCTTGTCGCCGAGTTCGGCCAGCGCGTCGGCCGTGTGGCGGATCCGCTCTATGAGTTCGCCGTCGTCGTCTCGCTCGTCGGCGATGAGGTTGGCATAGCCCATGACCGCCGTCATGTCGTTGCGGAGGTTGTGCCGGAGGACGCGGTTGAGCACCTGGAGGCGCTGGCGCCGGGTCTGCCGGTCGGTGACGTCCCGGAGGACGAACGCGTCGCCGACGTCTCGGCCGCCGTCGGTGCGCACCGCCGAGACGGAGGCCTCGTAGCTACGCAGCCCTTCGCCCGTCTCGATGTCGACGGTTTCGACCCGGTCGACCGCGTCGTCGACCCCCAGGAGGTCGCCCAGGTCCCGACCCACGGCAGCTTCGTGTGAGGTCGACAGCGCCTCCTCGGCGGCCGGGTTCAGGTCGACGACCCGCCCGTCCCTGTCGGCGACGACGACCAGGTCGTCTATCTCGGTGACCAGCCGGTCGCGACCGATAGCCTCCGTGATCGGCCCGGACTCGAACAGGTCGTAGCGGGTGACCGCGAGGCCGAAGCCGGCGACACAGCAGCCGTAGGCGACCGCGAACCCCGAGAGAGGGTACCCGCCGCCGCCGAGTTGCGGCGACGCCACCAGCGGCAGGAGCGTCGCGCCCAGCGCCCCGGCAACGAGCGACAGCGTCCGCGGTCGGCTGGCAGAGACGTACCGGACGCCCGACCGCAACAGCATGGCCGTCCCGGCGACGAACAGCCCGGCGACGAGCAGGGTCGGAATCGTGAAGATAGAGACGTACATCGAGTCTTTCAGGGGGAGCGACCGGGGAATCGGCCGACCGGTGACGAACAACCCGGCCAGCGTGAGCACGCCGACGGCAGGGACAGACGCCAGCAACCGGGAGTGGCGTGCGCCCAGGCCGCCCGTCTCGCCGGTGTAGGCCGCGACGAACCAGAGCCAGCAGGTGACGAAGACGAGGACGAGCGACGAGAGCACCGTCCAGGCCAGCGACGTGGTCGACCCGACGCCGCCGGCGACGGCCAGCACGATCGCGGCGATGGCGACCGCTCCCACGACGCCGACGAACGGCCGCGCTCCCGGCGTGTCGCGTCGACGATAGGCGTAGCGGGCGACCAGCCCCAGCGCTCCGGCTTCGACCAACAGTACACCTCGCGCCGCCAGTGCACCCCCAGGTGACATGTACGAATGGCGTCGTATTTCACGTATAAAAACCCTCAGGTAGACCAGCCTTAGCAGTGTGACAGGAAATGCGAGCCTGCGGACGTAATTCCGGGTGATTTCGAACGGCCCTCGAAATCATCAGCCCGTCGAGAGTGAACGAAACCCGTCAGGCCAGGTGGAATTCGACGGCCGCACCCTGGCCGAAGCCGACGCACTCGGTGGCCAGTCCGAGGTCGGCGCCCCGGCGGTTCATCTCGTGGACCAGCGTCACCGGCAGGCGGGCGCCGGTCGCTCCGAGGGGGTGGCCGATGGCGATGGCGCCGCCGTTGACGTTGTAGATGTCGTCGTCGAAGCCGAGTTCGCGCTGGCAGTAGAGACACTGGCTGGCGAAGGCCTCGTTCAGTTCCACGAGGTCGTAGTCGGCGGGGTCGCGGCCCGTCCGTTCGCCCAGCCGGCGGACGGTCGGGACCGGCCCGATACCCATGATCGTGGGGTCGACGCCGGCGACCTCGTGGTCGCCTACCTCGGCCATGATTTCCAGCCCCCGATCCTCCGCGTAGGACTTGCTGGTCATGACCAGGCCGGACGCGCCGTCCGTTCGCTGGGAAGCGTTTCCTGGCGTGACCGTCCCGTCGGCCTTGAACACCGTCGGGAGGTCGGCGAGCTGGTCCAGGCTGGTGTCGTACCGGATGCCCTCGTCCCTCGTGACTTCCTCGCCGTCGACCTCGATGGGGACGATCTCCTCGGCGAACTTGCCAGATTCGGTGGCCTCGGCGGCTCGCTCGTGGCTCCGGAGGGCGTACTCGTCCTGGGCCTCCCGGGAGACGCCGAACTCCTCGGCAACCTTCTCGGCGGTCATGCCCATCTGGAGTTCCCCGATGTTGTACAGTTCCGCGAGCTTGGGGTGGACGTTGTGGGTGTTTTCGTCCATCGGGTGACGGGACATGCTCTCGACGCCGCCGGCGACGAGGACCTCGCGCTGGCCGGCGGCGATGGCGTCGGCGGCCCGCATCACCGACTCGGCCGAGGAGGCACACCAGCGGTTGATCGTGCTGGCGGGAACGGACTCACCCAGGTCGGACATGAGTGCGATGACCCGCGAGAGGTTGTTACCCTGTTCGCCGCGCTGCTGGGCACAGCCCCAGAGCAGGTCGTCCACGTCCTCTCCGGCGAGGTCCGTCCGGTCGAGCAGTTCGTTGATGACGGGGACCGCGAGGTCCTCGCTGCGGACGTCTGCGAAGACGCCCTCGGCCTTCCCGAGGGGCGAGCGAAGCGCGTCGACGATGACTGGTGTCGCCATGTCCCACGACAGGTCAGCGAGCGTGTTAAACCCCACCAAACCCCGGGAACGTGGGAGCGAGTTGTCGAGTGCCGGCCCCGCCCCGGCGTGGCTCGGACGTTTCGAGGCACTTATAGCCGCCGACCAGCTACTTCTGTGGGAATGAACGATCCGGAGCTGGCTGTCGTGGAGTTCGTGCTGACGGCCGTCGTGTACTCTGAAGAGCGCTCGCTGGAGCCCGACGACCTGCCTGCGGCCGTCCGTGGGCCGTTCTGGGCCGACGGGGAGATCGAACGTCCGCTGTCGCCGACCGTCGAGGCAGCCGAGGAAGCGACCGGGGTGGACGAGCCGTGGCAGGTGGTCTCGGGGCTGATGTTCACCGACTTCGACGACTTCAGCGGCGAGATTTCCTTCACCGACCGCTCGATGGCCGAAGACTGGTACCGCGACCGGGCCGACGCAGACCGCGTCCGGTCGAACCCGACGCTCGCCCACTACTTCGAGGCGTTCGGCGTCTCCCGCGAGGAAGCCCGTGAACACACCCGGCCGGCACGCGTCGACCGGGAGTTCATCGACGCCCTGCTCGAGGAGTACTTCGTCGAGGACGAGGAAGAGGAGATGCTCGACCTCGTCGACGTCCGGGCACCCGAGGAGGTCGAACTGAGCCTCGACGACATCGTCCTCACCGGCGAGCAGGAAGGCGAGATCCTGAAGATAGTCAAGGCGATCGAGCACAGGGAATACCTCGCCAGCATCGGGCTACGGGAGATCGGCAAGCTCCTGTTCGTCGGGCCGCCGGGCACCGGCAAGACCTCCGTCGCACGGGCCCTCGGCGGGAAACTCGACCTTCCCGTCGTCGAAGTGAAGCTGTCGATGATCACCAGCCAGTACCTGGGCGAGACGGCCAAGAACGTCGAGAAGACCTTCGAGGTGGCAAAGCGACTCTCTCCCTGCATCCTGTTCATCGACGAGTTCGACTTCGTCGCCAAGACCAGGGCCAGCGACGAGCACGCCGCCATCAAGCGGGCCGTCAACACCCTGCTGAAGAGCATCGACGAAGTCTCGCTGATCCAGGACGAGGTCCTGCTGATCGGCGCGACGAACCACCCGGACCAGCTCGACGCGGCGGCCTGGCGGCGGTTCGACGAGATCGTCAACTTCCCGAAGCCGGACATCCAGATGCGGGCCGAGATCCTCGAGGTCGTCACCAGGCAGATGGACATCGCGGATTTCGACCCCGTCGAGGTGGCCCACCGCACCGAGGGCCTGACCGGGAGCGACCTCCGGCTCGTGCTCCGCGAGGCCGTCCTCGACGCGCTGACCGAGGAGCGCACCACGCTCACCCAGGAAGACCTGATGGACGCCGTCGAGGACTTCGAAGAACGGGACACGCTGAAGAACCTGGACATGATCGACGGCGACCACGACGCGCTGGTCGCCGGCGGCACCAGCGGCATGGGCGGTGACGACGCCGAAGCGGCCTCGGACGGTGGCCAGGAACACGACCACGGTCACGAAGGCGACCACGACCACAGTCACGACGCTGACCACGGCCACGACCACGACGACTGACCGGGCATGGAGGTCACGCTGCTCGGGACCGGCGACACGACGGGGACGCCCACCGTGGGATGTGACTGTGAAACCTGCGAAGAAGCCCGCCGGCGTGGCGTCGAACGGACCCGCTTTTCCGTTCACGTCCGAGACGACCGAACCGGCGAGTCGCTGCTGGTGGACTTCAGCCCGGACTTTCGCCACCAGTTCCTTCGTGAGAATTTAGCCGCACCGGACGCTGCTATCGTCACCCACGTCCACTTCGACCACCTCGACGGCCTGGGCAACTGTTATCGGATCCTCGACCACCTCGACGTCTACGCCGCCGACGAGACCGACCCCGTCACGGGAGAGAGCGTTGCCGAGACGGTCGCCAGCGACTACGACTACCTCGACCAGGTCGCGGTCCACTCCCGGACGCCCCTCGAACCCTTCACGGCCTGTGGCTTCGAGGTGACGCTCGTCCCCGTCGACCACCCGCCGCTGCTGTGCTACGGAGTCGTCGTCGAGGACCCCGAAACGGGGGCGAAGCTCTCGATTACAGGGGATACGAGCTACGCAATTCCCGAGGAGTCCCGGGAAGCACTCGACGGAGCTGACCTGCTGCTTGCCGACGGTATCGTCCCGGCGGACCTCTGTGTCCACCATCCCAAGGGCGGCGACCACCACGACGAGGATGGAATTCCACGAACGTTCGGGACCAAGCACATGACCCGGGAGGGGGCACTGGACATGGCAGACCGGCTGGACGCCGAGACGACCAGGCTGGTCCACCTGGCGCACTACTACCCGGCCGACGAGGCGTTCGAGAAGCCCCTTGCCGTCGACGGCGAGCGGTACGAGCTGTAGCCACGGACGCTCCGACGGCGTCACGACGCGTCCGATGGTGCCACAACGTATTCCTGGTTTGCCCGCGGATCTTGGGTGAATGAGCGGCATTGGCGTCCTTCACGTCGACGACGACCCGACACTCGGAGAACTCGTCGTCGAATTCCTCCAGCGTAACGACGAGCGGCTGACCGTAAACACGGTCTCCTCGGCCGGCGCCGGACTCGAACGACTGGACCGCGACCCGGACCCGATCGACTGCATCGTCAGCGACTACGACATGCCCGGACAGAACGGAATCGAGTTCCTCGAGGCGGTTCGGGAAACGCACCCCGACCTCCCGTTCATCCTCTTTACCGGCAAAGGCAGCGAGGAGGTCGCCAGCGACGCGATCGCCAGCGACGCGACGGACTACCTGCAGAAGGAGATGGGCAGCGAACAGTACGAACTGCTGGCGAATCGGATCGTCAACGCCGTCGAGCAGTACCGGACGGAGCGAGAACACCAGCGGGTCTATCAGGCCCTCGAAACCGCCACGGAAGGCATCGGCATCCTGGACGAGGACGGCGAATACGTCTACGTCAACGAGGTGTACGCCGGCCTCTACGGACGGGAGCCGGACGACCTGGTCGGCAACCACTGGGAGTTCCTGTACCCCGATGACCAGGTAACCCGGTTCACCGATGAGATACTGCCGTCCCTCGAGACACAGGGGTCCTGGACCGGCCGTAGCGTCGGACTCCACGCCGACGGATCAACCTTCACCGAACGGCTCTCGCTCACGCAACTCGACACCGGTGGCCACGTCTGCGTCGTCCAGGACGTGAGCGAGCAGATAGAGCGAGAGCAGGAACTCCGGCGAACGGAGCGCCAGTACCGCGCGTTCTTCGAGGATCCGAACACGCTGGTCGGGCTGCTGGAGACTGACGGGACGCTTCGGGACGTCAACCGGACGGCGATGGGCTACGTGGCGGCCGACCGGGAGGCAGTCCTCGACCAACCGTTCGAAGAGACGCCCTGGTGGAACCACTCCGACGCCCTCCAGGCAGACCTCCGACGGTGGATCGACCGAGCAGCGGACGGGGAGTACGTCACCTACGAGGTCGACCACGAGACGGGAGATGGGGGAACCATAGCGGTCGAGGGCTCGATCAGACCGGTAACCTGCGAGGACGGCGAGGTGGTCTCGCTTGTCGCGTCTGCCCGGGTCGTCTCCGAGCGGGCGGACCACGAACAGTGACGAGCAGACGGTGCCGCCGTGTCGGCTCGAACGTCCACCGCTTCGACCTCGACACCCCGGAGAAACGACTTTGCACCTGCAGCGAGCAGGTGACTGCGTGAGCGACGACGGCTCAGCGAGGTTCGAGGACGACGAATCCGACGACGGTAACGGCGTCGACCCGACCGTAATCGAGGCCGGAAACTTCGCCTTCGAGGACGAGGAGATAGCCGCGCTGTTCGACCGCCGGCCCGAACTGGCCATCGGCATCCTCGTGTTCCTGTCCGCGATGGTCTACGCCGGCATCCAACTCGTGATGGACGGCCGGGTCAACCTCGTCGAGACGGCCATCTTCGCCATCGTCTTCGGCCTCGTCTGGGTGTTCTTCCGGGACTACTTCGGCGAGTAGCGGTCCAGGCCGGTCCGCCAGAACCACGTTATTTTCTATCCAATATCGGTAGTATTTTTATCGTCGTCAATAACGAGTGACACGATGCCCGCTCTGCGTCGCAGACAGGTCCTCGGCGGTGTGGCGTCTGTCGGTCTCGGGGTGACCGGTGCAGCCGTGGTCGTCGGCCGAAACCTCCCGGAGTCGCTGGAGGCGATCCTCGGTGGACGGCACGTCCCTGACGTCTCCCCGCGACCGAGAGTTACGTCCACACATCGAAAGGCGGCAATCTCGTCGCTGGTCGAAACCGTCCGGCGTGGCGAACAACTCTGGACGGAGGTCGAAAGACGGGACGCCGCCGTGGACGACCTGCCCGTACTGGGACAGCGTGAACGGCTCGACGGCGCACGAGGGGCGCTAAAAGCGGCCAGTTCGAGCGATTCCGGGTGGAAGACGCTGTTCGAGGTCCGGCGCGGTGCCTCACTTGCCGGAGGAGCGATCGGCGGTGCCCGACTGGCACTGGGCCGCGACGACAAACAGCACCTGGCGGACGAGAGCCGGTCGGTCCGGTCGAACGTTGAACGGGTCCGAGACCGCGTCAACTACGAGGTCGACACGCCAGCCACGGGTCTCGCACACCTGTTCTGGGTCGAAAAGCGCCTCGTTCTGGCGACGGTGACGGTTTCGAACGAAGAGCGTTCGCTAGAGGGAGATGCGTTGCAGGTCGAGAACGGCGACGTCGACCTCGTCACGGCCTGGCAGTCCCTCATGGAGGCGCGCCGGTGGCTCGACGACGCCGGACGCCTCTACGAAGACTTTCGTGCGTCGACGGGAGGGCAGCGCAGCGACCTGACCAGGCGCGTCGAACGGGCGGACACCAGCATCGAGTCGGCCGCCGAGTTGCTTCAGCCCGATCCGGGTACGGAGCGCCGCCGGTCACTCGATTCTCTGCCGAGCGGCCCCTATCGGGCGATCCTGGACGAGGTGCACCGGGCGGAGACCGAACCGACCATCCACGAGCCACTGGGTCAGGACTACACCAGGGGTGTGGCGCTGTACCGAGCCATCGAAAACGCGAAAGCGTTGATACTGTTTCGAGCCGCTGCGGACGTCAGGGGACACCTGCCGGTCGACGAAGAGTCGAAATCGATGGAATCGGGCCTGGTGAACGACGCCCGGTCCCGGGCCGTCCGGCGAATCCGCACCCGATACCGGTCGACTACCGAGCGATCGCTCCGCCGAATTCTCCTCCAGAGGACCGAACAGTTGGTCCGGACGGGCGATAGCCTACGGAAAAACGACGACGAGCGGACCGCTCCCGATGCCCGGGCCTGGACCAGGTATCGGCTCGCGGCGGAGTACGTAGACCGGCTTCCGGCGGTCGCCGACCGACTCGACCGACCTGTCGAGCCCAAGTACTAATCCCCGAATCGGTCCAGGCCGGCCTGGTGCCGCCGGCAGTCTTCGGGGTCGGCCACCCAGGGCGTTCGGTCGGCCCGGAGCGCCGCGACGTCGACCGCTGGCGCCGCGCCCGCTTCGTGACCACCGCAATCGGCACCGCAGTCCGACGCCGGCCGGACGACCCGTCCCTTCCACGGGCAGTACGGCAGGCCGTCGCCGTCGGGGTCGATGCGAGCACACTCCGGAAATCCGTAGGTCCGCCAACCCTTGCCGTAGGCTCGCTCGGCGAGTCGACGCCGGGCCAGGCGTTTCTCCTCGGCGGACGCCACTCGAACGTCGGTCCGGCCGGGGTGGAACTCCAGGGGCTCGAGTCCTGGTTCCTTCGTGGGCAATTGATCGGGGTCCCTGACCACGGTCAGCTCGCCGGTGTCGGGGTCGAACTCCCAGACGCCGACGGCGTCGGGAATGCGATTCAGGTGGGCGCCGGTGACGTGCGAAGCCGTCGCCAGGACGGCTTCGTCGACGAGTCCCAGGGACACGTCGGTCTGGAGCTGTCTTTCCAGGTCGCCCGGTCTGTCGAGGTCGGGCTTGTTCTCGATGCCGACGATACTATCGAACCACTGCTCGGGATAGCGGGCCGTCTGTCGGACGACGCGGCGGCCGCCACGGCGTTCCTCCTCGAAGAAGCCGATGTCGACGGCCTCGTCGACGGCCGCCTCGGCGCGCTCGGGGTGGCAGTCGAAGGCCGCCTTCCAGTAGCGGGCTCGGCCCGGGCCGACGTCGCTCTCGATGGCCGCCTCGGGGATGGTGTGGGGCGTGATGGCCGCCCGGTCCTCGAAGTCGGGGCCGGGTTCGACGAGGACGGTGTCGAGGACCCGCCGGCCGTGAACGTGGGCGCCGAGCTGGCGGCTGACGATGGGCTCCCCCTCGAGGTGGGCACACAGCGCCAGTTCGAAGCCGAACTCCCGCACTGGAAGAGGGTGGGTACCCGCCGACCAAAAGTGTCGCGTCGATGCGTTTGGACCGTTGCTAGTCTGGGAGGACGACCGCTATTGCGAGCAGCCAGAAAGCCCCCGGCGGCTCGAGGGCTGCGACTCGCTGCGCGTGGTTCAAGAGACGCCTGCGGCGTCTCTTGTCATCACGAAAAGCGCGTCGCGCCTTTCGAACGACTTCGTTCGCTCCGCTCACTCCAGTGCTTGCTTCGTCTCGCACCACGAGCCGCCGGCCCCTTTCAGTCCCACCCGAGTCAGCTGATCGGACACGCTACGTGGGTGGGACTGAAAGGGGCGACAAGCGTGGCGGCGAAGCCGCCACGTTATAAGGCGGCGGGCGGAGCCCGCCGCCCAGTCTCCGGGAAGGTGCGCGACGCAAGCACCGGAACGAGCGAAGCGAGTGAGGAGCGCAGCAAGCCCCCCGACCGGAGCGGGTCGGGGCTTTCTGGCTGTTCTCAGCGGCGGAACTGGCGGAGTAGAAGGGTCCCCATCCACGAGAGCAAGAGAGACTATCACCTAGCGGCGGGGTACAAACAGCAACTTTATCAGGCACAGGGGGCGAATCACGGGTGAGATTACTCCCGAGATGACAGCGAACAACCAACCGGAGGTGAACATCGGGCTCGTCGGCCACGTGGACCACGGCAAGACGACCCTGGTCCAGGCCCTCAGCGGACAGTGGACCGACCAGCACAGCGAGGAGATGAAACGCGGCATCTCCATCCGCCTGGGCTACGCCGACGCGACCTTCAGGGAGTGCCCGGACGAAGACGAGCCGGAACGCTACACCGTCGAGGCCAAGTGTCCCGACGGCTCGGAGAGCCAGCCCCTCCGCACCGTCTCGTTCGTCGACGCGCCGGGTCACGAGACGCTGATGGCAACGATGCTCTCCGGCGCGGCGATCATGGACGGCGCCGTCCTGGTCGTCAGCGCCTCCGAGCCGGTGCCCCAGGCTCAGACCGAGGAACACCTGATGGCGCTCGACATCATCGGCATCGACAACATCGTCGTCGCCCAGAACAAGATCGACCTGGTCG
>CAZGAX010000053.1:0-22869 GCA_964523745.1 uncultured Halobacteriales archaeon | reverse complement strand
ATCGGTCTCGAACCGGTGGGCCGTGAGCACCGGTCCGAACACCTCCTCGCAGGCGACGGGCGCGCCGTCGACCCGGTCGAGAAGCGTCGGCGGGTAGAAGTTCCCTGGGCCGTCCGGGCAGTCACCGCCAGCGAGTACCCGAGCGCCGTTCGCGGCCGCGTTCACGACGTACCGGTGGACCCGCTCCCGGGCCTCTGGCGTGATGAGTGCCCCCAGGTCGCGACCGTCGCTGCCCGGCCCGTACTCGAGTGCGTCCAGCCGGTCCGCGAGGTCCTCGACGAAGTCGTCGTAGACCGCGTCGTGGACGAACACGCGCGTCGTCGCGAAGCACACCTGACCGGCGTTGTACGTCACGTCGAGGGTGTCCTCGACAGCTGCATCGAGGTCGGCGTCGGGGAAGACGATACACGGGTTGTTGCCGCCCAGTTCGAGCGAGACGGGGACGACGTTCTCGGCGGCGTCTTTCGCCACCCGCTTGCCGGTCGCCTTCGACCCCGTGAAGACGAGGCCATCGATTCGCTCGTCGGTCGTCAGCGCACGGCCGGTCCGCGGCCCATCGCCGGGCACCACGTTCAACACGCCTGGCGGGAGCCCCGCCTCGGTCGCGATCCGGGCCACCTCCAGGAGGGACACGGGCGCGAGTTCGGACGGCTTCGCGACCACCGTGTTCCCGCAGGCCAGCGCCGGCGCGATGCTCCGGGCGCCCAGTGCGACCGCGGCGTTCCACGGCACCACGTGCCCGGTAACCCCCAGTGGTTCCCGGACCGTGTAGTCGAGTCGCTCTCCGGGGACCGGGATCGTCTCGCCTTCGATCTTGTCGGTCAGGCCCGCGAAGTACTCGACGTATTCGACGCCCCCGGCGACGATGGCCGCTGACTCGTGGACCGGACGGCCCGCTTCGGCGGTCTCGATGCGTGCGAGTCGGTCGGCTTCCTCGCGCAGGGCGTCTGCGACCTCCCGCAAGATCTGCCCCCGCTCCGCTGGCCCGACGTCCACCCACGCGGGAAGCGCCGCCTGGGCCGACTCGATGGCGCGGTCGACGCCGTCGGCCCCGCCCTCGGCGACCGTGGTCATTGGCTCGTTCGTCGCCGGATCGGTGACCGCGAACGACTCGTCGGCGTCGACGTACTCGCCGTCGACGAACAGCCCGTAGGACTCGCGAAGGTCGGACGCCACGGTCACTCGCCCCCCGTGTCCGGGTCCGGGCGGGTCCAGGGTGGACCGCTCGCTCGCGACGCCACCGAGGTGTCGGGGGCTACGTCGCACCGGCAGGCGACCGACGTTCGAGCGCGGTCACAGCGTCGAGACGGTGAGGCGCTCATTCGTGGATCGAGTCGTGGTCGAGCAGGTCCCGGTCGACGCCGGCCGGCAGCCGGTCGTACGTAACCACCTCGAGGAGGTTCCCGTCCGGATCCAGGAAGTAAAAGCCCTCGAACTCGCCCCAGTCGTAGGGCCCCTGCCTGGGAAACTGGTCGTCGTGGTCGTCGAGGAACCGCTCGTAGGTCTCCCGGTCCGTCTCGAAGGCGAGGTGGGCCTTGTCCAGCGGGTGGTCGAGGCCGCGCTCGTCCCAACGCTCCGCGCGCCCGGTCTCGGCCAGCGTCACGACCGTCTCGCCCGCCTCGAACATCGCGTGGTCGCCCTGGAAGTCCGACGGCGCCCGGACCAGGTCGAGGTCGAGTTCCTCCCGGTAGAACCGGTAGCAGGCGTCGAGGTCGTTCACGTCGACGTTGATGTGGTCGACAGCGTCCATGGCTGTTCAGGGCGCGTGGCCCCCATCGCGTTCGCGTCGGCCCGCGCCGACCACCCGACAGTTCCGTCGACGGACGCCGGTCAGCGGCATCCGTCGTGGTCGGTCCGACATTTACTCCCTCCGCTCCACCGGCGCTGCCGTTCGGACGCGCGCCTCGTCGCCCCAGTCGGGTTCCGAGCGCGGCGGGCTCAGTACCCCGACGCCGACCGCCCGCTCCTCCCAGCGGTTCTCGGCGCCGTGGCGTTCGTTGCTCGGAAAGCAGTAGGAGTCGCCGGGTCGCAGGACGTACTCCTCTCCTTCGACGAGCGCGACCAGGCGGCCGCTGATCACGAACCCGATCTGTTCGTTCACGTGTCGGTGGACCGGCAACCTCTCACCCGGGTCCACCTGCCAGTGCTTCATACAGACGTTCTCGCCGAACGCGAGGTCGGCGAGGTACACGCCGTCGCTCACCTCGGTCGGATCTCTGTCACCCTCGGTCACTCGCTGCATGGTCCCAGTGGAAGAGTGTGTCTCCCGGACTATATAAAAATTTACTCGATATATTTAAGTAGTAGGTGTGCAGATCACACTTCTGGAGAACTATGGGTGACAAATTGCGACTATTCCACCTTCCATTCTCGTTCATGTTGCCCCAGCGCGTCGCGACCGAGCGGGGCTACTTCGAGGCGGAGGGACTCGACGTGGAACTGTGCGAACGCGACCGGGCGGACGTCGACTGGAAGTACATCCCGGCCGACGAGGCGCTGACGGACGACCGCGACGTGGACCTGTATCCCATCTGCAAGTGGGAGAGCATCAAACGTACGTGGGACATGGACGACGGGCGCATCGTCGCTAAGGGGACGTTCGCGGACCAGCCCTACACCGTGTTCACCCGTCCCGGGACTGCCGTCGACGCCCCGGCCGACCTGGCCGGCGTCCCGGTCGGCGTGAACGTGCGAACCGGACAGGAGTACACCGCCCGGCGCGCACTCGAAGCACACGTCCCGCCCGAAGCGGTCGAACTGACTCACGAAGGGATGCCGACCGACCGGCTCCGGGCGCTCCGCGACGGCGACGTCGACGCCGTCTCCCTGCTCGAACCGCACTCGACACTCGCCCGGAACCTGGGCTTTCGCGAACTCCTCGAGTTCGACAACCACGTGGGCATCGTCGGCGCCGAACACGTGGACGAGGAGACTCTGGCCGCGTTCCTGCGCGGCTACCGCCGTGCCGTCGAGGACGTCAACGCGAACCCGGCCGCGTTCCGCGACCACTACCTCGAGATGCTCGCGGCGGACCTGGAGCTCGCACCGGACCTGTTCGAGGACGTCGACCTCGAGGCCCTCCGTGACACCATCACCGTGCCGCGGTACGAGACGCCGGAACTGGCCGACCGCGAGGAACTCGACGCACACCTCTCGTGGATGAAACGCCGGGGCCTCATCGACCAGGACGCCGAGATCGACGCCATCATCGCCGAGAGCAGGTGACCATGGCCATCGAATCACAGCAGGCTGCCCTGGACGAACTCCACGGGCCCGCCGGGGACCGGCCGGTGATGCGCGCCCGCTTCGAGCACAACGGCAGTCCTCGCTACATGTTGTACGCGATCAAGCGACTCGGCCTCGACCACGAGCACGGCTTCCACCTCGACGTCGAACTGGTCTCGGACGAACTCGAGGGCGGGGTGGAGACCGTCGAGGCGCGTCTCCAGGACGGGGACGCCGACCTGATCGACATCGACTACATCTCGACGGCCCGCGAACGGGCCCACGGCGCGTCCATCGTCGCCGTCCACCCCTACGGCCGGACCGTCGGCGGCCTCGTTGCGCCCGACGGGACCGACATCGAGGGACTGGCGGACCTGCCGGGCAACCGCATCGGCGTCGTCCGACGCCTCGACAAGAACTGGATCCTCGCTCGCGCTGCCTGTCGCGAGCACCACGGCTTCGACCCCGACGAGGCGGCGACCCCGGTCGAGGCCGGGTCGAAGGTGGGGCTGACAGAACTCCTGCACGACGGCGAGGTCGACGCCATCCTGCAGTTCTGGCCGATCGTCCCGGAGATCACCGAGCGCGGCCCCTACCACGAGGTCCTGCCGATGGCCGACGTCGTCCAGCGTCTCTCCGGGACCGACAACCGCCTCCCCGTCTCGACGTTCCTCACCAGCGAGTCGTTCCTGGCCGAACACCCCGAGACCGTAGACCGGTTCCGCGACGCGTACCGGGACGTCGTCGACCGCCTCGTGACGGACGACGAGGTGTGGCTGGAGATCGGCAGGCAGTTGATGACCTACGACGACCCCGACGTCGTCCGGGCCGTCCGGGACGGCTGGCGCGACATGGTCGTCGCCGACTGGGACGCGGAGACGGTCGCCGGGATGGAGCGACTGTTCGACTACCTGCTCGAGGTCGCCGGTCCCGACGCACTCGGCGTCGAACGGATACCCGATGGTACCTTCCGGGTGGGGAAGGCGTGACCGCGACCGTCTCCTTCCAGCTCAACTGGGAGCCAAACGGCTTCCAGGCGCCGTACTTCCTGGCTCGCGAGCGGGGCTTCTACGACGAGGAAGGCCTCGACGTGCAGTTCGTGGAGGGACACGGCTCCCCCTACGCGGCCGAACAGACCGCTCGCGGCCGGGCGGACTTCGGCCTCGCCGGCGGCAGTGCGGTGCTCGCGGTCCAGAGTGACGGGTTCGACCCGCTCGCCGTCGCCGCGGTCACCCAGAAGACGCCGGCCGCCGTCTACACGCTTGCGGACGTCTTCGACGGGCCGCTGGAGCGACCGGAACAACTGGCCGGTCGGACCGTCGCACCCTCGGCGACGAAGACCCGGATCCTGACCGCTCAGCTGTTCGCCGACGCTGGCATCGCGGACCAGGTGGAGCTACTGGGGGTGGACCCGAACACGCACCACCGGGTGCAACACCGACTCCTGGACGGCGAGGTGGACGCTGCCGTCGGCGTGGTCACCAACGGAACGGAACTGGAGTGGGAACACGACCGGACGGCCCACGAGCTACCGATCGGCGAGTACCTCGACGTCTACGGGATGACCCTCGTGACGAACCCCTCGGTCGCGAACGAGCGGCCGGCGGTCGTCAGGTCGTTCCTCCGGGCGACGGCGCGTGGCTGGGCCGCCGCGACGAACGACCCGTCCGCCGCCGTCGAGGCTCTCGTCTCGCGCAACGCCACGCTCGAACGCCGCCGAGACGTCGAGCGACTGAAGCTCGAAACTGCAGCCGTCGACCTGCAACTGACCGACGCCATCAGGGCCCGCGGCTGGGGCACCCAGGACCCCGATCGGTGGCGGACGCTCGGAGACACGCTGTCCGAAACCGACCTGCTCGAGGGCTCGGCCGACCCCGACACGGTCTGGACGAACGAATTTCTCGACACCGACGACCCGGCGATCGGCCGGTACGGGGACCGCATCGACGACGTGACCCCGTGACCGCTGCCCGCACACGGCGGGAACCCGTCCGGACGCCGCGTCGCTGGACCGGTACCGACCCGGAAACCGCCGGCACGGGTCGTCGGCCGGCAGTGACCGAGTGTCCGGTTTCTCCCCGGCGAGCGACTCCGGCCGGCTTCGACGACACGCTGGAGAGTGTTCTGTTAGCACGTTGGTCGCGGTCCGGTCGCGAAAGAAATCAGCGTCGGAGCGGCGGCTGTCGCTACGCTTCGAGCGAGAACACCACGAGCCTGTCGCCGCGCGGTCCGCGGCCGACGAACCCGCTCCCGCCGATCTGGACCGCGAGGTACTGCTTCCCGGTGCCGGGGTCGTACCAGCTGATCGGGTCGCCGCCGATCGCCTTGTCGCTGACGTCGAACTCCCAGCACCGCTCGCCCGTCTCTGCGTCGTAGGCGATCACGTCGCCGTTCTGCGTCGGTGCGAACACGAGGCCGGTCGACGTCGAGAGGGTGCCACCCCACAGGTACCGGTCGCTGTCGATCCAGTCGCGCCAGACGACCTCTCCGGTCGCCGGGTCGACGGCGACGACGGCGCTGATGTGGCCGTTGTACTCGTCGGGGACGAGTTCCTCGTCGGGTTCGACGTCGACGATGCCGCCCCAGAACTTCTCGCCCGGCTTGTACTCCTCGTCGCGCCAGTAGATCTCGTGGGGCGTGTTGAGCGACTTGTGGTAGCAGAGGCCGGTCTCCGGGGAGTAGGTCGGCGGCTGCCAGTCCACGCCGCCCAGCAGGCCGGGGAGCATGACGTAGTCGCGCTCCTCGTCGACGTGCGGGACCATCTTGTACATGTTGACCTGCTGGGTCATCGGCTCGCTGCGGACCTTGAGTTTGCCCGTCTCTACGTCGAGCGTGTAGCCCCAGGAGGTCTTGCCGGCGTTGTAGGAGACGTCGCCCTGCCAGTCCAGGTGGTCGATCTCGAGGTCGCGGATGATCATCCGCTGGTTCGCCGAGTCGTAGTCCCAGATGTCGTGGGCCGACTCCTGGTGGGCCCACCGGGTCTCGCCGGTCTCGACGTCGACGGCGAGCGTCGAGCAGGTGTTGCGGTTCGGCCCCGGCCGGACGGTGCCGTTGAAGTCCGGGCTGGGGTTGCCGACGTTGAACAACAGGAGGTCACGCTCCGTGTCGAGCGTCGGGGTCATCCAGTTGGCCCCGCCGGACTGCTTGATGCTGTCCCCGACGTACTCGTCGTCGGGACAGGTGTGGATCCGCCACAGTTCCTCGCCCGTCTCGGCGTCGAAACAGCAGTGGAACCCGCGGACGCCGTACTCCCCGCCGGCGCTGCCGGTGAACAGTTTGCCGTCGTAGACGATTGGCGCCCAGGTCGCCGAGTAGCCCTCCTTGTAGTCGGCGGTGCTGGCGTACCACACCTCCTCGCCGGTGTACCGGTCGAGCGCCTGGACGCCCGAGTCCAGCGAGGTCATGTAGATCTTGTCCTTCCAGACGGCGACGCCACGGTTGTTGTCGTCGCAACACAGCACCGCGTCCTCGGGTGCCGGGTACGTGTAGGCCCAGAGGATGTCGCCGGTCCGGGCGTCGATCGCCTTCACGTGGCTCGGCCCGTTCGTCTGGTACATCACCGGCGGATCGCCGGGGACGACGATCGGAGTGCCCTCCATGCTGGAGTTGGCGCCGACCTGGAGGTCGTACTCGACTTCCAGCTGGTCGACGTTCTCCGGCGTGATGACGTCCGCGGTCGTGTGCCGGTGGTTCTCGTAGTTCTTCCCGAAGATCAGCCAGCTTTCCGGGTCGGCGCCGGCCTGGTTCAGATCCTCCTGCGTGACGTCGAACCGGGGGATCCGGTCCGTGTCGTGTTGGTCGAGAACGGCTTCGTCAGGTGCGTTGAACACCTGATAGCCGAGTTCTGTCTCTTCGACTGTCGTTTCGGCGGCCGCCTTGACGGCCTCGTTGTCTTCGATCGCCATGGTTTGTATGTTGGATGTTATCTCGCCTCGGTCGGCGCCCGTTTCTCCTCGGTGATCCAGAAGACCTTCTGCATCAGTTCCTCCTGGTTGACGATGAGGATCGCCGTCCCCGCCGTCAGTGCCGCTGTCAGCTGTGCGTCGTCGAGGTCGTCGTCCCCACTTCCAGCGATGGCGCGTGCCGCCCGCGAGAGCAGGACGAGCCCGGAGAGTACCGCCTTCCCGTGCCAGGCGGCGTCGTCGAGCATCTCCTCGGTGACCAGGATCTCCTTTTGCCAGAGGTGTCGGTCGAGGGCCTTGAGCCACAGCAGCCCGCCGCCCATCGCGCGTTGCTGGAGCGGCGGGACGTGCCCGACGTCGAACTCGACGCCCTCCGGGATGTCCCGCGTCGGGACCCACCGCGAGAGGCGCGTGTCGTTGTCGGTGACGTCCATCAGCAACGCCGTCTGTTCGTCGTCTTCGAGGCCGCAGTCGGCCAGCACCGACGTCAGCGCGGCCGACCCGACGAACTCGTGGGCTGTCCGGTCGATGTGCTCGGGAGTGAACGCCGGCAGTGCGTCCTCCACGCTCGCGAAGAAGCCCACCTCCGCCAGGTGGTCGTAGATGGCCCAGCCCGGTTCGACGAGTTCGCGATACACCGCCGCCGGCTCCCGCTCGCCGTCCGGGACGCCGACTTCGCGGACCGCATCGACGCGTTCGGCCTGTAGTTTCAGGGTGTCGGTCTCTGCTGTGAGCAACGCCTCGTCGAGTTCTCCCGCGAGTTCCGTTCGGACGCGCTCACCCATCGACTGTAGTTCGCGCGACGACTCGCGCGAGATGGCATCACGGAGTTGGGTGATCGTCGCGCTCCCGTCGGTCGGTGCCTCTCGTACGTCGAGCGTGTCCGCGAGCGCCTGCCTGTCGCCGGCAGTCACCCGCGGTTTGCCAGTTTCTGGCATGGACCATTCACTGGTACAGACATAAGCGTAATAAGTATTGCTGAATTTGTAACGCCTGCTATTTAAGCATGGGTCTACCAATCACATTCAGATCGTCTCTGGCAGGACGATATCCCCCAACGGCGGTGATGCGGAGGCGTCGTCACCGGTCGTCTGGCGTCGCGCCCGACCGACAACAGGGTGACGTGCGGAGGTCGACGACGCGAACGACCGAACGGACGACGACACGGGACGGCCGGCGCAGTGAACGGGCTCCCGCCACCGAAGCCGGAGTGACTGACGCATGAGGCTCAGCGTGAAGCCGACGATGCGGTCGGACGCCGGTCGGGGACTCGCCGTGGTGCATCCCGACGACGCCGAGGACCTCGACGTAGCGGCCGGTGCAGCCGTCAGGATTGCGGGGACGACGGACGACGAGAGCGCGACCGCGACCGTCCGCGTCGACTCGTCGGGCACCACCGATCCGGGAACCGTCCGCATCGACCGGCACCTCCGCCGAGCGGTCGGCGTCGACGCCGGCGCGACGGTCACCGTCGAGGGGATCGACCCCCAACCTGCGGCCTCGGTGACGGTCGCCTTCCCGGCGGCCGACGGCGACGACGCTGCCTCGGCGCTCGCGGCGTCGCTGGTCGGTCGGGTCCTGTCCCCCGGGCAGTCGGTCGCGGTGGAGCCGGCGTCCGCGGACACCGACGCGAGAACCGGGTCCCACACCGCAGACGCGACTCACCGCCTGCTCGGCCTGGTTACGGCGACCGACCCGGTGGGCCCGGTGCTCGTCGAGGACGGGACGGAGGTCCGGATCGACGACGACCCGACCGACGCTGACCAGCGCGACGAGCGGGACGTCCCGCACGGCGTGACCGGTTCGAGTACCGGCGACGCGGCGGACGCCACCGGAGCGTCGCGACAGACGGCGACCTACGCAGACGTGGGCGGCCTGGACGCGGAACTCGACGCCGTCAGGGAGGCCGTCGAACTGCCCCTGGCCAACCCGTCCGTGTTCGAGCGGTTCGGCGTCGACCCGCCGACTGGCGTGTTGCTGTACGGCCCGCCCGGCACCGGCAAGACCCTGCTCGTCGAGGCGCTCGCCACGGAGACCGACGTCCACCTGGAGCGCATCTCCGGGCCGACGATCGCCTCGAAGTACTACGGCGAGACGGAACAGCGGTTGCGCGACGTCTTCGAGCGTGCTCGGGCCAACGAGCCGTCGGTCGTCTTCGTCGACGAGATAGACTCGATCGCCGGGACCCGCGCCGAGGCGACCGGCGACGTCGAGGAACGCGTCGTCGCCCAGTTGCTCGCCCTGCTGGACGGGCTGGGCGGGGACCGGCGCGCTGTCGTCATCGGGACCACCAACCGCGTCGACGCCGTCGACCCGGCCCTCCGCCGTCCGGGTCGCTTCGACCGCGAGATAGAGATCGGCGCCCCGGACCGGGACGGTCGGGAGGAGATCCTCCAGGTCCACGCACGGGGCGTCCCCCTCGCCGACGACGTCGACCTCGCGGCGCTGGCCGAACGGACCCACGGGTTCGTGGGGGCCGACCTGGCGAACCTGGTCCGCGAGAGCGTGCTCCGGCGGATACGACGCCTGCGGGAGGCGAGGGACCTCGCCCCGTCGGACGACGTCGGCCCGGTCGACTCGCTGGCGGTGACGGCGGCCGACCTCGAGGCGGCTCTCACCGCCACGGAACCGTCCGCCCTGCGGGAGGTGTTCGTGGAGGTTCCAGAGGTCTCGTGGGCCGACGTTGGCGGACTCTCGTCGGTCACGGCCCGGCTCAGGGAGACCGTCCAGTGGCCGCTCGCGTACCCCGAGGCGTTCGAGCGCGTCTCCCTCGACCCGCCGACGGGCGTGTTGCTGTACGGCCCGCCCGGCACCGGCAAGACCCTGCTCGCGAAGGCCGTCGCCAACGAGAGGGCGTCGAACTTCATCTCGGTGAAGGGTCCCGAGTTGCTCGACAAGTACGTCGGCGAGTCCGAGAAGGGCGTGCGGGACGTGTTCGCCACGGCCCGCGCCAACGCCCCCTCGGTGGTGTTCTTCGACGAGATAGACGCCGTCGCGGGCGAACGGGGCTCGGTCGCCGGTGCGGGCGTCACCGAGCGCGTCGTCTCGCAGCTGCTGACCGAACTGGACGGACTCGAGGAACTCGAGGACGTCGTCGTCATCGCCACGACAAACCGGCCCGAACTCCTCGACGACGCCCTCCTCCGGCCGGGCCGGTTCGACCGTCACGTCGAGGTGCCGGTCCCGGACGAGACGGCCCGCCGGGAGATATTCACGGTCCACACCGAGGACAGACCGCTCGCCGACGACGTCGACCTCGCGTCGCTCGCGGCCCGCACGGAGGGGTACGTCGGCGCGGACATCGAGGCGGTCTGCCGGGAGGCGGCGACCGCCGCCGTGCGGTCGTTCGTCACGGACGACGAGGCGGCGCTACCGGACGTCCGCCTCGACCCGGCCGACTTCGAGCGGGCCCTGTCGGCCGTCGACCCGGCGGGTGGCGACCACGAGTGAGGCGGGGCCGGTGGGCCTCCCGGTCACCGGACTGAGCAGACGGCGGCTACCGCCGCGTCGGTCCAGGCTGGCGGTGTGGGTCAGCCGCTGATCGGGACCCCGCCGAACGAGACTATCGCGACGAGCCAGTACACGACGTAGAGGCCGCCGAGCAGGACGCCGTGCCGTCGTTCGAGTCGCCCGCGGTAGAGGAAGGCGGCCGACAGGGCGGTCACGAGGACGAGTGCCGGGAGGTGGAACGTGCGGACCGAGGACGTGATCGCGAGTTCGCTCAGCAGCGCGATGACGCCGACGTTGGCCGTCACCGAGAACAGGACGCTCCCGATCACGTTCCCGACGCCGATCTCCGGGACCCCGCGACGGACCGGTTCGAGGGTCAACATGACGTCTTCGAAGGTGAGTATCGCCGTGAGGACAGTCGCGCCGAACACCGTCTCGCCGATGCCCATGCCCTCGATGGCAACCTCCGACCCGGCCTCCAGCACCATCGAGGCGAAGACGACGCCCACGAGGGCGACGACCGCCAGCGAGAGCCAGATCCACCCGGCACCGCTGCGGCCGCGGACGAACGAGTCCTCGGGGATGTCGGCCAGTTCGGGCGTCGCGACGCCGCCGTCAGGGCGGGCAGACCCCGCGACTGGCGTGCTCCGGAAGACGGGGACGTCCCGTTGCAGTTCGCGGACGACGAGGTAGCCAAACGCCACCACGAAGGCGACGATCAGCACCACGCCGTGGACGACCGAGAGCGACCCGTGCAGGGCGAAGGGGACGAGGACCAGCGGAGCAGCGCCGAACAGCAACACGTAGCTGGTCGGGAGATCCAGCGAGAACGGTGTGACGATTGCCGTCAGTGCCAGCGTGAGTCCCAGTATCGCCAGCGCGGTGCCGAACGCCGTTCCCAGGGCGGCATCCTCGAGGCCGCCCGCGGAGAACACGACCGCGAGGACCAGGTCGTCGAACTCCAGGCCGGTGAACAGGATGGCGAGGGCGAACAGGGAAAAGCGCAACCGCATCGCCGCGCGGGTAAGGTAGCTTATCAGTTTCTCGACGCAGACGGTTAGCAGGACCATCCCGGCGAGGAGCACGAACACCGCGCCGGCGAGGTCGTTGGCCTCGGCGACGCCGGCTATCGCGCCCTCGATGCCGCCTTCCCTCTCCGCTTTGCCGTCCTCCGCTCCCGCCTCGGCGTCGTCCCGGGCCAGCGCCGGTGTGACCGGCACCGCGAGCACGAGTGTCGCGACCAGCAGGAGGATGCCTACCTGTCTAACTCGCATGAACTATCGTGGGGGACCGGTCGGGGTCGCATAACCATTCGGACCTGTGTAGTGGTTACCAGTGAACGACTCTACACGCGAGGGGCGATTCGACGGTCGAGGGGCGGTCCTGTGGGGCGGAACTGGTTCGTCGGGTAGGGTGGAACTGGTTCGTCGGGTGGGGTGGAACTGGTTCGTCGGGCGGGACGGAACTAGTTCGTCGGGCGGGGCGGTCCGTTCACTGCGTGTCGGCTGCAGCCGCCTCGTCGTCCTCGCTGGCGTCCGCGTGGAGGACGAACGTCCGGTCCGGCGGTGGTGCTGCCCTGAGTTCGACCGTGTGGGTCAGGCGGTAGTACTTGCGCTGGCTGGTCCGGTAGTGTTCGACCAGGCCGGCCTCCTCCAGCACCGAGAGGTGGTGGACCGCCGTCTTCCCGTCCATGCCGACGCGTTCGGCCAGTTCCGAGACGTACCGGGACTCGCCGGACAGCTCCTTGAGGATCTTCAACCGTGCCTTGCTCCCCAGCACCTCGAACAGCGCCATGGCAAAATCTGTGTGGGCATCGTATAAAACGGTTCGTGAACTATCACCGATAGGACCGGACTGGGATTGATTTATGGGGGTGGCGGCGGGAAGGCACGTATGGTCGAACTGCCAAACACCGGGGCGAACGAGCAGACGACGGTCACCGACGGCTACTTCGAGCGCGAGGTTCGCCTGTCGGCGGGCGAGACCGCGACCTTCCTCAGGGGCCTGGCGGACCAGATAGCGTCGGGCGACGACCTCACCGTCTCGAGCGAGGACTGGGAGATACCGTTCTCGTTCCGGGAACCCATCGAGGTGGAGGTGGAGTTCGTCGGCGAGCGAGAGCGGGAACTGGAGATCGAACTCGAGTTCGAGGAGGGTCGCGACGACAGTCTCAGCGTCGAGTGAACGGGCCCGCCGCCAGCGACTCGTCGGACGCATTCTTCGGACGACTGCACGAGCGCTCCGGCCACGTGACCGTCGACGCGCGAACGTCCACGGGTTCACCGCCGGCTCGGTGTGAGAAAATCATGCTGCTACTCGATACTGGCGTTATTCGTAATGTGCTATTTAAGTATTTCAACTAAACTTTTATATTGCTGCGGTATGAGCCACTGCGTGAGACAATGACACGGACGCGACGGTCGGTCCTGGCGACGGTCGGGGCGAGCCTCGTGGCAGGGTGCAGCGGTCTGAACGTCGTGGGGGGTGGCGCCGCCCGGTCGGCGACGTTGCTCCTCAACTGGAAACCGAACGGGTTGCACGTACCCTACTACGCCGCGCGAGCACAGGGCTTCTACGGCGACGCCGGCGTCGAGGTCGACGCCATCGACCCCGGCCAGGGGTCGGACTTCTCGGCCCAGCAGGCGGGGCTCGGAAACAGCGAGTTTGCCGTCACGAGCAGCGACCAGGTGCTGTTGGTCAACAGCAGGGACCTGTCCCCGCTGTCGGTCGCCACGGTGATGCAACGGAGCCCGGTGGTCCTGTTCACCGCCCGCGAGCAGTTCGGCGAACGGCTCACTGAGCCGGCGCAACTGGCTGACGCGCGGGTCGGCACCGGCCCGGGCATGGTCCGCATCCTCACCGAACTGTACCTGGAACACCACGGCATCCGCTCTTCGGTCGAACTGGTCGACACGGGCTACGACACCGTCCAGCAACTGCTCACGGGGACGGTCGACGCGGCGGGCGGCGTCTTCGGGGACGCCATCGCCACGCGCCACCAGGACGCCACGGTGGACTCGCTCCGCGTCGCCTCGGCCATCCCGTCGTACGGCCACGTCCTGGCGACCGACCCGGCGTACGCCGAGTCGAACCCGGACGAAGTCCGTGGGTTCCTCGAGGCGACCGCGAGGGGCGCCGCCTGGGCACACCGGAACCCGACTGGCGCGGTCGACGCCCTGGTCGACGCGAACGAGGCGCTCGCCGAGTCCCGGAGCCAGGAGCGGGCCAAGTGGGAGGCGCTGGCGTCGACGTTCATGCTGTCGTCGGCCGTCGATCGGCACGGCTGGGGGTGGAGCCAGCGCGAGCCGTGGACCGTGACGCGGGACGCCCTCGACGGCGCGGACCTCCTGGAGAGCGACGTCGATCCGGGGTCGGCCTGGACGAACGAGTACCTCCCGACCGACACGAAGTACGTCGGCTCCTACGTGGACCAGATCCCCGGGCAGGGGTGAGCGGGATGGCCGCCGGGTCCGGAAAGCGTCGCACTCGCCGGGCGCTCACAGACGTCGGACCGCCGGTCGCCGTCTTCGTCGGCCTGGTCGGCGCGTGGCACGGCTTCGTCGTCGTTCGCGACCCGCCGACGGTGCTCGTACCCTCGCCGCTCGAGGTCGGTGCCGCCGCGGTCGCGCTCGCGCCGACGCTGGCAGTCGACGCGGCGGTTACCGGCGCCACCGCAGCGCTCGGGCTCGGGCTCGGGTTCGCTGTCGGCGTCGCCCTCGCGTTCGCCATGGTTCGCTGGGACGACGCCGCGCTGGTCCTCAAGCCCGTCGTCGTCGCCCTCCGCATCGCCCCGCTCGTCGCCATCGCCCCGCTCGTCTTGCTCTGGTTCGGCGACGGCGTGGGGGCCCGCGCACTGCTGGTCTCGACGATGACCGTCTTCCCGGTCGCCGTCGCCTCCGTCGACGGACTCCGGGCGACGCCGCGGCCGTACCTGGACCTGGTCCGGACGGTTGACGCCCCGGCCCGGCGCGTGTTCCTCCGCGTGCGGGTGGTCGCCGCCGCCCCCAGCGTGGTCGCCGGGTGCAAGCTCGCGGCGTCGCTGAGCGTGATCGGCGCCGTCGTCGCGGAGTTCCTCACCCTGGAGTCGGGCCTGGGCTACCGCCTGTTCGTCACGTCGAACCGCCTCGACACCCCGTCGACGTTCGCGGCACTTGCGGTACTCTCCGTGCTCGGAGCCGCCTTCTACGTCGTGCCCCTCGCCGTGGAGCGGCGCCTCTGGGGGCGCTAGCCCTCGTCCCACCAGCTCACGCGTCGCTGGACGGCCGCGACTGCGCCGTACAGTGACAGTCCGAGTGCGACGAGTACGACCAGCGCGGCGACCATCACGTCGACCGTCACGTTCTCCGACGCCAGGAGGATGAGGTAGCCCAGGCCGTCCGTGGCGACGACCCACTCGGCGACGATGGCGCCGATGACGGCCAGGGTCACCGACTGCTTCAGCCCCGCGAACAGGTCCGGGAGGGCGTAGGGCAGACGCACCCGGACGAACGTCGCGACCGGGCCGGCGTCCACGGTCCGCAACAGTGCCTGGTGCCGGTCGGGGACGCGCTCGAAGCCGGCGACGGAGCTGACGACCATCGGGAAGAAGGTGACGAGGGCGACGAACACCACCGCGGTGTGAAAGCCGAGGCCGAAGTAGGTCAACAGGAGCGGCGCGATGGCGATCTTCGGTAACACCCGTATTGCGACCAGGTACGGGTAGACCGCGCGGCGGACGATCGGGACGTGTGCGACGACGACGGCGATGGCGAACCCGGCCCCGATCCCGACGGTGCCGCCGACGAGGAGTTTCTCGAGGGTGGCGGCCGCACTGCGCAGGTAGAGTCCGGGGTTCCCTGCGAGGCGGGCGGCCACGGCGACGGGCGAGGGCAGGACGAACGAGGGGACGCCGAAGACGGTCGTCGCGGCCCACCACAGGCCGACGGCGACGGCCAGGACGCCGAGCGGGAGGCCCGCCAGGCGCACCTGACGGCGTGCGAGCGTCATCGGTCCCGCCCCGCCAGCGCCCGGCGGACGCTCGCGACCTCGCGCTGGAAGGCCTCGGTGCCGACCACGTCGCTCTCTCGCGGTCGCTCGAGGGAGACGTCGACCACCCGATCGACGCGACCCGGGTCGGCGTGCATCACGACACAGCGGTCGCCGAGCAACACGGCCTCGGGGACGCTGTGGGTGACGAACAGCACCGTCTTGTCCGTCTCGCGCCAGAACTCCCGGACCTCGATGCTCACCCGTTCGCGCGTGAGTTCGTCGAGTTCGCCGAACGGTTCGTCCATGAGGAGAACCGGAGCGCCGAGGTGGACCGCGCGGGCGATGGCGACCCGCTGTTTCATGCCGCCCGAGAGCGCCGCCGGGCGGGCGTCGGCGACCTCGCCGAGCCCCATCGCCGCGAGCAGATCCCGGGCGCCGTCGGGGTCGGGGTCCTTCCCGGCCATCTCCCGGAGGAAGGTGACGTTCTCGAGCGCGGTCTGCCACGGGTAGAGCGTGTGGTCCTGGAAGACGTAGCCGACCGCCGCCGCGGACCGGGCGGCATCGGGCGACGCGCCGTCCACGCGGACCCGGCCGTCGGCGGGTTCCTGGAGGCCGGCGACCGTCCGCAGGAGGGTGGTCTTCCCGCAACCCGACGGGCCGATGACGGTGACGAACTCCCCGTCGTCGACCGAGAGGTCGACCTCCTGGAGGGCGAGTACGTCGTCGAACGCCACCGTCAGGTTCTCGACCCGGATCATCGTCACGTGAGCAGTTCGTCCGTCTGCCGGAGCGCCGTCACGAGGCGCTGCCAGTCCTCGACCGCCTGCCATCCCCAGCCGTGCTGCCGGACCGCGTCGCTCTCGGCGAAGCGGTCGGTCGCGATGGTGAACCGGCGGTACTCCTCGTCTACGGACGACTGGCTCCACCCGGCCACTGCGCGGGCCGCGCTCCTGGGCTCCCGGACGGCGCCGCTCCAGCCGGCCATCGTCCCGCAGAGGAACCGACTGACCCGCGACGGCGTCGACTCGACGGTCGCGGCGGGGGCCACGACGGCCTGTCCCGGGACCGGGATGTGCTCGGACACCGCGACCGCGTCGACGGTGTGGCCCGCCTCCCGCAGGCGGGCCGGGTCGGCCGCCACGCCGGTCACCACGTCCGCCTCGCCGGCGGCGAGCAGGTCGCGCTCCTCGCCGGTCGCCTCGCGGACCTCGACGTCCGCCGAGACGCCCGCCTGGGAGAGCAACAGGCGGGCGAGCGTGCCGGTCTCGGACCCGGGCGGCATCGCCACCCGCCGGCCGCGGAGGTCCTCGATGCGCTCGAACGGTTCCCCGAACGCCTCTCGGGTCGTGTACAGGACCGTCATCGACCGCTGGTAGAGGAGCGCGACCGGGACGACGGACGCGCCCGCCTCGAGTCGCCGACAGAGCGTGGCGGCGCCCGACAGCGCCAGGTCCGCCCGCCCAGACTCGAGGCGGTCCAGGGCCGTGGTCGACCCCTCCCCTGCGTCGAAGTTGACGGTCAGGTCGACGTCCTGGTAGAGGCCGCGCTCAGCGGCGTAGAGCAGCGGAGCCTGGAACCCGTTCGTCGTCCAGTTGAGAGCAAGGTCGATCGTATCGGCGCGGGACGACTCAGGGGGCGCGCCGGTTCCGGTGGGGGCGCCCAGCCCCGCCGCCACGTCGGTCGCGTGCTCGACCAGGGCGTCGGCGTGCTGGCGTCGGATCCGGCGCCGCGTCTCGCCGCGATCGCCGGCGACCCGCCACCCCTTGGGCGGCCGGCCGCTGGCACTCCGGTCGATGGTCGTCGTCTCGACGACGCCGACCTCCTCGAGCGCCGTGAGGGCGTCCATGGTGCGTTTGCGCCCGAGGCCCGTGCCGACCCGAATCAGGAGCCGTGAGGCCGCTGCCTGCTCGACTGACGAGGCCTCGGTGCGTGCGACGAGGTACGCGAGGACCCGGGCGGTGTCCCGGTCCAGTCCGACGGCCAGGGCGTCGACGAGCGACTCGTCGTCGGGCCCGAGAACCGGGAACTCGCGGGTTCGCATACCCCGGCTACACCGTGGGCGCCCATAATACCGACGGCGCCGGGGACTGCACTCGGCGACGCGAAGCCGGGCCCGGCGGTCACGCCGGGGTGGCACGCGTGGCCGTGGCCTTGAACGTCGCGACGACGTCGTCACCGACCGAGAGGTCGAGGCGCCTGCGCGAGGCGTCGGTCACGAGCACGGGGAGCGTTACGTCCGGGCCGAGGCACACTTCGAGGCGATCGACGGATTCCCGGGAATCGACCGCCGCGACCGTGCCCTCGAAGCGGTTGCGAGCGCTCGACTCCGGCGCCGCCGGAACGTCGACGGGTGCGTGGAGCGTGACGGTGTCCGCCCGGATGGTGACGTAGACCACGGCCGCGTCGTCGAACAGGAGCGCCCGAACGGGGCCGATGGCCGTCTCGACGGTGACGAGTTCCCCGTCGCGCGAGTCGACGGTGCCGCGCAGCACCAGCTCCGCCGTCCCCGCGGTGTCGGCCAGGGCTGCCTGGAGGCGGGCGAACTGCGAGAGGACGTCGCGGGCCGACTCGGTGAGGCGACTGCCCCCGCCGCCGGCGCCGCCACGCTCCCGCTCGACGAGTGGTCCCAGGTCTTCTTCCAGCGCCGTGATCCGTTTCTGTGCGCGAGAGTACGACCGCCCGAGTTCGTCGGCGGCGGCGTTCAACGACCCGCGCTCGTCGACGGCCCGGAGGAGGGCGGCGTCGTCACCGTCGAACGTGTGCTCGCCCACGGCGAGGTGGGCCTCGAACCCGGCGTCCATACCGTCCGTGAGGGCCGTAATCGTTATGTCTGTTTCGACATAACGGTGGGCCATGGACGCATCCCGGCGGGGTTTCCTGGCGAGTGTCGCGGCCGGCGGCGGGTGGTTCGCGGGGTGTCGCGCCATCGCCGGGTCGCAGGACGAACCGGTCAGGGTCCTCACCGCCGGGAGTCTGCAGACGCCGTTTGTCGAGGGTCTGCGAGCGGCCGTCTCGACTCCCATCACCGTCGAGGCCCACGGCTCTGCGGCCGTCGCACGCCTGGTCGCTCACGGGAAGCGGGACCCGGACGTGCTCGCGCTGGCCGACACTGCGCTGTTCGCCGACCCTATCGACGACGCCTGGTACGCGCGGTTCGCGACGAACGACCTGGTGGTCGCCACCGCCGACACCGACGGGGGGCGGCGCGTGGCCACCGCCGAGCGGTGGTTCGACCCCCTCCTCGCCGGCGAAGCGCGCTTCGGCCGGACCGACCCGGAACTCGACCCGCTCGGGTACCGGACGCTGTTCGTGCTCCGCCTCGGCGCGGCCCACTACGACCGGCCGGGCCTGGCGCGGGACCTCCTCGCACCCGACCAGGTATACCCCGAGACGTCGCTGATGGCGTCCCTGGAGACGGGTGCAGTCGACGCCGCCGTCGTCTACGGCAGCATGGCAACGCAACACGAGGTGACCGCGATAGACCTGCCCGCCCCGGTCGACCTCGGGTCGCCGGACCACGCGTCGTCGTACTCGGACGTGACGTACGACCTCCCGGGCGGGCCGACGGTCGCGGGCGGCCTGATCGAGTACGGCGTGACGCTTCGCACCAAAACGGCCCGGGCGAAGCGGGTGTTCGAGGCGCTCGTCGCCGGCGAGTACCTGCCTGCCTTCGGCTTCGACGTCCCGGCCGGCTACCCGCGGTACACGGAGGATGCCCCGTCGCTCGCGTGACCGGCGGCGGTCGCTGCCGGTCGGGTGGCCCGTCGTCGCCGTCGTCGCCGGCGTGTTGTTGCTTGCCTACTACGTGGTACCCCTCGCCACCCTCGCGTTCGCCCAGTCGCCCGCAGCGGTGGCCCGTCGCCTGGCGGACCCGGCCGTCCGCGACGCCGCCTGGACGTCGGTGACGGCGGCCACCGCGACCACGCTCCTGTCGCTGGTCTTCGGCGTGCCGCTCGCGTACTGGCTGGCCACAGCCGACTTCCGCGGGAAGGCACTGGTCACGGGCCTGCTGGTGCTACCGATCGTCCTCCCGCCGGTCGTCTCCGGGATCCTCCTCGTTGCGGTGGTCGGGCCGGCGGGCCTGGGCGGCCTCGTCGGGGTCCAGCTCTCGCGGACCTGGGTCGGTGTCGTGCTCGCACAGACGTTCGTCGCCTCGCCGTTCGTCGTGGTCACCGCCATTGCGACCTTCGAGGGGGTCGACCGCCAACTCGTCGAGGCGGCGCGGACTCTCGGGGACGGCCCGGTCGCGACTTTCCGGCGGGTGACCCTGCCGCTGGCCTGGCCGGGCATCCTCGCCGGCGCGACGCTCACCTTCGCTCGAGCCATGGGCGAGTTCGGGGCGACGATGATCGTCGCCTACTATCCTCAGACCCTCCCGGTCGCCATCTGGCGGTCGTTCATCGGGCACGGGCTGGACGACGCCGTCCCGGTCGCGACCGTCCTCCTGGCCGTCTCGCTCGTGGCGCTGGTCGGACTGCGCGTGCTCGGTGGCGGGCGGCGGGACGGCCCGGTCTGGCCCTGAGCCGGCCCCGGTGTGTTCCTGGCACCGGTCGAGCGGCCGCCTCGCTGCTCACGGCACCGCCGTCCGGTATTCCGTGGCCGGTCGCTGCGATCGGGTCTCGCGGAGCGCGGCCTGTTCGCACTGGTCGACGTGCTTATCGGCGAGTGGAGCGGGTCGGAAAACAGCCGCGTTCAGAGCAAGGCATTCAGGACGAGGACCATCGCGCCGAAGAAGGCGCCGAAGGCGACGATGGTCTTTGGGTCGATGCGGACCGCGTTGGTGTCCTCGGCGTCGAAGTACCGGACCAGCCCGGCACTCGACATCAGGCCGCCGCCGTCGTTGCTGCTCATGGTGGTTCATCCCCGGCCTGTGAGGGTAAACCTTACGGGACGACCCGGTCGGCACGACCCGCCAGTGCGTGGCCGGCGAGGGAGTGGAAAACCCTTATTGGAGCCCCGAGGGTACCTAGGCCGAAGGCATGACAGTCACGCTCAAGGACTTCTACGCAGACTGGTGTGGGCCGTGCAAGACCCAGGACCCCATCCTCGAGGAACTCGAGGACGACTACCCCGACGTGGAGTTCGAGAAGATCAACGTCGACGAGGAGCAGGACGTCGCCAACGAGTACCAGGTCCGTTCGCTCCCGACGCTCATCATCGAGAACGACGACGGCATCGTCGAGCGGTTCGTCGGCGTCACGCAGGCAGACGACATCGAGTCGGCGTTCTCCGAGGCCGGCGCCTGAGCCCGCCCCGTCTTCTCGCGGCGTCCACGCCGCAGTCAACCACCGTCGAGTAGCCCGCCGAACACCGTCCCCTCGGCTTTCCGGAGGTGTTCGGCGGCCGTCGCCGGCGCACAGCCCAACTGGTCGGCCACCGCTTCGACGCTCGTCCGGCGCGGCACGTCGTAGTAGCCCACCTCGATGGCGACCTCGACTGCCTCCCGCTGGCGGGCCGAGAGTCGACCGACCACGCCGTCTCTCGACACCTGCTGGCCGCCGACCTGCTCGACGCGCACCTCGACGCCCGGCGGGACGCCGTCGACGGCGGCCTGGATGTCGGCCTCGGTGCCGACCAGCGTGAACGTGCTGCTGCCGTCGTCGTGACACTCGACGGGCGGGACCGTCAGCAAGCTTCCCCGGGTGAAGTTCTCGAACAGGGCCCTGGCGGCCGGTCCCGTCTGCCCCGACAGGAAGCAGTGGCACTCCTCGTCGGTGATGGGCAGGACGGCGTAGTCGGCGACGGCGTCGTCACCCTCGAGTTCCGCCTCGAAGCGCCGGTAGTCCCCCTCGAACCGGAGCAAGAACCCCTCGGGCGGCGCTGCGACGTTCCAGTTGACGATGCGGACCGACGAGAGGTAGTCGGCACCGACGGTCATTCGCTCGTAGATCGGCGGCATCGCCCGTTCGCCGGGGTCGAGCGATATCCGGACGCGCTTCATCGTCCCGGCCGTCGTCCGCCCGGGGCAAAGACGCTCCGGGAGCTACGGCGTCCCGAGCATCACTACGAGAGACAGCGCACCGAGAGCGAATCCGGGGACCATCACCAGGAGGGCAAACGGGGGGCCGCTGCCGAGTCCGAGAGCCGAGAGCAACCCCGCCTCGACTTCGGCGAGGACGAGCGCCGGGACGCCGACCAGGCACGCGACCAGTGCCGTGACGACTCCCCACTGCCGGAGGGCCGAATCGGACTCCTGTCGCTGCGATTGCGCCACGTCGTGTGCCATGGTGGGCGATCGTACCGGCCGACTCGGATTGGCTCTGCTGCCAGAACTGTGAGGTGGGTTTATGGGAACGAGAGGACGGAGGGGAGAGGACGGAGGGGTGAGGAACGGGTCCTGTTGGACGGTCCAATTGAACTTTCCAGTTGGACAGTTCTACTGGAACTTGACGCCGAGGTCGTGGAGGTGGTCGTTGTTGGCGGCGAGGTTGATCAGGAGAGGCGTCAGCGACTCGACCTCGGCGGCGTTGGCGAGGGCCCCGGCGTCGAGCGGCCGGATGCCCTCGATCTCCCCGGCGATGGCCACGACGGTGTCCTTGGCGTCGGGGTCGTCGCTCACCACGGGTACGTCCCAGGAGAGCGTCGCTTCGAGGTTGGCCAGCTTGCCGGCCGCGAGGTTGTGGAACGCCCCCACCACGGAGACGTGGGACGGTGCCGCCTTGGCGGCCAGTTGGGTCACGCTGCCGGCCCCTGGGGGGTTGTAGTGCACCCCGGCCTCGTCGCGGCTCATCCCGACGGCCGGCGAGACGAGCACGGCGTTGTCGCGGAGGTCGTCGGCCACCGCGCCGATGGTGTCCGCGAGGTGGTAGGCCGGGACCGAACAGATCACGACGTCGGCGCCGGCCGCCGCGTCGGGATTGGCGGCGCTACCGATCGACACCTCGCGGTCGAGACTCGCCAGTTCGGTCTCGTACTCTTCGGCCTTGGTGCGGGCCTTCTGGGCCTTGCGGGACCCCACGACGACCTCGTGGGACGTGTCGTAGGCCAGCCGGAGCGCCAGGCCCTGGCCGATGTCACCTGTGCCTCCCAGCAGTGCGATCTCCATGCTACAGGCGTCGGCCAGCCCGCGAATAAGCGTTCCGCGTTGAAATTTCGCTGCTCGGGAGTTGGACGTTCGTGTGTTTTTGAAGACCTCAAGCGGAATTTTTTCCTACGAGAGAAATTACTATCATTGCCTACGAAGGCAGGATTCTGGTGTGGTGTCCTGGCCTTTCCGTTGCCGTGGGATGGCCCTGGAACTGCTGTAGCGATGGGACTGTTCTCGGCCCACTGGCTAGGGAATTGAGTCCTTGCTACCGTCACCGCAGCGGCGAGAAAGCCCTCG
>CAZGAX010000052.1:0-22963 GCA_964523745.1 uncultured Halobacteriales archaeon | reverse complement strand
TCGTCATCACGAAAGAGCGCTTTGCGCTCTTTCGGACGACAACGACCGCCAGCGGGCCGAGGGCTTTCCCTGCCGTGCGGAGGCGGTAGCGACAACATCAAGAACGACCGAATCACCTAGCCAGCAGTTTCGACCAACCGGTCGAGCAGGTCGTACAGATTCGAACGCAAGACACCGTAGGGAGCATCGTCGGCCAGCAATTCCTCCCGAGACTGCACCCAGGGGCCCTCCGGCACCTCCCCAGCGGCCACCAGCTCGTGAACGCTCTCCCAGGTCGCCTCCAGGTGAAACTGCAACCCGACCGCCCGCCCGTCGGCAGCCACGAAGGCCTGATTCCGGCAGGCCTCCGACGTCGCCGTCAGCGTCGCGTCGGCCGGCAGCGAGAAGGTGTCGCCGTGCCAGTGAAACGCCGGATACCGCTCGGGAAGCGCGTCGAACGCTGTCTCGGTGGCTGCACTCGTCGCCTCCACGGTGTACCAGCCGATCTCCCGGTGCTCGTGCGGAGTGACCTCCGCGCCGAGCGCCGCTGCCACCTGCTGGGCGCCGAGACAGATTCCAAGCACAGTGCGGTCGGCGGCCAGGGCGTCGGTGATCAGGCCGCGCTCGGCCGGCAGCCAGGAGTGCTCGGAGACGTCGCCGACGCCCATCGGGCCGCCCATCACCACCAGGAGGTCGAAGTCCGCCGGGTCGGGCAGGGACTCGCCGCGGTCGAGGCGCGTCGTCTCGAAGGCGTGGTCCCGCTCGGCTGCCCAGTCCGCGACGGCGGCCGGCCCTTCGAAGGAGACGTGCTGGAGGGCGTGGCAGTCCATACCGGGCGTTGTTCGTGAACCCCCATCAAGGAGTTCGTTCGTGCAGTATTGGCGGGAATCGTCGGGCAATCGCTATATTCCCGGCGCGAGACGGGGGGGTATGGGCACCGACGGGGCGGAGGCGCGAACCCGGGAATCATACGGGGCCGGAGTGGCGATCGGTATCGGCATCGGAACGGCGATGGGGGTGGCGACCGACGACCTGGCGCTCTGGCTGGGCGTGGGCGTCGGTCTCGGACTCGTCTTCGGCGCCGCCCTGGCAAAAGGGTGAGGTGCGGCTAGCCGATCAGTTCGGCGTCGTCGACCCGCTGGAGCCGCGAGTGGGGGAACGAGTAGACACGTGGCTCGTCCCGCCGGGCGAGGTCGCCGGCGTAGACGACCTCGACGACGAGGTCGTCGGCGGGATAGCCCTCGTTCGTCGGGTAGTCGGCGACGGTCGTGTCGGCCGCAGGAATCGTGGTTTCGTCGGCTCGCCGGGGCGTCACCCGGCGGACGACCAGGCGGTCGTCGGTCTCGCGGTCCCGGACCACGTCGCCAGGGTCGAACCGGCAGTCCGGACAGAGCGGGAGCGTGGCGTCCTCGTCGACGAACGTCTCGCGGCCGCATTCCGCACAGGTCGCGGCCATCTTGCCCGGCGGAGGGACCCGCCGGCTGGTGATCTCGATGGCGACCCGACGGAGGTGTTTGCACGTCTCGCCGCGGATCTGGTGATCCGGACAGGTGCAGGTCTGCTCGTCCAGGTCGACGACGTAGGTCGCGCCGCTCTGGCTGTCGACGGCGTAGCGTGACCCGCCGAGGTGGCGGACGGCCATCCGCTCGGCCCAGGCACGGGCCGCTCTGGCGGGCATCGACCGGAGGTCCGGGGCGAGCGCTCGCTTTCGAGTGGGGGTATCGGAACGTGGCATGGCTCTCGGACGCTGGCTGGTTTCGCGTACTGCGTCCAGACGAAACGTAGGTTCTCGGCCGCCGTAAGTTGCTCGGTAGTCCGGTCTCCCTCGTGCGGTTTATCGGAAGAAATTCGGAAGCAAACGGTTGCTTTTCCCCCGATCGCTTCGTGTGGAGAGTAGCGTGGTCGAGCGGTACCAGCCCGGGTCGCTGCCCTTCGACACGCTTTTGGCCGACCCCGGGGAACGGCCGGGCATGCCGTTAGACCGGGAGACGGTCTACCAGATCGTCATCACCGTCGGCGCCGTCGCACTGTTCACCGGCGTCGCGGCGGTGATCAGCCAGACCTACCGGACGAACGACCACATCTCGTCGACGGGCGGGCTGGCGCTGGTCGGCGCCATCGTCCTGTTCATCCTGGTGATGGGCGGGGCCGGCCTCTGGCTCAACAGCCAGGAGTTCGCCGACGAATCCTAGTCTGCCGACTCTTCCGCCGAATCAGTCCGCTCGCGCCAGTCCACCAGGTCGTCCTCCTCTGCCTCCTCGAGAGCCTTCTCGTAGTAGGCCAGGGGGTGTGAGATGGTTTCACACCGGTCGTCCATGTTGACGCAGTCGCCGTAGGACTGCATCGTCGCACACGACGGCGGCGAGTACTCCGTGGGGCTGGTCTCGCCCCGGATGTGGTCGACCTGGTAGCGGGTCATCTCCTCGCCGAAGCCGGGGTTGATCTCGAACAGTTCGACGATCTCGTCGGTCGACATCCCGATGCTCGTCAGGAAGGCGGCGATCGCGAACCGCGAGTGGTGTTCGAGGTGGGCGCCCTTCTGGACCTGGTCGACGAGGTGTTTCATGCACGGCGGGAACCGCTCGGGCACCACGGTGTCGATGTCGGTCGTCAGGTCCAGTTCGGCCAACAACTCTTCGACGCGGGCGACTTCCTCGTCGAGTTCGTCGGCGATACCGTCCGGGACCTCGAACGGTAGCCCGTCCTCGATGCGGCCCTGGACGGCCTGGCGAAGGAGCACCAGCAGTTCGTCCTCGTCGAGCGGGACCTCGCCGTCGGTCAACTGGCGGTTCACGAGTCGCCACTCGTCGCCCCACTGGTTCGCAGCGTGCTGGAGGTACGGCCCCACGTCGACGCGGTAGCCCTCTGGCGATTCCCGGACGTCGCCCCGCAAGTCGAATTCGTCGAGGAGGTCGTCGAGCGTGAGGGTCGCAGACGGGGCGCTCTTGAGTTCCGCCCCGGCCGCCAGTTCCTCGGAAAACCGTTCGTGGGCGGTCCTGGCCTCGGCCCGGGCGTACTTTCGGACGAGGACGTGCTGGTTGGCCAACGAGACGAGGACCCGAGCGACCGGATAGGACAGCAGTTCGACCCGGGACCGGCGATGTGGTTCGCCGACGTCGCCCTGGCTGAGCGACCGCTCGACCCTGGTGAAGGCTCGCTCCACGACGGCTTCCTCGCCGGCGACCACGCTGGCGAGGTCGACGTCGGCCTCGTCGACGGCCTGCCTGGCGGCCGCAAGGAAGGGGTACCGGGCGTGGAGCGGTTTCATCGCACACCCATTCCGGCGGCGACAGCAAAAACCCGGCGGTCGTCGGTACGGTCGGCTTACCGAGAGAGTGGGGATAGAAAGGTCGCCTTACCGTCAGTCTTCGATTTCGCGGATGATGTCCGAGGCGTCGCCGCCGTCGCTGACCAGCGTGTTGTACCGGTCGCGGGACACCTCGACGGTCTTTGTCTTGCCCTGGCGGACGAGTTCGAGGGTCACTGTCCCGTGAGGGTTGTTCCGGACGTGGGTCGACGCGATGGCCGTGAAGACGAACCAGAGGGCGATGGCCCCGCCGAGGGCGTACACCATGATCGTCTCGAAGGCCATCGAGTTACCCGTCCGGGTCCACATGTCGGGGTAGGCGTGCCAGAACAGCGTGGTCCCGAAGACCGTCAACACGGCCCCGAGCAGGACGCCGATCCGCTGGCGTAGGCTGGCCGGTAAGACGATGACGACGCCGCCCAGAAGCACCGGGATGCCCAGGCCGGCGAACAGGCCAGCCCACTTCTTGCCGTCCGTGGCGTGGCCCTGGGTCGCGACGAGGAGGATGGCCCCCAGGAGGGCGAGGACGCCGACCGCGACGACCGCCAGCCCGCCGTAGACTCGGCGGGGGTCCCGCCCGTCGAAGGCCGAGGACCGGTTGTAGGCGTCGTCGAGGCTGGTCATAGGAACTTCTCTGTGTTCAGCCTACAAAACTACCCGTCAGACGGAGGTCTGACGATTGTATGGTGGGTCTGGTGGAATTACGGGCTATTCGTCGTCCGGCCACCCGTAGACGTTGTTCGCGAAGTGGACCCTGTGAGGTCCGGTTTGCTGTTCGTACGCCGAATCGCGATTCGCGTGTTCGAAGACGTTGCCCTGCACCCGGACGCCCTCGACGGGCGTCCCCCGGACGCGGACGGCGGGGTACTTGCCGCCCGGGTCGCGAGTCTTTGCCTCGACGGCGCGAGTCGCCTCGAAGACGTTACCCTCGACGAGTATTCGGTCGCCCGCAACGTCGTCCTCGTCACCGTGCACGTCGAACTGGTGGCCCAACCAGTCCGGCCCAACGAGGTTGTGGCGGGCGGCGTATCCCACCGCCGGACCGCCACCGGCAGCGATCGAGTGTCGGTTGTAGTTGAACCGGTTGTACTCGACCAGGGGCATGTGGTCTCCGGCGGGGACGTACACGCCGTACCCGTACCCCTCCCAGGCGTGGTGGTGGACGTCGTTGTCCCTGACGAGGGCGTCGTCCTCCGCCCAGACGCCGGAGTGGACCCACCCCGAGATATCGTTGTTGTCGACGATAGCATTCCTGCCGGCCCGGATGCCGCTGTTCATGTGTGCCTCGTAGTTTCCGTCGTAGGCCACCTCCGGGTTGGCGTACTCGTGATGGTGGCCCTCGAGCCGGAAGCCGGTGAAGCGCGCACCCGTTCCCAGAGTGATCTTCTGGACGCCTCCGCCGTCTGTCGGACTCTCGTCACCGGGAGTGGATTTGAGACGGGCGCCGTCGGGTCCGCCGGGGCGCCTGCTGCTGGCTAGCGTGACGCCGTCGGGTACCTCCAGCATCCAGCGACCGCTGAGGTCGATCGTCTCGCCCGGGGGGACGTAGACCGTGTCGCCGGCGCTGGCAGACCCCAGTTCGGCGACGAGCTGTTCCCGCGACGCGGCCCGGATCTGGGGCTCCGGACGCGGCAACTCGGGGCCGGAGCGTGTCCCCCCGAACAGTATCACGCTCCCAACGGCTGCGAGAAGCGCTCGCCTGTCCATCAGAATGAGGTTTTCGCGTTTTCTCAATACTATAGCGGGCCTACCGTCACGTCAGAACGGAAGTGCGTCGTGAAAGCAATGCTGCCGTCTTCGGCAGGAAAGAAGCCACGGGTAACCGGAAGCTGTGCAAGCTTTTCGTTCGACCTGCCCGGAGTATGACGGGGTTATTTCGGCAACTTCGATTCCAGCACAATCGAATCAAGATACGTGGTAGTTCGCCGCCAGGACTATCGTTCACTGCAGCTGACAATAGTGTGACAGAGTGTTAGCAGCGCTACCAAAGCGTTCGAGAGCGAAGAGAAGCCGACTCAGTTACTCTGGATCCGCGGCGCCAGCATGTAGGTCACGACGCCGTCGCCCTGGGCAACGTCGAAGTGCATCTTGACGGGGAACTCCTCGCCGAGTTCGATGGTGACCTCGGCGTCGGAGGGGATCGCCTTGTTCATGTCCTTCAGGTAGTCGAGCGAGAACAGCGAGGCCGCGTCGCCGGCCTCCAGAGAGATGAGGTCGTCAGTGCCCAGTTCCAGGTGGACGTCGTCGGTGTCGCCCTCGGCAGAGACGTAGAAGACCTCCTCGGCGGCGTCGACGCCGAGTTCGATGTGGTCCGAGACCATGTCGGCGGCCGTGACGGCCCGGTCGATGTCCCGGCCCTCGACGACGATCGTTGCAGGAAGGTCCAGGTCCGGCAGGTCCGGTTCTTCGCGGATCGACTCGGGGTCGATGAGCGCCAGGGTGTACTCCAGGCCGTCGATGGAGATGTGGAGCTTCCGGGTCTCCTCGTCCAGCTGGAGGTGGACGAGCTGGTCGCCGCTGGCCATGCCGGCGATGTCCATCAGGCGAACCAGGTTCACGCCGATGACACCGCCGTCGGTCTCGTAGGACTCGAAGGCGGCCTCGTCGAGTCGCATGTCGACCATGCCGACGTTGGCCGGGTCGACCGCCTTGATAGTCAGGCCGTCCTCGTTCAGGTGGATCTTGCACTCGTCCACCAGCACGCCCACGGAGTCAAGCGTCGCCTGGAGCGTCGAGGCGCTCACGATGGCGTCGAACATCTTGCAGCCGGGTACGACCCCATCATTTAAAAAACATTCACGTTCGCAGCCCGGCCGTCGGCGGAGTGTCGTTGCTCGGACTGGGCGATGGATCGCTGCCGTATCCGTTCGAGGAGTGGCGACGTACTCCGGCGCGAGCCAACGGTTTCCCGCATCGACGGCGGAGTCCCACGTGTGTCACCGAACGACCGATCCATCCACGACGGTCTCTCGAGGCGGCGAGTACTGGCTGCGTCCGGTGCGGCCGCCGTGGCGGTGACCGGCGGCTGTCTCGGCCTCGCCCAGGAGGGTGCCGACGACAACGGTACGGGAACCAACGGGACGACGACCAACGGGACCGCCACGGAGGCACCCCCGGAGGCCGTCGCCGGCGACGAGCGTCTCGAAACCCGGGCCCTCATCATCCCGCCGGAAGGGTGGAACCGGCCCCTGGACGGTGCATTCGTCCACGTCGGCGGCGAGGTCGACCCCGCTTCCGCTGCCGGCTCGGACCAGTGTGACTACGCTACCTGGCCGGACAAGCGGTCCCGGTCATACGACGTGACGCTGATCGCTCCCGAGGACCTGCTCGAAACCCAGCGGCCGACGACGCTGTACCTCCCGGCCAGGCTGGAACTCAGCCCCGGCGCCCTGTTCATGGTCGAGGAGGTCCACGACTGTCCCAGCAGCTACACGGGGCTCTACCTCCGGCGGCTGGGCATCAAGAACGTGTCGGACCCGAGTACCGACCCCGGCGACGTCCAGATCGGCGTGACGGACAACCAGACCGGCTAACGGACGAGCCAGTCGCTACGCTTACCCGTCTCGGAAAGCTACGACGGGTCAACTGACCATGAGCGGCAAGGACCACTACTACAACAAGGCCAAACAGGAGGGCTACCGGGCCCGCTCGGCCTACAAGCTCCAGCAGCTCGACGAAACGGCCGGGTTGCTGGGCGAGGGCCGGACTGTCGTCGACCTCGGGGCCGCCCCCGGCGGCTGGCTCCAGGTCGCCGCCGAGCGCGTCGGCTCCCGGGGCCGGGTCGTCGGCGTCGACCGCCAGCGCATCGACGACCTCGACGAGTCCGAGCCCCCCGTCGAGACAGTCCGTGGCGACATCACCGAGGAGTCAACCGTCGACGCCATCCTCGACAGCGTCGGCGAGGACGGTGCCGACGTCGTCCTCTCGGACATGGCTCCCAACATGAGCGGCGAGTACGAACTCGACCACGCCAGGTCGGTCCACCTCGCCCGCCAGGCCTTCGAGGTGGCACTCGACGTCCTCGATACGGGTGGTGACCTCGCCGTCAAGGTGTTCGACGGCCAAGACCTCGCGGACTTGCAGGACGACATCGACGCCGAGTTCGAGTACGTACGGCAGGTCCGACCCGACGCCTCCCGGGACTCCTCGTCCGAACTATACCTCGTCGCGAAGGGCCGACTCACCGCCCCCGTCCGGGAGGGCGACGTGATCGACGTCGAAATCGTCGACACGGGGAGCGAGGGCGACGGCGTCGCCAAGGTCGAGGACTACACGCTGTTCGTGCCGGGTGCCGAGGAAGGCGAGACGGTAACCGTGGAAGTCGAGGACGTGAAGCCGACGTACGGCTTTGCTGAGAAGGTCGAGTAGTCAGTCGCTCGGTGCTGGCGCCGGGGTATCCCAGTCCCGCGACCGGACGATACCGACGACAGCGTAGACGAACGGCGTATCGACGAGGGCGATCAGGAGCTTGACGAGGTACTGGCCGAGCGCCAGCGCCGCCACCAGCCGGAGCGGCAGGCCCTGGAAGAGGTAGAAGGCGATGGTGACGAAGATGACCGTGTCGATGGCCTGGCTGGAGGCGGTCGAGGCGACGTTGCGCAGCCAGAGGGCGTCGCCGTCGGTGTACTCCCGGAGTCGGTGGAAGACGAACACGTCCCAGTTCTGGCTGACGACGTATGCCGCGAGGCTGCCGACCACGACGCCGGTGCTGGCCCCGAGGACGTCTGCGAAGGGGCCAGCGGCCACCGGCGACCGGCCGTACACCGGTGCGTAGATCGTGAGCCAGACCAGCGCCAGCAGGACGAAGTTCATCACGAAGGCGACGTTGACCAGGGTGTGGGCCGCTCGCTTGCCGTACAGTTCGGCGTAACAGTCCGACGCGAAGAACGTCAGGGCGTAGGCGAAGACCGCCCCGGGGACGATGAGCACGTCCGTCACCGGCATCGAGAAGGGGAGGTCGAAGGCAAGCACCTTCGAGGCCGTCACCTGCGCCGTGATGAGCGCGGTGACGAAGAGTGCGGCGATGGCGACCGTCGGCACCGCACCGGGGCCGGCGGTGCCCTCTCGCTCACTCATCGTCCATCCTCCCGTGGCGGTCGTCGATCTCGTCTAGCTGGTCGAGCGTCTTCCGGATGGAGGCCCGTATCGCCTCGCTCCGGTTGACGAACTTCCCGTCGTCCCCGACGTGCTCGTCGAGGTCTGCCAGGAGTTCGCCTGGTACCTCCACGCTTATCTTGGGCATATTCGCTGGATAATACCCGGAGAGCATAAGCTGTGTGGTCCGTTCGGTCGACGTCGGGCCCATCGGACGCCAACTACGCGGATTCAGGCCGTCGCCCGGTCGGACTCCGACGCCGGTGCAGCGTCGCTGGTCTCGAGAATCGCTTTCAGTTCGTCGAGTTCCTGCGTCAGTCGGCGGGCCATCAGCCAGCGCATCACTGGCCTGAATACCGTAAACGTGATCGTCGTGAACAGGCCGTCCGAGCCGGTCTCGATGGTGTTCGTCACCCGCGTCCCGCCGTCGACCGCCTCGAGTTCGAGCGTGCCGTCGAAGGCAAACGGACCCTCGGGAGCCGTCATCCCGAGTCGGCGTGGTGGGTCGTAGTCGGTAATCTCGAAGTCCATGTCCGAAGTGTTGCCGCCGTAGGTGTACTCGCTCTCGTAGCGGTCGCCGACGCCAGTCCCGTCGCCGTCGACGAGCGTGGTGTCGCCGACGCCCGCCACCCACTCGGACGTGTTCTCGACGTCCGAAACGTAGGCGAAGACGTCGTCGATGGGCCTGTCGATCGTCGTCGAGGCTGAGGCCTTCATTCCCGCATCACTACGCTAGACAGACCTGCCAGGGGCATAACGCTGGCTTCCGGTGTCAGGTCGTGAGACCGGGACCACGGCCAGGGAACGGCCCGTCCGCAGTGACCGCCAGATTCTGGTTGCCGGCGGACCTCGCTCGCGGCATGCTCGTCTGTCCGGACTGCGGCCGCGACTACCCCGACGACGGTCCCTGGCGGTGTGACTGCGGGAGTCCCCTGCGACTGGCCGACCCGCCCCGCCCGGCCCGCGACCAGCCGCCGGAATCCCTCGACCGCGACGCCGGCATCTGGGCCTTCGGCGACTTCCTGCCGATGGACCAGGGGGTGTCGCTCGGCGAGGGCTGGACGCCGCTCGTCGAGGCCCCTGACTGGGACGCCAACTTCAAGCTGGACTACCTGTTTCCGACGGCCAGCTTCAAGGACCGGGGTGCAGCAGCGACGGTCTCCCGGGCGGTCGAACTCGGCGTCCCCAAAGTACTCGAGGACTCGTCGGGCAACGCCGGCCTGGCCATCGCGACCTACGCCGCGGCTGCGGGCATCGACGCCGAGATCTACGTCCCGTCCGACGCGAAGGCCGGCAAAGTGAACGCGATCGAGCGGACCGGCGCCGACGTCGTACGAGTCGAGGACGACCGCCAGGCTGTCACGGACGCCTGTGTCGACGCCGTCGAGGCCGGCGAGGGCTGGTACGCCAGCCACGCCTGGAACCCCGCCTTCTTCGCCGGGACCGCGACCTTTGCCTTCGAACTGGCCGCCCAGCGGGACTGGAACGTCCCGGACGCCGTCGTCACGCCGCTCGGTCACGGGACGCTGTTTCTCGGAGCCTACCGGGGCTTTCGGGCGCTCCGGGACGCGGGCTGGACCGACGACGTCCCGCGACTGCTCGGGGCCCAGGCAGCCGGCGTGGCGCCCATCGTCGATGCACTCCACGGCGACAATAGCTCCGGTGACGGTGGCAGCTCCGGCGAGTCGGCGGCCGGCGAACGCAACGACGCCGCAGACGGCATCCAGATCACCGAACCGGTCCAGCGCGAGGCAATCCTGGCGGCCATCGAGGCGACCGACGGCGACGCCATCGCCGTCGACTCGTCGGCGACCGAGCGGGAAGCCGACCGACTCGTTCAGTCCGGCTTCCACGTCGAGCCGACGAGCGCCGTCGCGACGGCGGCGCTGGCGCAGTACCGGGATCGGGGCGTCCTCGCCCCGAACGACGACGTGGTCGTGGCGCTGACCGGTAGCGGCCTGAAGGGATAATCGCAAGCAGGCAGGGGAACACAGCGCTCGATATCGGAAAGGAGTATATATTCCTTGTGGCCGTTTGGGGCGGTATGACCCCCGGTAGCCAGCCTCGCGGCACCGGGGGTGGGGATCAGCGCGGCCTCTCACAGGTCGTCGGCGTCGCACTGCTCGTGGCGATAGTGGCACTGCTCGCTGGCGTCACGGTCACGATGGCGGTTACGCTGGGCGAGGACCGGCTGGACTCGGCGGCCGTCCACGACACCGGTCAGTACGCCTTCGACGTGGAGGACGCGGAGGACCTGGAGATACGAGCGGCCCACCGGTCCGGGTTCGGCGCCGAGGCGGAGTTCGTCCTCGCTGTCAACGGCGAGCAGGTCCACGAGTGGGACGGCACCGGCACGGTCGAAGTCGAGTGTCTGTATCCCGGCGACCGCGTCGTCATCCGGACGGCCGACGACGAGGGTCACAGTCGGCTGGTGCTCACCCACGTCTTCGACCACGCCACGACCTGCCCGCAGTTCAACACCTTCCCGGAGAAGTTCGCCCACGTCGTGGTGGAGGGCAACCGCTACGAGGTCAACGACCGCTACGCCTTCGGGCTGGCAATCGAGCCCAACGGGGACAACGTCGCGACGGACTACAACGGTGGCTACGACATGCAACTCGGGCAGATTTCGCTGGCCAACCGCTGGCACTACGTCAAACTGTACGACCGGGAGATAGAGGGGCTGGAACCGCCGGTGTTCGTCGTCGTGATGGTCGACAACGTCCACTGGGCGGACGTGCCGGACCCGTCGGCCCACCCCGAGGTGAGTCCCGGCGAGCGGTTCAACTGGACCGACGCGCCGCCGTCCGGCCTGACCACCGGCGCCGACTCCTACTCGCTCAACGGCGGTACGATCGTCACCGACTCGAGTTCGGCCACCGAGCCGACCAACGACGTGTTCCTGGTGTTCAAGCCGGACTGTGAGGAGAGCACGCTGAAGTTCATCGAGCAAAACGCCGGCTACGCCAACCGGATCTACCTGAACGACACGGTCATCGTCGACGACGCCAGCACGGCGTCGCCCGACCAGACGTTCTCGGCGCCGGGCGTCCCCTGCCGGGGCGACGCGAGCTGGTCGGACTGAGCCGGAGAAGGAGGGAAGATCAGTCGGCTGCTTCACCCTGTGGCCGGGCCGTCACCGACGTGAGGCGGGTGTAGATCCAGAGTAACAGCAGGCCGGCGCCGTAGGCGAACGACGCCGGCAGGGCCAGCAGGAACATCGTGAACACGCCCTTGGGGCTGAGCAACCCCGCCAGTGCGAAGACGCCGACGACGACCACCCGCCAGCGCCGCCGCATCGTCCCGTAGGAGACGATGCCGCCACGGTGGAACAGGAACATCGTCACCGGAATTTCGGCAAGCAAGCCGATGCCGACGGTCGTGAAGATGACCAGCCACCCGAAGTTGTTGATGCGGTACTTGATCAGCATGCCGGCCTGGAGGGCGTCCTGGGCGAGCCAGGAGATGGCCGCCGGCGCGACGTAGAAGAAGCCGGCGAGGCTGCCGCCGACGAGTGCGACCAGCAGCGAGCCGCCCCAGACCAGCAGGATGCTCCGGTCGCCCGTGGCGATGCCCCGCTGCTCGATGGCCGGCCAGGCGAAGTAGAACAGGAGCGGGATGGTCGCGACGACGCCGAGTACCGTTGCGAACTTGATCTCGAAGATGAGCGCCTCGACCGGGTGGAGCGTGACGAGGTCGACCTGCGGCTGGAGCGAGGCGGGCATCTCGTGGACGAACGCCTCGCGGATCTCGCCGATACCGCCCGAGTAGAGGTAGATGAACGTCCCCGCCATGACGAGCATGAACGTCCCCACGAGCCACATCGCCTTCGAGGTGAGCGAGTCGAGGATGAACGCAATGTCGTAGTAGTAGCCGCCGACGTCGTCCTCGGTGGTCTCGTCTTCGGTGAAGGCGTCCATCATCCCGGCTGCGGTCGAGGTGACGACGTTCGCGTCGTCTCCCTCGTCCGCTCCGCCGGCTGCCTCGTCCGTCGACCGGTCGGGCTGGAGGTCTGCCTCCTGGGCCTCGTCGAACCGGTCCAGGATCAACTGGGCCTTCTCGGCGTCGTCCGCCTCCATGGCCCGCTGGGCGTGCTGGAGGGCCTCGTCCTCGGTGAGCGAGGCGAAGGCTTCGAGAGGGGCGGCCCGGACGGCCGCCGTGCTGAGCGCGTCGATGTCGATTTCGGCGGGCTCGCCGGCGCTGGCGGCCGTCTCGGGTGCCGTCGTCGCGGCGTCCCCCGTGGGCTGGGCCGTCCCGTCGTCGACGGCGCCGGCCACCGCCGGGTCGGTCAGCGAGTCGCCGGCGACGAGTTCCTCGAGCGCGACGAGCCGGAAGTAAAAGAGTGCGACGAGGCCAGCGACGAGACCGACCAGCGCCGCGACGAGTGTGGCAGTCGTCTGCGGGCCGAGACCGAACAGTCCCAGTTCGTCGGCCGTCGGTGTCCGGTACTTGGAGCCGATCCAGACCAGGGCGTCGTTGAACGCGGCGAGGCCGCCCCGGGTCAGGAACGCGTAGACGACGCCGGCCGCCAAGACGACCGTCCCGGCGATGAGGTTCCAGCGGTCCGCGATGACACCCCGGATCGGGACGTGTTCGCCGGCCCGAATACTGACCACGACGAGTTTCGTGATGCCCAGGCTAATGGCGTAGAGCGTGACCAGCGGCAGGGCCCACATGATCTGCGTGAACGGGTCCGGCGGGGAGAACAGCGCGCCGAAGACGAAGATGAGGACGACGGCGATACGCCACTTGTCCCGGAACGTCTCGTACTTCACGATGCCGCTGGCGGCCAGGCTGCTCATCGCCAGGGGAAGCTGGGCCGCCAGGGCGAACGACAGCGAGAGGAAGACGACGAACTCGGTCCACTTGACGATCGAGTAGGTCGGGGTGAAACCCGCGTTGACGGCGTTCGAGGCGAGGAACTCGAACATCAGCGGGAAGAACAGCTCGTAGGCGTACAGGGCGCCGCCGACCGCCAGGAAGACGATCGTGGAGATGCCGAGCCAGACCTTCCAGCGGGCGATCCGCTGCGAAGGCCACCAGCCCCGTCGCCGGAGCCCGTCCCGGCCCACCCAGAGCAAGACCGGGATCGTGACGAGGATGCCGACGATCAGTCCGATCTTGACCTGCAACAGCGGGACGTCGAACGGCGTCACGGCGACGATGGTCGTCTCTTCGAGCACTTCGCCGCTGAGCTGATTGTACAGCAGGTCCCGCTTGAGCGCGTCCCAGAGGAACGAGTACAGCGCCCATATCGTCAGCAGCATGGCGCCGAGGAAGACGAGAAAGACCTTCTTCAGCTGTGACTGGGCGGAAGAGAGCACCGCGCCGACGGTTTCCCGTCCGCTCGCGATGGTTCTCGCGGTGTCCTCGTCGATTGCGCCAGCCATCTCTTCCGGACCTTGCCGAGCGCCTGTTATCAATTTATTCATGCGGGCACGAGCCGATTCCGGTCCGGCGCCGGGAAAAGAAAGCTTACAAACGGGCACGGACAACCCCAGCCCGATGACCGAGGGGTCCGGCGATCCTCCAGACGAGGTACCCGTCACCGGCGGAGCGGCCGCGCCGGAGCCCGAATCCCCCGAGCCCGTCGGCGTGGGCGGCGCCCCGGACGACCAGGAGATGCCGCTGGCCGACCACATCGAGGAGATGGTCAAGCGGCTGGGCGTCGTCGTGGTGGTGATGGCGGCGATCAGCGCCGTCACCTTCCCGTTCGCCGACGAACTGATCAACTTCCTCTGGTACTCGTTCCTGCCGGGGTCGCCCGGCGCCTGTGTCGGCGGCGTCGAGGCCGGCAGTGCCGCCTGTCCGCGTCTCTACCATCCACTCGCACTCGTCCTCGCTCGGCTGAAGGTCGCCTCGCTGGCCGGCTTCGTCATCGCCCTGCCGGTGTTCGTCTACGAGACCTACCTGTTCATGCGGCCCGGTCTCTACCCCAACGAGCGCCGCTACTACCTGGCGTCGGTGCCGACGAGTCTCATCCTCGCCGCCGTCGGCATCGGCTTTGCCTACTTCCTGGTCCTGCCGGTGATCTTCACGTACTTCCTGGGCTACTCCCAGCCGGTCGCCGAGGTCGCGTTCGGCCTGAGCGACACCTTCACGCTGATCATCCTGATGCTGGGGATGTTCGCCTTCATCTTCCAGATCCCGCTGTTCGTCATGCTCGCCATCATGATGGGCGTCACGAGCCGGCGCTGGCTCGAGTCCCGCCGGCTGTACTTCTGGGCGGGCTTCGCCGGCGTCGCGTTCCTGTTCAGCCCCGACCCGACCGGGATGGCGCCGTTCATCGTCGCGGTGACGATGGTCGGGCTGTTCGAGGGGACGCTCGCCCTGCTGCGCTGGAGCGGCGAGGGTTCGATGGCACCCGGCCCGACCCAGATCGCCGGCCTCCGGCCCCTGGTCTGGCTACTGACGCTCGCGGCGGGCTACGTCCTCAGTCCGGCGCCGATGCCGGCGGGCTACTACGACGAACTGCCGGCAGTCTTCCGGAATACCATGGCCGACGCCGGCCTGACCGGTGCGACGCCGATCCTGGTCGGCGTCGGCCTGCTGGTGGCCTACGAACTGCTGGGATATCTGCTCGTCAGACTGGGAGCACCCCAGGGTCCCCGGCGCTGGCTCTGGAAAGGACGCATCGTCCAGCGCCGCCTCCGGGTGCCGGTCTGGCTCGGCGCCGTCGCCGTGGGCTACCTCGCCAGCCCCGAGACGACGCTGCTCCAGCGAGCCGAACAGCCCCTCCTGACGACTCCGGAGGCCGCTGGCGTCGTGGCCGCCGTTCTGGTGGTCTACGAGGGCGGCCTCGCCCTCTGGCGGTGGCGACGGAGGGACTGACGTGAGCGAGGGGACGACCGAACGCGACCTGGCCGACCGAAGCGACGGGCCCGAAAAGATTCTCGTGGTCCGCCACGGCGAGACCGACTGGAACTGCGAGAGCCGCATCCAGGGCTGGGCACCCACCCCGCTCAACGACCGGGGACACCGCCAGGCCACGGCCCTCGGGGAGGTCCTCGCCGAATCCTACGACGTCGACGAGGTCGTGGCATCGGACCTGCGGCGGACCCGGGAGACGGCGGCCCGCATCGCCGAGGCCGGCCTGCCGACGGCCACGTTCGACGACGCCTGGCGCGAACGCTCCTTCGGTCACCTCCAGGGAATGCTCGGGACCGACCTCTTCGAACAGTATCCCGAGTTCGACGTGACGAACGGGTCGGCCGACGCGCTACAGGCCGAGCCCCCGGGCGGCGAGGCGCTCGTCGACGTTTACCGCCGGGTAATCGACGGCTGGAACGCCCTCCGGGACCTCGACGCCGACACCGTCCTCGTGGTGTCTCACGGCGGGCCGCTGCACCTCCTCCACGGCCACGTCGCCGGGGAGGACCTGCGGACCGCCTACCGCAACCACTCCCACGACAACTGTGCCCTCTCGGAGTTCCGGCTGGACGGCGCCGGCGATGGGATCGAAGTGGTCTGCAAGAACGAGTGTCGCTGGACGCTGGACGACGGGCCGGGAACGGATTAGTCGGTGGGATACTCAGCGTCGAGGACGTCTGTCTCGGGGCCGGCGGCCTCGTTGCCAGCCGGTTCAGTTTCGGCCGGGCTGACGCTCCCGGTCCGGTAGCCGTGCAGGTCCAGCGTCACGTGGTCGAAGCCCAGGTCGGCGACGTACTCTCGCACTGCTCGGACGAACTCGGGGTCCAGCGCGTCCTCAAGTTCGTCCTCGCTGACTTCGATCCGTGCCAGGCCGTCGTGGTCCCGGACGCGGAACTGCTCGAAGCCCCACGTCCTGAGGAGGCGCTCGGCCTTCTCGATGCGAGAGAGGCGTTCTTCGGTGACCTCCAGACCGGTCGGAATGCGCGACGAGAGGCAGGCCATCGAGGGCTTGTCCGCGACCGAGAGGTCGTACTCTCTGGCGATCTCTCGTACTTCCTCCTTGGTGATGTCGTGTTCGAGGAGGGGAGAGTAGGCGTCGAGTTCGTCGACGGCCCGGAGGCCGGGCCGGTGGCCCTCGCCGGGGTCCGAGGCGTTCGTCCCGTCGCAGACGATCGGGATGTCCAGCTCTTTTGCCCGGTCGAACATCGCCGAGAGGCGCATCGAGCGGCAGTGATAGCACCGCTCGCCGTCGTTCTGGACGAAGGCCTCGCTATCGAGTTCGCTGAAGTTGACGATCTCGTGGCGGATGCCGATCTCCTCGGCGACGCGTTTGGCGTCGGTGAGTTCGGCCGCCGGGAGGGTCTCGGACTTGGCCGTGCAGGCGACGGCGTCCTCGCCGAGGGCGTCGTGGGCGATTGCGGCGACCACGCTGGAGTCGACCCCGCCCGAGAAGGCTATCAGGACGCCCTCTCGGTCCGCGAGGTCCTCCCGGGCTGCCGCCAGCTTTGCCGCGACCATACTGTGCTGATTTGCGCCGACGCGTAAAGGCTCGTTGGGACGTGTGTGAACGGGTCTGGAATTGTGGTTGATGTTTGGTGGTAGCCGTCAGCACCGCAGCCGCCACCGCAACGACGACGAAAGCCCTCACCTCAGTCGCGGTCGCTCAGCCGGCTCTATCCGAGCGAAGCGAGGATATGTACTGCAGCGACCGCCATCGGGCCGAGGGCATTCCCTGCTGTGCGGTTGCGGTAGTCACACTGCAGCGAGAGGGGACAACCCCGCGCTGCTCGACTCAAGCCGGCTTCCCGACCGTCCAGCAGAACATCGGCGTCTGGTCCGCGGAACGCGGGGCAAACAGGTCCGTCACCACGTCGTCGTAGAAGGTCAGGCCCGTGGCACCGAGGTCGCGGTGGGCGTAGGCGCCGAGCCAGCACCGGCCGGCCGTCAGCGACGCCTCGAACTGTGCCGCCCGGTAGCCCCGGTCGCCCAGGTGGTCGACGACGGCGTCGAGGTCCGCGAGGACGAACAGCACGGCGGCGGCATCGGCGGCCAGCGCCTGGTCCAGGGCAGCGTGGCCCGTCTCCCGCCGGAAGTCGCCGGACGCGAGCCGTTCGAGTTCCCCTCGTTCGGGCAGGTAGTGGTACAGACCACTCTCCAGGCCGTCGACGGCGTGGACCGCGAGGTAGGCGTCACCGAGTGCCAGCGGCGGGGCGTCGGGAGCACGGACGTCGAGCGGCGTCCCGCGAACCCCGCGGTCGAGCACCGTCGAGAGTTTCCGAAACGAGATGGGCTCGCGGTCGTACTCCCGGGCGGATCCCCGGCGGCGAACCGTCACGTCGAGCGGCGTCTTCGCCATGGTGTCGGGACCGACGGGGTCCAGCGAGATGCGCTCGCCGTCGCCAGGGTCGGCTCGACCGACGCGCTCGACGGGTGGCGACCGCCAGGCCGTCGCAGTCTCGCCGTCGGGGAGACTGGAAGCAGCATAGGCGTCCTGAATCAGCGGGAACTCGGGTTCGGTGGCCGAGAGCGGTTCCGTCTCTGGGTCGATCGGTGGAACGTCCGGCGGGTGGTTGCGGTCGGCGCCCGGTACCGGGTCGTCGCTGCCGACCGGGACGATTTCCAGGGGCGCCTCGCGGTCGGTGTCGACCCCGAGCAACTCGGCGACGGGTTCGTCGGCAAAGCCCAGGACGGCCTCGGCCCGGAAATCGAGGGCGTGGGCCGTGGCGAGGAGGTTCGCGAGGGTCGTCCCGGAGTCCCAGAAGGCGTGGCGGTAGGTGCGGTCGCGGTACTTCCAGGCGTTGCGCCACCAGGTCGAAGTGGTGACGACCGAGAGCGGTGCGTCGGCGACGCCCCGGTAGTGGGTCGCCGCGGCGAGGACGCTCCGGAAGTCGCCCTGCCGGAGCACGTCGAGCGAGAGCGTCGTCGGCTCGAAGTGATAGACGCCGGCGGGCAGGCCCGGCAGGTCGCCACAGACGAGATAGAGGTCGACGTGGTAGAGGGCGCCCGTGCAGGCCGCAGCCCGGAAGTGTTTGACGCCGCCGCGTCGCTGGACCTGGCGGGTGATGCCGGCGGCGAAGTAGCACAGTTGCGTGACGGTCTCGCGGTCCGGCGGGTCACTCCGGGCGCCGTCGGCGCCCGTCGTCGCGATGGCACTCAGGAGCGGGACTTGCGGCGGGCGGATCCGGTCGGCCAGGGGTCGCGTCGGCAGGTCGACGTACTGTTTGGTCGGTCGGGGCTGGTTCGAGAAGTCCAGCCGGTGGCCGTCGCGGACGCTGGCCGGCGTGTGTTTGGTCCGTTCGTGGTACTCCCTGGCAGGGACGCTCATGGTCGGCGTTCGGGCGCCGGTCGTAAAGGCGGTCGGGCGCCGTGGGAGTGAGTTGATACCGGCTCGTCGCGGTGTTCGTTCCGGATAGCTGCAATTACGTGCGTATGACGTAATTTTTTAAGTGCATGCTGGTTGGTCACACCCGTACATGGGGGGAAGCGTGTTCGCCTTCGCAGGGGGCAAAGGAGGTGTCGGTAAAACCACGACGACGGCCAACGTCGCCATCGCGCTCGCCGAGGCGGGCTACGAGGTCGTCGCCGTCGACGCCGACATCGGCATGACCAATCTCGGCGAGTTCGTCGGCGTGAGCGAGGAGCGCGGCGTCCACCACGTGCTGGCCGGCGAGGGCGGCGTCGAGGACGTCCTCGTCGGCGGGCCGGTCGGAGTCCGAGTGGTGCCGGGCGGCGAGGGGCTGGCAGCAGCAGCGGGCGCCGACCCGGCAAACCTGAGAGAGGTGGTCGAGCCACTCCGCCACGCGGCGGACGTCGTCCTCCTGGATACGGGTGCCGGGATCAGCCACCAGAACATGGTGGCCTACGGCCTGGCGGACGCCGTCGCGCTCGTGACGACGGCCGACGACCTGGCCGCCAACGACGCGGCCAAGAGCGGCGAAATCGCCGGCTTCGTCGACAGCCCGGTCCTGGGGACGGTCGCGACCAGGGTGCGGCCCGGCGCCGACCTGGAAGGCCTCGAACGGGAGTTCGACGGCCACGTCGTCGCGGCCGTCCCGGAGTACGAGGACGAGGCGGCCGAGGAGCCCCGGGTACTCTCGGCCCCGGACAGTCCGGCCGCCGCCGAGTACGACCGCCTCGCCGGGACGATGGCCGACTGTCACGAGACCGGCGACCTCGACGTCGCCGCCCGCGATGCCAGCGCCGACGTCTCGGTGCCGGAGTCGCCGTCGGCAGCCGACGGGGGGACGGAGGGACCGGCAACGGCGGCGGCCGACGCAGACGGCGGCCTCCTCGACCACCTCCCGTTTCTCGGGTAGGCCCGCTGGGTTTTTCTCGCCCGAGGGAGAGTGCACGAACAGATGGAGATCGAGGCGATCCCCGGCGTCGGCGCGAAGACGGCCGACGCCCTGCGGGAACTCGACGACCCGGAACGCGCCCTGGCCGAGGGCGACGTCGCCACGCTGGCTCGCGCTCCGGGCATCTCCGAGGGCCGTGCCGCCCGGATCGCCCGCGGCGCCATCCGCCGGACCCACGACGACCCCGGCGGGTTCGCGGCCACCGACCGCGCCAGGGACCTGTACCGCCAGGCCCTCTCGCTCCTCCAGGACCGGACGGTCACGGATTACGCCGCCCGCCGCCTCGAGACGCTGTATCCCAGCGGCGTGCAGTCCCGCATCGACGAAGTCAGAGCGTTCGCAGACCGGGCGATGGAGCGCGAACCCGACCCCCAGGTCCGGGAGGCGCTGGCTGACGTCGCACCCCTCCGGGAGCCCGGCGACGTCAGGGTTCGAGACCGGTGTCTGGCCACGCAGGACGCCGAGCGATACGCCGAGGCCCGGGAGGCGATTCCGGAACTCAGCGTCGAGGTCGTCGACGACGCCCGCCAGCTGGCGGAACTGGCCCGGGGCTACGCGACAGTCGTGGCCCTGGACGAGGAGTTCGCCGGCGTCGACGTCGAGGGTGACGTTCGCGTCGAACCCGACGCTCTCGAGAATCCCGTCGACGTGGTTCCCGAGCGGATTCTCTCGTTTTTCGCCAGGAATCGCGGGCCGCTCCGGGCGGCCGTCGCCGTCCACCAGGCTGCCGACCTCGAGGCGCCGTGTGACCTGGAGACGCTGGAGTCGGCCCTCGCCCAGTTGGAGGAAGACGGCACGCCCCGGGGCGACGAAGAACTCGAACGCCTCACGGACGCCGTCGACGACCTCGACGCGGCGGTGTCGATGGCCGAGAGCGTCGCCAACGACCGCCTCAGGGAGGCAATCCAGGAGCGCGACGTCACCATCGAGGGCAACGACCTGCTCTCGCTGGTCGAGCAGGGAGCGGGCGTCGATTCGCTGCTCCGGCGCGAACTGGCTGACGAGTTCGACGGCGCCGTCGAGGCGGCCCGGAACCACCTCGTCGACGCGCTGGACCTGCGGGACTACGAGGACCTGGCCCGGCAGGCCTTCTCCGGCGAGCCGACGTTCCCCGTCGAACGCGACGATGACGCCGTGGGACGACTGCGCGAGGAACTGACCGCAGCCCGGGACCGCCGGGCGAGCAGGAGAAAGCGGGAACTCGCCGGGGAACTGGCCGATCTGCGCGAACCGAGCGAAGAGCTGGTGAGCGCGGCGCTCGAACTGGACGTGGAGCTGGCGGTGTCCAGGTTCGCCCGGGACTTCGACTGCACGATGCCCGAAATCGGGGGCTCGGGCTTCGCCATCGAGGGTGGCCGGTCGCCGCTGCTGGACGTGCCCTTCGACGAGGTCGAGCCCGTCGACTACCGCGTCGAGGGCGTCGCACTCCTGTCGGGCGTCAACAGCGGCGGGAAGACGTCGCTTTTGGACCTGGTGGGACTGGTGGTGACGCTGGCCCACATGGGGCTGCCGGTGCCCGCCGACGCGGCCAGGGTCGAGCGAATTTCCGAACTGCACTACCACGCCAAGAGCCAGGGGACGCTCGACGCCGGCGCCTTCGAGTCCACCCTCCGGGAGTTCGGCGACCTGGTGACCGAGGTCAGTCGGGAGAAACCGGTGCTCGTGCTGGTGGACGAACTAGAGAGCATCACCGAGCCCGGGGCGAGCGCGAACATCATGGCCGGCATCCTGGAGGCGCTGGCCGAGCGCGACGCGACGGCGGTGTTCGTCTCGCACCTCGCCAGCGAGATCCGGGAGGCCGCGACGACGGAAATCGCGGTCGACGGAATCCAGGCCTCGGGGCTCGAAAACGGCGAGCTCGTGGTGGACCGGACGCCCGTCAAGGGCCGGCTGGCGCGGTCGACGCCGGAGCTCATCGTCGAGAAGCTGGCCGACGAGGACGACGCGGACTTCTACGCAGGACTGCTGGAGAAGTTCTAGCGGACTCGGCAGGCCTAGACGATTTCGAACCGGGCACCGCCGGACTCGCTGTCGGTGACGGTGACGTCCCAGCCGTGAGCGTCGGCGATGCGCTCGACGATGGCCAGGCCGTAGCCCGACCCCTGGGGGTCCGTCGAGTAGCCGAACTCGAGGACGTCCTCGCGTTTGGCCTCGGGGATGCCGGGGCCGTCGTCGGCGACGAAAAAGCCGTCGTCGAGGGTGCCGACGCGGACGGTGACGTCCTCGCCGGCGTGGGTGACGGCGTTGTCGAAGAGGTTCGACAGCAGCATGTCGAGCGCCGAGGGGTCGGCCTCGAGCAGTCCGTCGTCGGAGACGACCAGCGAGGCAGATTCGGTGGCCGTGGTGTCCCAGGCCTCCTCGGCGACGCCGGCGAGCGAGACGCGGTCGCGAGTCCTCGAGGCCGGCCCGTTGCCGAGCGCGAGCAGGTGGTCGATGAGGTCGTCCATCCGCCGGAGCGAGCGCTCGGCGCGTTCGAAGTGCTCCTCGTCGCCGCTGGAGCGGGCTGCCTGGACCGAACACATCGCGGCGTTCAACGGATTCCGCAGGTCGTGAGCGATAATAGCGACGTCGTCGGCGCTAAGTCCGTCGTCAGCAGTGTTTTTGTCTGTCCTCTCCCCGGTCTGTTGCATCTGGACCCAATCCCATGCTCCCCTACTAGCCATCGGATACGTATAAGTCTGTACGATTTCGTGTGGACTGATCACACGTGTTCTATCACTACGGTCGCGAAACTAACCGAGTTCCCGTTCGATGTGAATCGGTCGCGTCCGTTCGGAATACTTTCGGGTGAACGGACCGACGTCGGGGGTACGGCGGCGTCGACAGGCCGGGGCTCGGCCGACGTCGGGGAGTTCCGCGTTCGCTACAATACCCTTAAGTGTCGCGCGAAGCTCGGTGAAAGTGATGACGGACGACCCGGAGGAGGGGATGCTCGGCTGGGACGAGACGGTGTTCCGGGACGAGCGCGTCTTCGAGATAGACTGGGTTCCGGAGACGTTTCTCCACCGCGAGACCCAGATGGAGAGCCTGAAGTACGCTCTCCGGCCGGCGGTGCGCGGCTCCCGTCCGCTGAACGTCCTGGCCCAGGGCCCGCCCGGAACCGGGAAGACGACGGCCGTCCACATGCTGTTCGACGAACTGGTCGCCCAGACCGGCGTCCAGGCAGTCAGGGTAAACTGCCAGGTGAACTCCACGCGCTACTCGGTATTCTCGCGGCTGTTCGAGGGCGTCTTCGACTACGAGCCGCCCTCCTCGGGCATCTCGTTCAAGAAGCTATTCTCCCAGGTGACGGATAAACTCGTGGAGGAAGACGAGGTGCTCGTCGTCGCGCTGGACGACGTGAACTACCTGTTCTACG
>CAZGAX010000051.1:0-23012 GCA_964523745.1 uncultured Halobacteriales archaeon | reverse complement strand
CAGGCCGAGGCGATGGTGATGTGCGACCGTATCGCCGTCATGAACGATGGCCACGTCGAGCAGGTCGGCACGCCCGAAGAAGTCTACGAACGCCCGGCGAACGGCTTCGTGGCCGACTTCGTCGGCACGTCGAACCGCCTCGACGGGACCGTCTCGAACGAGTCACTCGACCTGGGTCACGCGTCAGTCGACGCCCCTGCCGGCGCCGGACAGGGTGACGTCACGGTCGTCGCCCGGCCCGAGGCGTTCACGCTAGACGACGGCCCGATCGAGGCGACTATCGAAGACCGGTTCTACCTCGGCGAGCGCATCCGGGCTACCGCCCGGCTCCCCGACGGCGAGACGCTGACGCTCCGGTTCGACCCCGCCGAGGACCCCGGGACCGCGTCGGTGTCGCTCGCCCTCGACCCCGACCGGATCCACCTCCTCCGTCAGTGAGGCGCCGACCGGAGATTTATACCCCATCCCGCGCCAACCCTCTCCCAGCATGGGTCCGGTCCCGGAACTCCAGGAGCGAGCCGCCGCCTGCGCCGAGCGACTCCAGGCGGCAGAGTCAGTCCTCCTGGCGTCTCACATCGACGCCGACGGCCTGACGAGCGCCGCCGTCGCGTCGACCGCGCTGGCCAGGGCCGGGATCCCCCACGACGTCGTCTTCAAGAAGCAGCTCGACGACGCCGAAATCGCCTCCATCGCGGCCCGGGAATTCGACACGGTCCTCTTCACCGACTTTGGCAGCGGCCAGCTGGACGCCATCGCGGCCCACCAAGCCGCCGGGGACTTCACGCCAGTGATCGCTGACCACCACCAGCCGGCGGACGCAGGCACCGAGTACCACCTCAATCCCCTGCTGGAGGGGCTCGACGGGGCGAGCGAACTCTCCGGCGCCGGCGCTGCTTACGTTCTCGCTCGGGCGCTGGAATCCGAGGACGTCGACAACCGCGACCTCGCTGCCCTCGCGGTCGTTGGTGCCGTCGGCGACATGCAGGCTGTCGGCGGCGAACTGGTGGGCGCAAACGGCGAGATCGTCGCCGAGGGCGTCGAGGCGGGCGTCCTCGACGAAGCGACCGACCTCGCCCTCTACGGCCGCCAGACCCGACCCCTCCCGAAGCTCCTCGAATACGCCAGCGAAGTCGAGATTCCCGGCATCTCCAACGACGAGGCCGGCGCCATCGCCTTCCTCGACGACCTCGACGTCGACGTTCGGGTCGAGGCAGCCGCCGACGGCGGGGCCACCGGTGCGGCCGAGCGTGGCGGCTCCCCGGTAGGCCAGGACGGTCGCACCTGGCGGCGCTGGGTCGACCTCTCAGACGACGAGCGCCGGACCGTCGCCAGCGCACTCGTCCGGCGAGCCATCGAACGCGGCGTTCCTGCCGACGCCGTCGACGGCCTCGTCGGGACGACCTACACGCTCTCCGAGGAGGTGCCGGGCACCGAACTCCGCGACGCCAGCGAGTTCTCGACGCTCCTGAACGCCACGGCGCGCTACGAGCGGGCCGACGTCGGCCTTGCGGTCTGTCTGGGCAACCGCGACGGAGCGCTCGACAGGGCACAGCACCTCCTGCGGAACCACCGCCGCAATCTGTCGAACGGCCTCGACTGGGTACAGGATGAGGGGGTCCAGCGGACCGACCACCTCCAGTGGTTCGACGCCGGCGACGCCATCCGCGAGACCATCGTCGGCATCGTCGCCGGGATGGCTCTCGGGGTGGAGGGCGTCGACGCGAGCCGACCCATCCTGGCGTTTGCGGCCAAGAACGACGAACAGACGAAAGTCTCGGCCCGGGGGACCGGCCGTCTGGTGGGCAAGGGCCTCGACCTCTCGGCGGTGATGGGCGAGGCGTCGGCGGCCGTCGGCGGCGAGGGCGGCGGCCACGACGTCGCCGCCGGGGCGACGATTCCGGCCGGCGAAGAAGAGGCGTTCGTCGAGGCCGCAGACGGGGTCGTCGGCGAGCAACTCGGCGGCTGACCCCGTCGAGTCCGGGCCGACCGGCCCAACGGCGGTAAGACATATGCCGATCGGGCGCCGATTTAGTGATCGGCCACATGCAACCCCGTGACGTCTTCGACGGCATCGTCGTGGCGCTGGTCGCCGTCGTCGTCTACCTGGAGGTGTTCGGCTTCGGCCTGTCGACCGACAAGGTCGACGCCGTCGTCGCCGCCCTGCAGAGCCTCGGCCTCGAGGTGTACCTGGTCGTCGCGGGCATCTTCGCCATCTTCTTCCTGGGCTACATCGTGATCGTCCTCCCCCAGAAGTACAGTACCGACTTCGGCCCCTGACGGCCCGGCCGACGCGTCCCCGGTGGGCCTGCGGCGGGCGAATAGGGGGTCGTCTATTTATACGAGGACGAGCAATATGCGAGTAAGTAGCATGGACCCGGAACCGGAGCTTACGGACAAGGGGCGGCTGTTGTTTGGCGCCGGCTTCGTCTTCGGCGTGACGTTCACGATGTTGATCCTGGCGGTCGTCACGGCGACCGTCGCGGGCAAGACCGGCCGGGACATCCTGGCCAGCGAGATCGTCGTCACGATCGCCGCTGGAATCTTCTTCGCCGGCGTCGTCGGCGTCAGCCTCTACTTTCTCGCCTTTCCCGAAAACCGGGTCGAGATCCCTCTCGGGTCGCTGGCTGGCACCACGCCGGGCGGCGACGCCGAGGAGCCCGGCGCCGTCGACGACTCCGAGGAGTCCTGAGCCCGATCGACACCGGCTTGTGAACCCCGAGAGTAGCCACCCGCAATGGCCGACTTCGACCCCGAGAAGTTCGAGGACAAGTACGAACACTACTTCCCGGAACTCCAGCGGGCCTACCGCCAGGCGTTCGAGACGATGAACGACCGCTACGACTCCGAACTCGTCCACGCCATCGACCAGCAGGTGCTGGCCGAGAGCGAACCGTTCTACGAAGGTAGCGCGGAGCGAAGCTCCGCGGACGATTCGAGCGGGCAGAGCCCGCGAGAACAGGACGGCGAATTCAGGGTAGACCTGCCCGAGGACCCCCACGACCGGATCCAGGGCGTCATCGTCGACGAGGAAAAACTGGACGAGGTACTCGACGTCTACGTCGACGAGATCGAGGCGGAACTCCGGTCGGTGTTCGGCTTCGCCGACGAGCTGTGAGAAGGGGAACGAGCCGCGATCCGGCGGCGGCCGACTGTCTGAGTCCAAAGGCCTAAGCCCGCTCACTTCCTACCCGCAAACACCATGAGCACCGACGCGAACGAGGGCGAGGACCCCGACGACGAGCTTCGAGAGCGGATCACGAACTTCCTGCGGCGGAACTTCCCGCAGATCCAGATGCACGGCGGCAGCGCCGCCATCCAGAACATCGACCGAGAGGAGGGCTCGGTGAGCATCCAGCTGGGCGGTGCCTGTTCGGGCTGTGGCATCTCGCCGATGACCATCCAGGCCATCAAGACCCGTATGACCAAGGAGATCCCCGAGATCGAGACCGTCCACGCCAACACCGGCATGGGCGGCAGCGAGGGCATGTCCGGCGGCGCCAGCCCCTCGTTCCCCGGTGAGTCCTCCCGCGGCGGCGACGTGGAGGACGACGAGGGCCCCGAAGCGCCGTTCTAATCCCACTCCCGCGAACCGTCACCCGTTGCTCGGCGGCGGTGTGAAGCAGGATTTTTACCGTCTTCTGCTCTCCGTTGCTGTATGACCAGCGCCCCGGCGCCGAACGTCCTGTTCGTCGTGCTCGACACCGTCCGGAAGGACCACCTGTCGGTGTACGGCCACGACCGACCCACGTCGCCGACCCTGGAGCGCTTCGCCGAGGAGGCGAGGGTCTACGAGCACGCCGTCGCCCAGGCGCCGTGGACGCTGCCGGTCCACGCCTCGATGTTCACCGGCCTGTATCCCAGCCAGCACGGCGCCACCCAGGAAAATCCCTATCTCGAGGGCGCCGAGACCCTCGCAACCTCGCTCTCCGGCGCCGGCTACGACACCTGCTGTTATTCCTCGAACGCCTGGATCACCCCCTACACCCACCTCACGGACGGCTTCGACGACCAGGACAATTTCTTCAAGGTGATGCCCGGCGGCGTCGTGACAAAGCCGCTAGCCCGGGCCTGGAAGACGCTCAACGACCACGACCGCCTCCGCAACCTGGCCGACAGCGTCGTCGCTGTCGGCAACGCCATCCACGAACGCCTGGCCGCCGGCGACGGCGAAGACTCGAAGACCGCCGACGTCGTCGACCAGACCCAGGAGTTCATCCAGGGGAGTGACGACTTCTTCGCGTTCATCAACCTGATGGACGCCCACATGCCGTACCACCCGCCCGACGAGTACGTCGAGCAGTTCGCCCCGGGCGTCGATTCGGAGGCCGTATGCCAGAATTCCAAGGCCTACAACTGCGGGGCCAGGGAGATAGACGACGAAGAGTGGACGGACATCCGGAACCTCTACGACGCCGAGATACGCCTGATGGACGACGAACTCGACCGGCTCTTTTCGTGGCTCAAGTCCGAGGACGTCTGGGACGAGACGATGGTCGTCGTCTGTGCGGACCACGGCGAACTCCACGGCGAGCACGACCTCTACGGCCACGAGTTCAACGTCTACGACCCGCTCGTGAACGTCCCCCTGATGGTCAAGCATCCGGACCTGGAGCCGGGTCGCGACGAGGACACCCAGGTCGAACTGCTGGACCTCTATCACACGATTCTCGACGCGACAGGCGCCGACGCCGCCGGCGAGGCCCTCGACCCCCGACGGTCGCTGCTCTCTGCCGACTATCGCGACGTCGAAGCCGACGAGCCGGCGGGAGCCGACGGCCACGTGCCGGCCGAGACGGCCTACGTCGAGTACCATCAGCCCGTCGTCGAACTCAATCAGCTCGAATCCGAGGCCGAATCGGCCGGCATCGACCTGCCGAAGGACTCGCGGTGGTACTCCCGGATGCGAGCAGCGAGACGGCCCGAGGCGAAGTACATCCGCAACGAGCGGATCGAAGACGAGGCCTACCGGATCGATTCGGACCCCGGGGAAATCGAGGACGTGATCGGCGAGGAAGACGCGGCCGTCGAGGCGGTCCACGAGGACCTGGCGGCCTTCGAAGCCTCCGTCGGCGGCGAATGGGACGAGGTTGGGGCGGAGGACCCCCTCTCGGACATGGACGACGCCACGAAAGACCGGCTGCGCGACCTGGGCTACGTGGAGTGACCTGGCGGGCGGCGGTGATACGGCGGAGACGCCGGTGGCCGACCGCCCGGCGTGTGCTAGCCAGTGACAAAATTTGCATATAGGACGGATATCTGTACACAGCTATGCAAGCGAGAGACGATCGATTCGTCGTCGAGCGCGCTGTTTCTGCAGACGTCCCCGACTGCCGTTCGTACCGGTCGGCCGAAGCGGCACTCCTGGACGAATCGCTCTGCCAGGCCATCGAATCCGCTGCCGCCCTGGATAGCGAATTCGTCGTCCAGACGCTCTCGGCCCAGCTCGAGAAACACTACGGCGAGTGACGACAGGGATAGCGATATCGTCTCCCGCAAGAATAGGCGTCAGTCGTGCAACAGAGACTGAATCGGTCGTGAGAACGGGCACGCGAATCCGTCGAAATCGTAGAGACTCACCGGTACGTTTGACCGTCGGCGTTTCGCTGCCTCTCCCACAAACTGTGAGACACCGTTTTATGAAGCACCGCGCAAGCCCCGGTAGTTATGGGACAGACGCTCACGGAGAAGATTCTGGAAGACCACCTCGTCGACGGTGACATCGAGACGGGCGAGGAGGTCGGCATCACGGTCGACCAGACCATCGCCCACGACCTGACGGGGACGATGGCGTGGCTCCAGTTCGAGGCACTCGGCCTCGACGAGGTACAGGTCGAGGTGGCCGGCCAGCACTGCGACCACCAGACCTACCAGCCGGACTTCAGGGTGTCCGACGACCACCGGTTTCTCCGCTCCGCGGCGGGCACCTACGGCGCCTACTTCGCGCGGCCGGGGACCGGTATCCTCCACCAGGTCCACAAGGAGAACTTCACGGCGCCGGGCAAGACCCTCATCGGCGCCGACTCCCACACGCCGACCGCGGGCGGCCTCGGCTGTCTCGGCATCGGCACCGGCGGCCTCGACGTGGCCACCGCGATGGGCGGCGCGCCCTACTACCTCGACGTACCCGAAATCGTCAACGTGCGGCTGGAGGGTGAACTCCCCGAGTGGTCGACGGCGAAGGACGTCATCCTCGAACTCCTCCGTCGCTTTTCGGTCAAGGAGGGCGTCGGGAAGGTGTTCGAGTACACCGGCCCCGGCGTCGAGAGCCTCTCGGCCCACGAGCGCACCGTCGTCACCAACATGGGGACGGAACTCGGCGCGACCTCCTCTATCTTCCCGACCGACGAGCGCACGAAGGAGTTCTTCGAGCGTCTCGGCCGGCCGGAGGACTACGTCGAAGTGACGCCCGACGAGGACGCGGAGTACGACGACGAGATCGTGGTCGACCTCTCGGAGATCGAACCCCTGGTCGCGCGTCCGTCGATGCCCGACAACGTGGTGCCGGTCCGCGAGGTAGCGGGCACGAAGACCGACCAGGTACTCGTCGGCTCCTGCACCAACGGCGCCTACGAGGACGTCCTCCCCGTCGCGAAGATGCTCCGCGACCGCGAGGTGGCAAAGCGAACGGAGATGGTCGTCGCGCCGGGGTCGAAACAGGCCGGCGAGATGCTGGCGCGAAACGGTCTCACGGCCGAGTTGCTGGCCGCGGGCGTCAACATCTCCGAGGCGACGTGTGGCGCCTGCATCGGCGCGGGCCACGTCCCCGCCACCGACTCCGTGAGCGTCCGCACGTTCAACCGCAACTTCGAGGGGCGGTCGGGGATGGAGGACGATGCAGTCTACCTCTGCTCGCCCGAAGTGGCGGCGGCGACGGCGCTCACCGGCGAAATTACGGACCCACGTGACCTGGCCGACGAACTCGACGATCTGGAGGCGCCCGGCTTCGAGTACCCCGAGCGCTACATCGGCGCCAGCGAATCGGACATCATCACGCCCGACCAGGCCGTCGACGATAGCCTCGTCAAGGGGCCGAACATCGACGAGGTCCCGCTGAAAGACTCGCTCGGACGCGACCTGGCGGGGCCGGCGCTCCTGAAGATGCCCGACAACATCACGACCGACCACGTCATCCCGGCGACCCAGGAGGTGTCCGTCTACCGCTCGAACGTGCCAAAGCTCTCGGAGTTCACGCTCGAGCGGGTGGACGAGACGTTCGCCGCCCGTGCCGCGGAGGCCGACGGCGGCTTCCTCGTCGCCGGCGAGAACTACGGCCAGGGTTCCTCGCGGGAACACGCCGCGCTCTGTCCGATGTATCTCGGGATTCACGCCGTCCTCGCACAGTCGTTCGCCCGCATCCACAAGTCCAACCTGATCAACTTCGGCCTGCTCCCGCTGACTATCGACGAGGAGACGTACGACCGGATCGAGCAGGGCGACGACGTCGAACTCGTCGACGACGCGGTCGAGGCGGTCGAGAGCGGTCGGGAGACGTTCACGGTCCGCGTGAACGACGGCTGGGAGGCGAAAGCCCACCTCGACGCCAACGAGCGCGAACGCGAACTGCTCGCCGCGGGCGGCAAACTCCCGCACACGCGACGGGAGTTCGCCGACGGCGTCGACGAGGAGGCGTAGGCGAGACCACCGGCACGCGGCCGTATAGATTTCGACTGGTTTCTTTCGGTCTCGCCTCTACGTTCGATAGTTGGTCTGTACGTACCGATTCTCGAGTGAGCGGGCCTGGGTGGAATCTTGCAGTCGAAGAGACCGGCCGAATGCAGTCCGAACTCCGCCACTGAGACGAGACGCCGGCCCGAACCGAACCCGCGGTTTTTTAGCCACGGTCCGGCATCACCAGAACGATGCCTGCCCGACTGCGGTACCTTCTCGGTCCGGTCGTCGTCCTCGTGGTGCTCGCGGTCGGGATGTTCAGCCTGGTCGGCAACGCGCTGGCAACCGGACCGGTCCTTTCGACCGTCGTGTTGCTACTGGACGTTCGGGTCCTGCTCGGCATCGCGGTGCTGATCTACGCCGTCTCCTTCCTGCTGTACCTCTACTACCTCCGCGGCGAGGACCGGAGTCGGCTCGTCCACGACGGTCCCGCCGTCGAGGCCATCGTCCCCGTGTATCGGGACGCCGACGCGATGCACCAGTCCGTCGAGAGCCTCGTCGACTCCGCGTACGAGAACCTCACCGTCACCGTCGTCCCCGAACCCGACGACGACCCGTCGCTGGACCGGGCGGCCGACCTGGCGTCGACCCACGAGGCAGTGTCAGTCCTCGTCAACGACGAACGCCAGGGGTCGAAAGCCGGCGCGCTCAACGCCGCCATCGAGGCCAGCGACGCCGACGTCTTCGCGCTGTTCGACGCCGACCAGACTGTCGACCCGAAGCTCGTCTCCCACGCCGTCGCGTACCTCGACGACAACGACATTTCCCGGGTCCGCAGCCTCCCCGACCCCTCGGGGGGAGTGCTGGAGTCGATGGTCTACTACGAGTACCTCCTGCTGTTTTTCCTCCCGCAGAAGCTCGTGAAGTTCCTCTTCGGGCTGAACATGGCCGGCACCCGGAGCGTCCTCGTGCGGTCGGCGGTCTTCGACGAGGTCGGCCTGTTCTCGGAAGGGCACCTCGCCGAGGACCTGGATTTCACCCACCAGGCCAACCAGGCCGGCCTGTCCATCCGCGAACTCCTGTACTATCCCAGCTTCGAGGAGCCGGCCCACGCATTCCGGGACTGGTGGGGCCAGCGCGTCCGGTGGATGAGCGGCCAGACCGAAGTGGGTCACAGCCAGCTTGGCGACCTCCGGAGCCTGCTCGACCGGGACGTGCTCGTTTCGGTGATCACCCTCGTCGGCACCTGGGTGGCGGGGGTCCTGCTCGCCCTGACGGTTCCGAAGGTACTCCTCGGTCTGGCGTCCAGCCCGATTCTCGTCGGTAGTGGGCTCCTGGGACTCTACGTCGTCTGTCTGGCGACCCGGTTCGTCGACAACCCGGCGGCGGGGATGGGTGGTTACGAACTGTCCTGGCTGCTGATGCCCGTCGCGTTCACCCTCTTTGGACTCGTCATCCTCCAGGTCGCCCTGGAGTGGGCCGTCGGCTGGGAAACCGACTGGTACTCCGTGGACAAGCAGGCCTGAGCGGGCCACGGCCCGCTCCGGCAGAATTATCGCAGCCCCTGCTCGCGTTCCCAGCCCCGGACGAGCGCCGCCAGCGTCTCGTTGACGGGCACCGGCTGGTCGGCCCGGTCGACGACCGCACCGTTGATGGCGTCGACCTCCGTCCGTCTCCCGGCGAGGACGTCCTGGTGCATCGAGGAGGTGTTCGCGGCGGTGGCGCTCGCCACCGACTCGACGGCGGCCGCGGCGTCTGCCGCAGACAGGTCGACCCCCGCTTCCCCGGCGACGCGAGCCGTCTCCCGGGCTGCCTCACGAGCCACGTCGCCGGCCGGCCCGTCGACCAGAGAGCCGTTCTCGATGCGAGCCAGCGCCGTCGTCGCGTTGATGCCGGCGTTGACAGCCAGCTTCTCCCATACTCGTCGTGGCATGTCCTGTGCGACCGTCGTCTCGATTCCGGCCTCTTCGAACGTCCGACCGATCCTGTCCGCGACGGCCGAGCGACCGCCGGACCGGGCGCCTACGGCCACCTCGCCGACGCCGGTGCACTCGACGACGCCCGGTTCGGCCAGCCGGGCGCCGTAGGTGCAGGTCCCCGCCAGCACCGGCACGTCGAGGTGAGAGGCGAGGGTTCCCTCGTTGCCGAGGCCGTTCTGGAGCGAGAGGGCGGCGTCGATGACCATCTCTGCCACGGTCGTCGCCACGTCGGCCGTGTCGTAGGCCTTCACGGTGACGAGCGCCAGGTCGGTGCTGTCGGGGACGTCAGTGCGGGCGTCCGGAGAGACTGTCGTCTCCACGTCGCCGGTCAGCCGGAGGCCGGACTCCCGGACCGCTTCGACGTGGGGGTCGCGGCCGACCAGCGTCACGTCGTGGTCCCTGGCGAGCAATCCGCCGACGAGGCTGCCGAGGCTCCCGGCGCCGACGACGCAGACGTCCATTTCCGGGACCTAGTCCTCGGTCCAGTAGTAAATGTCCTCCTTCGGCGCGTCGCAGTTGGGGCAGGTCTCGGGCAGTTCGTCGTCGATCCGGCCCATTTCGCCGCAGTTCCAGCACCGCCACATCAGTTCGGCCTCGCCGAACTCGTGGCCCGAGCGGGTGTGTTCGATGCTCAGCGCCTCGATACCGCCCTCGGTCGTCACGTAAAAGCCGTGCTCGTCGAAGCCCCTGATGGTACCCAGCCGGTTGCCGTCCTCGTCGTAGATGACGTCACCGAAGCCGACGTGGACCGGGTCGAGTTTCTCCTCGTCGCTCATACCCGAACGAACGGCCGGTAGGCGAATAAAGGTGTGTGCTGGCACGCCACACGGACCGGGCGGGGAACGGCTCAGGCCAGGCGGCGGTAGATGTCGACGAGCGTCGGGAGCGGCCAGGTGCCGCGCTCGATCTCGTGGTAGGCCCGGATGCGGGGGTTGAACTTCGCCTTGTACTTGTTGATGCGCGGGACGCCAGCACCGACGAGGTCGTACTCGGCGATGCCGTCGTCCATTGCGTCGCGCATGACCCGCCAGTCGAGGTGGTCGTTGATGGCCAGGTCGACGTCGACTTCCGGGCGGACGCCGCCCTGCCAGCGATAGACGGACTCCCCGTCGGCGACGGCGACGATCCCGCCCGCGAACTCGCCGTCGACGCGGCAGGCGTAGGGACGAATGCTCCGCTCGGGCAGGGACTCGTACAGGTCGGCGACGTAGTCTTCGGTCGGCCCGTAGGGACGGTCCTGGGCCTCGTACCGCCGGCGGACCTGGTCGATGATCGTCCGGGCGGTGTCTGCGTCGCCCTCGACGATGTCGTACTCGACGTCCGCCCCGTCGGTGACGTTCCGGCGGGCGTCGCTGCTGAACCGGTCGAGGACGGTCTCGGGGTCCGATTCGAGGTCGATGACGTAGGTGTACTCCGGTTCGACGGTGCAGTCGTTCCACTTGAACGGTCGGAGGTCCTGGTAGGCCGTCCCGGTCTTGTACTTCGAGTAGCCCGGCGAGACGTCCTCGCCGACCTGATCGAGACTGGCGTCGAGGAACCGCCGGTGGCGACGCTCTGCCTTGCGCTGTTTCAGTTTGTCCTGGTTGAGCAGTGCCGGCCCCAGAAACGGGACGGACAGCTGCGGCGGCGGAGAGAACGCTCCGGTCACGGGCCCACGCTTGACCTCGAAGACCGGGAAGACCCCCACCGGTTCCTGGCCCTTGTACCCGACGTACCGATAGAGCGTCGCGTCGGCGTGGTCGGCAAGCACCGCCAGCGCCTCGGACCGGTGGAACCGGCCGGCCTGTGTGGATTGCTCGACGTAACTGTTCCAGGTGTCGTCCTCGGCTGGGTCGAGGCGAGTGACGTCTATGCTCATGAGCGGGGGAAGCCCTGCGTGGTCGACTCCCCGGGCGGCGGGGAGTCCGGTCGAAAAGCGATGCGCGTGGCACAGTCCGGGCGGATCATTCGATGTACCCCAGGTTCGAAAGGCGCTCGGCGACGTCCGAGGCGTCCGAGGCGACGGTCGGTGACGGCCGGTACGGGGGATACGACTCGGTGCCGGCGCTCGCAACCGGGGATAGCGGTGTGCCGTCCATCCGCTCGTCGTGGGGCACACCCAGCGTCGCCAGCACCGTCGGTGCCACGTCGAACAGGTGAGCCTCGCCGAGGGTGCCGGCCGCCACGCGGTCGCCCCAGACGGCGACCACGCCCTCGAGCTTGTGGTTCCAGGGCTCGCTCGGCGGGCCGAAGGGTTCGTCGGCCAGTCGGGCGGAGACGAACTGCTCGAAGTCTGCCGGAACGGTAACCAGGTCCGGCGCCCGGTCGACGTGTGGGCCGTCGTAGTAGTCCTCTCGGGGCGCGACGTCCTCGAACACCGGGTCGCCGTCCGGCGTCCGCACGGTCCGAAGCCGGTCGGCCAGGTCGGCCCGGACGCCCTCGTAGTCGCCCGTCTCGACTGTGCCCTCGGGCTCCCGCCCTTCGAGGTTGAGACGGACGCCGAGTTCACTTCGGGACCGCATGTAGGCCCGGGAGGCCGGAAAGTCGACCTGGCGCTCGGCCGCCATGACCGAACTCGCAGGGAGGACCCGGCGGACCAGGCCGTCCAGGCCGAGTCGCTCGACGACCGGGGCGACCCGTTGCGTGGTCAGTCCGGCCCGGGCGGCGAGGGCAAACGCCCGGTCTGTCACCCCGGGGTCGTGGGTCCCGGCGTCCTCGCCGTTACGGAGGGCGCCGTCGAGCACGGTCGCCCACGAGGGCATCCCGTCGCCACCACGTGTGGTTTCGACGAAGCCTTCGCGGGCCAGGAACTCGTTGACCCGGAGTTCGTAGTCGGTGTACTCGCCCATGCCGTGGTCGCTGGCGACGACCACGGTCTCCGGGTCACAGGTCTCCAGCAGCCCCGCGACGGCGTCGTCGACCGCCTCGTAGATGGCCGCCACGGCGTCGGCGTCGCCGGGATACCTGTGGAAGACCGTGTCGGTCACCTGGAACTGGACGAAGCCGAAGTCGGCGTCGAAGCGGTCGACGAGGGTCGCGAGCGCCGAGGCACGGAGGCCGACCAGGTGCTGGCAGTCCGCGACGAAGGCGTCGCGGTCCTCACCCCGGGGATAGACCCGGTACTCGCCCAGTTCCGCACGGAGGTCGTCGAGCAGGCCCTCGGGATGACACGTCGGGTCCTCCGGGGCGACGTAGCCGGGGACGAGTGCGCCGTCGAACTCGTCCGGCGGGTGGGTGACCGGGACGTTGACGACGGCGCTGGTCAGCCCGTGGTGGTCCAGGGTCTGCCAGATGGGCCGTTCACGGACGTGGGAGGAGTTGACCACCTGCCAGTCGTAGCCGTCGAACCGGAGGAAGTCGAAGACGCCGTGTTTGCCGGGGTTCGTCCCGGTGTACAGCGACGGCCACGCGCTGGGCGTCCAGGGCGGTATCTGGGAGGTGAGCGGCCCGCTGGCGCCGTCGGCGAACAGGCCTTCGAGTATCGGGAGCCGGTCTGCGTCGAACAAGGGTTCCAGCACAGGGAGACAGGCCGCGTCGATCCCCACCAGCAGCGTCTCGACTCTGTCCGTGTCGGTCATCGTCCCGTCGGACCACCCGGCCGGAATTTGTTATTCCCAGCGTATCCGGCCCCCGAATCGGTCCTAACGGGTACAAACGGTCGGAACGAAACGCAACGGTCGCCCGGGAGAGGCGTAGCTTGTCGGTAAGTTGCCTCTGGCGGGCCAGTTTCAGTCGGAAAAGAGGCTGGTGTGGACCGGGGCAAACGACGGCTCCTCGTCGGGGTCGCCGGCGGTGTCCGTCACGGCTCCACCGGCCGTACCGTCGGCCAGGAAGTCCGCAAGCGGCGGCCCGACGTTCTCGGGCTCGACCAGGAAGGCGTCGTGGCCGTGGTCTGACTCGACGACGTGGTGGGCGACGTCGACGCTCGCCTCGCGCATCGACTCGGCCAGCGCCTCGGCCTGGCTCGTCGTGAAGTGCCAGTCCGCCGTGAACGACATGACCAGCGCCTCGCCGTCGAAGGCTGCCAGGGCGTCGGCGTCCGATTCGAAGCCCGCCGAGAGGTCGTAGCTGTCCATCGCCCGCGTCAGGTAGAGGTAGCTGTTGGCGTCGAACCGGTCGACGAAGTTCTCGGCCTGGTAATCGAGATACGACTCGACGTCGCGGTAGGGGAAGAATCCGGAGGCGGGGTCGCTCGGGAACCACCGGGCTGCGTCCCTGCCCGCCGACCGCCGACCGAACTTCCGTTCCATCGACGCCTTCGAGAGGTACATCACGTGACCGACCTGGCGGGCCAGCCCGAGGCCGTAGTCGGGGCTTTCCCTGCCGTCGCCGTAGTACTCGCCGCCGTTCCAGTTCGGGTCCGTGGTGATAGCCCGGCGGGCGATGCCGTCGAGCGCGAGACACTGCGGGTCGAGCCGAGCGGCGGCGCCGATGGGGACGAGCCTCTGGACGTGGTCGGGGTGGAGCTTCGCCCACTCCAGAACGTTCATCCCGCCGACGCTGCCGCCGACGACGGCGTGGAGGTGGGGAATGCCGAGTTCGTCCAGCAGGGCGCGCTGGGCCTGCGTCCAGTCGGTGACCGTCACCGCCGGGAAGTCCGTCCCGTAGGGCTCGCCGGTGTCCGGGTTCGTCGACTTCGGGCCGGTCGTCCCGTAACAGGAGCCGGGGACGTTGGCACAGACGACGTAGTACTCCGTGGTGTCGATGGCCTTGCCCGGGCCGACGATGTCGTCCCACCAGGCCCGGGCCTGGCCGGCCGTCCCGGACTCGTTCCGGTGGCCGGCCACGTGCTGGCTGCCGGTCAGCGCGTGACAGACGAGGACGGCGTTGTCGCCGTCGAACTCGCCGTAGGCCTCGTATGCCACCTCGAGTTCGGGGATCGTCTCGCCGCACTCGAATTCGAACGCGCCCAGCGAGACGGCGTCGCGCTCGACGTTCATCCGTGGGCCACCTCGATAGCGCCGTCCAGGTCCGCCAGCACGTCTTCGGGGTCCTCGATGCCGACGGAGAGCCGGATCATGTCCGGCGTCACGCCGGAGGCGCGCTGGTCTTCCTCGGAGAGCTGTGCGTGGGTCGTACTCGCCGGGTGGATGATCAGCGTCTTCGCGTCGCCGATGTTGGCGAGGAACTGGGCGAGTTCGGTCTCCTCGCAGACGGTCTTGGCCGCGTCGTAGCCGCCGTCGAGGCCGAAGGTGACCATGCCGCCGTAGCCCCCGTCGAGGTAGCGAGTCGCCGCGTCGTGGGTCTCGTGGTCGTCGAGCCCGGGGTAGTTCACCCACGCCACCCGGGAGTGGTCCCGGAGGTGTTCGGCCACCCGGAGAGCGTTCTCGCAGTGGCGCTCCATCCGGAGGGCGAGCGTCTCGGTGCCCTGCAGCGTCACCCAGGCGTCGAAGGGCTTCTGGCCGTCACCCAGGCTCCGGAGGGAGCGCTGGCGAGCCGCCGTCGTGAAGGCCCGGTCGCCGAAGGTCTCCGCGAAGTTCGTCCCGAAGGCCGGGTTCTCGCCGCCGATTTCCGGGAAGCGTTCGGGGTAGTCACCCCAGGGGAACGAGCCGTCCTCGACGAGGACGCCCCCCACCGTCGTCCCCGACCCGTGGATCCACTTCGTCGTCGACTCCCAGACGACGTCGGCGCCGTGTTCGAGTGGGCGACAGAGGGCGGGCGTGGCGAAGGTGTTGTCCACCACGAGGGGGACGCCGCGGTCGTGGGCCACGTCGGCGATAGCCTCGAAGGGCGGCGTCACCAGGGAGGGGTTGGCGATTGTCTCGCAGTGGACGAACGCGGTGTCCTCGTCGATGGCCGCCGCGTAGGCATCGGGGTCGAGCGTGTCGACGAACCGGGTCTCGATCCCCCGACGGCTGGCCATGTTGGTGAAATACGAGTGGGTCCCGCCGTAGATGGAGGCCGCCGAGACGAGGTTGTCGCCGGCCGACGCGAGAACCGAGGTCGCCGCGTCGATGGCCGCCATCCCCGACCCGGTGGCGACGGCCGCCGACCCGCCTTCGAGGCTGGCGAGGCGAGCCTCGAGCATCGAGACGGTCGGATTGTCGAACCGCGAGTAGACGTTGCCGTCGGCTTCCAGCGCGTAGAGGTCCGCCGCGTGGTCGGCGTCGTCGAACACGTACGAGGTCGTCTGGTAGATGGGCGGGGCGCGAGCGTCCGTCGCCGGGTCGGCCCGTTCCTGCCCGGCGTGGACACAGCGCGTCCCGAACCCGAGAGATGGACGGGAACGCTCGTCTGTCATGTACAGCATGCATATATCTCCAGACATCTATAACCACGAGTTACGGCAAAACCTGCAGAGTGTGCCACTCTCTGACACTCAGAGGCGGCCTCGCGTGAAGCGATACGCAGCCGCCTTCCCGGAGTACGTCGGTCGTTCGGTATCAGTAGGCCCTGACTGGGTTCGCACCGAACAGTAAGGTTTTCCCGCTAGGTGACAGTTTACCCGGTCACGAACGTCCCCACATGTCAGCGACGTCCCCCGGCGGCCCATCGTCTCGCGGCTACCTCCGGGTCCTGCTCGTCGCGGGCTGTCTTCTGGCGGTCGTCCTCGCCAGCGGAGTCGTCCCGGCACTGACCGCAGATGGTCTCGACAGCCCCGCCCGCGACTTGCTGCCCGGCCAGGGATTCGCTTCCCCGGGAAGCGGTGGTGGGGGAGCAGCCAGTCAAACCGGGAGCGGCGGAACCGGGGGAATGGGTGCGCTCGCCCCGGGAGAGACGACCACCATCGGCGGCCAGAAGGGGACCACCAACGCCTTCCGGTCCCAGAACGCCCGAGTCCACTTCCGGGTGAAGAGTAGCCAGTCCGCCTACTGGCGGACCGGTGCCTACGTCCGGTACACCGGCGACGCCTGGGAGCGGCCGGACGACGGGCGGCCCTGGGCCGGCCAGCGTGAGGTGTCGGGGCCGGCCGGCGAGCGCATCAGCTACGAGGTGACCCTCGAGCGGTCCGCGACGGCCCTGCCGACGGCCTGGCGCCCGACGACCGTCGAGGGCGTCGACGGGACGAATATCACAGGCCGGCGTGCCGTCCGATCGGAAACGGTCCTCCCCGCTGGGACGACCTACCGCGGCGTCAGCCTGTCGCCGGCGGCCGACCCGAGCGTCCTCCGCACCAGCGACCAGAACTATCCAGAATCGATCGCCCGGCGATACACCCGGTTGCCCGACGACACGCCGGCCCGCGTCGGCGCGTTCACCGACAACCTGACCGCGGACGCAGACTCCCCGTACGAGACGGCCGTGGCCATCGAGCAGTGGCTCGAATCGGAGAAGACCTACGACCTGAACGCGAGCCACGAGGGCGACCACGTCGCCGACTCGTTCATCTTCGAGATGGAGCGGGGCTACTGCCAGTACTTCGCCACGTCGATGGTCGTGATGCTCCGGTCGGAGGGGGTTCCCGCCAGGTACGTCGTCGGCTACTCGACCGGCCGGCGGGTGGCCGAGAACACCTACGCCGTCCGGGGGATGAACGCCCACGCCTGGGTCGAGGTCTACTTCGAGGACGTCGGCTGGGTGAAGTTCGACCCGACACCGGGCGGCTCTCGCCTCGCCCGGGAGCAACAGTCGTTACAGGCGGCCGGAGAGGAGACCGGCTATCAGCCCGCGGAGTCGGGGAGCCCCGGCGAGGTCCAGACGCCGTCAGGCGAGCCCACGGCAACGCCGACTACAACGCCGACCGCTACGCCAACTGCCACGCCGACGTCCACCGACGACACCCCGACGCCCGACGGCACGACGCCCACGCCCGACGACGAGGACGCCACGAGCAACGAAACCACGAACACCACGAGCCCGGCCGACTACGACGTCTCGCTGGACCGCCAGCCCGTCCCCGGCGCCACAGTCGAGGTGACGGTGACGCGGGACGGCGACCCCGTCGCCGGCGCGGTCGTGTTGTTCAACGGCCGGGCTGTCGACGTGACGGCCGACGACGGGACTGCCAGCGGCCGGGTCCCCTACGCCGAAGAGCTCCGGATCCGCATCGCCGAGGACGGCGGCGACGCGGCCTCGCTGACAGTCTCCGGCGGCGCCGGCCCCGTGCTCTCCGGTCGACTCGCGAGCCTGCCACCGCCAGGCAACCCGGTGGCCGTCGGGTCTCCGCCCGGTCCCGCGAACGTCACCTATCCCCTGGAGACGAACGCCACGGTCGAGGTGGCCGGCCGCGCCAGGCCGGGCGAGACGGTCCTCGTCAGCGCGACCATCAACGGCGTCGCCGTTCCCGACGCGCAAGTCACCGTCGACGGCGAACCGGTGGCCCGGACCGACGATAACGGCCGGGCAACGGTCCGACTGCCGGACCGGTCCGGCGACGTCCGCATCGGCGTCTCGCGGGACCCGGTATCGGGCGAGACCGTCGTGACGGTTCCCGAACTCTCGGTCGCGGTCGACCCCGACCTGCCGCTGAGCCTGCCGGCCACCGGGGCGACGGTGACGGTTTCGGCCGACGGCGAGCCGGTCGCGGACGCCGCAGTCACCGTCGACGGCCAACGCGTCGCCACAACCGGCCCGGACGGGACGGCTCACGTCGGCCTGCCGCTGGCCAACAGGGCCGAGATACGCGCCGCTAGCGATGGCCTGGCGGCCCGGCGGACGGTCGACGGCCTCCTGGTCAACCTCGGTCTCTCACTCGTAGCGGTCGGCCTCCTCCTCGGGGGCGTCGCGGCGCTGTTCCGGCGGTACGACGGCGGCCTTCGGGACCTGCTGGCCGGCCTTCGGCGACTGCCCACGTGGGTCGCTACGTCGGGCACCGCGCTACTCGTTGCTCTCGCGGCGGCCGCCGACGAGGCCATCGCCGACTGCGCGGCACGACTGCGTCGAGTCATCGGCCGGCTGCGCCGCGGCGAGACGACGCTAGCCGAACTCGGCGAAGCGCTCGTCGCCGGCCTCCGGGAACGACTGGTGCGACGGGACGCTGACTTCGGGGCTGCGACCGGCGACCGGCCGGACGACGGGTCGCCCAGATCGACGGTCCGGGCGGCCTGGCGGCGGTTCCTGTCACTGGTGAGCGTGCGCCAACCGGCGACGAAGTCACCCGGCGAACTCGCTGCCCACGCCGTCGACGAGGACGACCTGCCGGGCGAGGCGGTCGAGACCCTTCGAGACGCCTACCGCGACGTGGAGTACGGGACGCGCTCGGCCGCCGACCGGCTCCAGGCCGTCCGGTCCGCCCTCGACGCGCTCGAATCGACCGCCGACGAGACGGAGGACGATTCCTGATGCGCCTGCGAGTCGCCCTCTTCGGCGGACTCGGCGCCCTCGCGACGGCGCTGGCCGCCGGGCTCGCGGTCGCCCCGGACCTCGTGACGGCGGTCGGCCCGGTCGCGGCGGGCATCGACCTGCTCGCCGGGTGGGGCCCCAAACAGCTGCTGCTCGTCGGCGCCGCCGTCGCCGGCCTGTACGCCGTGGTCGCCGCCTGGATCGGTGGCAGGGACGGGCCGGCAGCGGGCGACGGCAGGGCCCGGTTCGACGCGGCCGTCGCCAACCCCCCGGAGGCCGTGACCGCCGACCGGCGGCGCCTGGCCGGCGAGCACCTTGACGCCCGGATCGAACGCGGAGCCGACGGGGACCCACAGAGCGTGGAGTCGGTCAGGACGGCGCTGTCGGCGGACGCCGCGGCGGCCTGCGCCGCTACCCGGGGCGTCACCACCGACCGGGCCCGGGACCTGGTGCGCTCCGGCCAGTGGACCGACGACCGGCTCGCCGCGGCGTTCCTGGCCAGCGACGAGGGGCCGAATCCCTCTCCGTGGGCCAGGCTCCGACTGGTGCTGGTCCCCACCAGCGAGCGGACGCGGCGGATCGACCGGACGGTCGCGGCGATCGACCGACTGGTCGAGGGAGGCGATCGATGAGCAGCGGACGCTGGGGCGGCGCCCTCACCGCTACGCTCTTTCTGGTCGCGCTGGGCCTGCTGTACGCAGAGCCGCGACTCCTCGTTGCGACGACGATTCCGCTGTCGTACGTCGTCTACGACGCCCTCTCCCGGGTCCCCGAGCCGGCGCTGTCGGCCGAGCGGACGTTCGACCGGGCCGACCCGGCGCCCGGCGACGTCGTGACCGTGACGCTCGCGGTCCACAACGAGGGCGACCGAGTCCTCCCCGACGTCCGCGTCGTCGACGGCGTCCCCGACGCCCTGGCGGTCGTCGACGGCTCGCCGCGCGCCTGCCGGTCGATCCGACCCGGCGAAGCGGTGGCGGTCACCTACGACGTGGTCGCCAAGCGGGGCACCTACCGGTTCGACGACCCCGCGATACGGCTCCGGTCGCTGGCCGCCGGTGACGCCAGCTCGACGACCATCGAGGCCGGCGGCGAAGCGTCGTTGACCGGCGCGAACGCCGTCGCCGACCCGCCGCTGAGCGAGGCGACGCTCCGCCGAGCGGGGACGTTGCCGACAGACGCCGGCGGGAGCGGCCTGGAGTTCTACGCCACCCGCCAGTACCAGCGCGGCGACCCGACGAAGCGGATCGACTGGCGGCGGTTCGCCCGGACCGGCGAATTCGCCACCGTCCAGTACCGCCAGGAGCAGGCCGTCCGGACGGTGATCGTCCTCGACGCCCGCGACGTCGGTCGAGTCACCGGTCAGCGAGGCTACCCGACCGGCGCCGAACTCGCCACCTACGCCGGCGAGCGGCTCCACGACGCCCTCGAACGGACCGGCGTCGTCGCGAGCCTGGCCGCCGTCGGCGTCGCCGGCGAAGTCCCCGATGGGTTCGTCGGACCCGACGACCTCCTGTGGGTCGACGCCGACGCCCACGACGGCCGACAGGCCCCCGTTCGGGCCGCGTTCGACGCCGTCGAATCGGCCGCCGCCGACCAGGAACGAGACGGACGGCCCGGTCCCCCACCGGTCGACGGCCACGCCGTTGTGGAGGGTGACGACCGCCGCGCGGCGGTCGACGGCGGTCACCGAGCCGACGGGACGCCACGCTCGGCGAGCGACGGTCCCGACGAGCGGGTGCAGCGACTCCTCGCCCGCCTCCCGCCGACGGCCCAGGTCGTCTGCTGTACGCCGCTGGTCGACGACTGGCCCCTGGCACTCGCCGAGGCGCTCGCGGTCCGGAACTACCCCTTCGTGCTCGTCAGCCCGGACGTCACAGGCGGCGATCGGACGGGCGGTCGGGTCGAGGGCATCCGGCGCTCGCTCCGGCTGCGCCGCCTCCAGCACACCGATACGACCGCGGTCAGCTGGCGACTCGACCAGCCGATCGACGTCGCCCTGCGCCGGTCGCTCCCGCACCTCCTCGAACGACCATGAGCTACGACACGTACACCGTCGACCGGCTGCCGACCCGGACCAGCGTCGCCGTCGCGGCCCTGGTCGCACTCGGCGTCGTCGTCGGCCTCCTCTGGCAGTTCGAGCCCGTCCGGACGCCGGCCGCGCTCGGCGCCGTCGGCGTCGCCTCGTTCGCGGTGAGCCTCTGGGCGCTCGACGCCGATAGCTGGCGGGGGCTGGGAACGATGCTGGCCGGCCTCCTCTCGGTCGCCGTCTCGGGCGGGTTCCTCGTCGGGACGCTCGGGCCGACCGTACTCCTGCTCGCGGCGTACTTCCCGATGGACGGCGGTGCCGGCTTCAGGACCCGGTGGCTGCTGGTGATCAGCACCGTCTGCGTCGTCGTCGCGTCGTTCGTCGCGGTGCTCGGGCTGGCGCTCGGCGTCCGCAGCACCGTCGACCGGGCGAAGCTCCGCGACTACTACTGGGTCGCGGTCCGGACGGGGCTCGTGCCCGCCGCCGTGTCGCTCGTCCTCCTGACCCGGGCGCTTCTCGCCTACTACGGCCAGACCACCACCCAGGCGCTTCTCGCGGACCGGATCGGCGGCCTCCAGACCTGGCTGCTCGCACCGGGCGGGTGGCGCCTCCACCTCGCGTCGCTAGGGCTACTCGCTCTGCTCGCCACGTGGTGTTGCCGCCGGCTGCTGATGACGCTCCCGCTCGCGGAGTTGCTGGCCGACGGCGGCGACGGCACGGCCACCCGCGACCGGATCGACCGCATCTCGACTGTTCTCGGTTACGCGCTCGTCGGCCTCGTCCTCGGTAGCGGCCTCGCGCTGGTCCTGGAACTCGGTCAGTCCCAGCCGGCGATCCGTCGGCTGCTCGGCCCCGCGCTCTACGACCTGCTGGTGACCCTCTCGACGGCGCGCCTGCTCCGGCTCCTGCTCGTGACAGTCCTGGTCGTGGGCGTCCCTGCCATCGCGGTCGTCGGAACCGTCCGCCGGCTCTCCAGTGCCACGCTCGCCAGCCTCGGCCAGTCGATCGGTCCGTACGTCAGCGGCGGACTGCTGGTCGCGGCCGGCACAGTCCTCGCGACGCCGTCGCTTCCGCGAGCCGTGAGCTGGACCGGCGAGAAGCTCCCCGGTGAACTCGGACAGTTCTGGGAGACGACCGCCACGTCGGTCCTGGAGTTCTACGGCGCCGACGCGATCGCTATCCTCCTGCTCGCCGTGCTGGTCACACTCACCGCCGTGCTGGCGCTCGCGCTCTGGTTCCTGCTCGCCGTCGGCTACCTCTCAGAGCGGACCGCCGGCTTCTCGCTGGCCGGCGCCGGGCTGTTCGCCGCGAGCGCGTTCGCCGCCACGCTCGCCACCCCCACCTGGCTCGTCTTCGCCGGTTTCGTCGGCGCCGTCGTGGTCTACGACGCCGGCGAGTACGCCACCACGCTCGGTCGGGAAGTGGGCCGCCGGGCGCCGTCTCGTAGTACTGAGCTGGTCCACGTCGGCGCCAGCCTGCTCGTCGGCCTCCTGGGTGCCGGCGTCGCCCTCGCCCTCCTCGACGTGCGCATCGGGACCGCGACGCTCTCGGCCACGACAGTCGGCGCGTTCGTCGCCGGCGTCGTCGCCGTCGTCTCCTTCGTCACCGCGCTGCACTGATTTAGGCCGGTCGGTCGCCGTCTGGGGGTACCCCGGCTGTCCCGTCGGCCGCCGGGACCTCGACGCTGTCGAGCACGTCATCCACCACCTCTCCGGGGTCGGTCCCCCGGACGCCGGCGTCCGCTGTCAGCACCACCCGGTGGACGAACACCGGTCGTGCCATCCGCTTGACGTCGTCCGGGACGACGTAGTCCCGGCCGGCGACGACCGCGGCGGCCCGACTGGCCTCGAACAGCCGCTGGACCCCCCGCGGAGAGACACCCACCTCTACCCGGGGGTCTTCTCTCGTCGCCCGGCCCAGGTTCACGACGTAGTCCCGCAGGCGGCCGTCGACGGTCACCGATTCCGCGACGCGCTGGAGGTCCGTCACCCGGTCGCCGTCGATCACCGGCTCCACCGCCGGCGCTTGCGAGACTCGGTCGGCCCTGCGGTCGACCAGCAGTCGCTCGCCGCCGCGGTCGGGATACCCGATGGTGGTCTGGACCACGAACCGGTCGCGCTGGGCCTCCGGCAGCCCGAAGGTTCCCTCCTGCTCGACGGGGTTCTGCGTCGCGATGACGAAGAACGGCTCCGGCAGGT
>CAZGAX010000050.1:0-23113 GCA_964523745.1 uncultured Halobacteriales archaeon | reverse complement strand
CCCAGGTCTCCTTGTGGTCGAAGCCGGGCTGGCGGAAGTGGACGTGGGCGTCGATCATTCCCGGCAGGAGTCGCTTGCCGGTGGCGTCGATCTCCGACTCGCCGTCCGCAGCCGATAGCTCGGTGGCAACGGCGGCGATGGTCTCGCCGCGAACCCGGACGTCCCGCCGGCGCCCGTCGGCGAGCGTCGCGTTCCGGATGAGCATACTGCACGTCTACAGGGCAGGGGTCCTAAGTCTCTCGGACGGACCGGGTGGTCACCGGCCGGTCACCGACCAGCGTCCCCTCGACGGTGGTCGCCACGCCGGCCGCGTCGCTCGAACCCCCCGCTCCGGCGATACTGCCGACCGAATCCGGGTCGAACGGGACCTCGATGGCCGCGTAGACCGGCTCGAGGACCTCGGAGACGGCAGTAGCGTCGCTGACCACGAGGACGCCGCCGACTCTGGTCACGTCGCTGGTGACCCGCTGGGCCAGCCCGGCTATCTTCCCATTGGCCTGGAGTGAGTGGCTGCCCGGGCAGAACGAGTCCGGGGGTTCGCCGCGTCGGGCGTCGACGCCGAGGGAGGCGAGGGCGGCCCGGAGATTGCCCAGAACTCGGTCGTACCGGTCGTGGATGTCGGTGCGTTCGTCCTCGACTGGTTCAGTCAGGACGAAGGCCAGCGTCTCTCCGGTGAAGGCGACGGCTCGCCCACCGACGTCGCGTTCGACGGCCGGGAAACCGTGGGACTCGGCTGCCGCGACGGCCCGGTCGTAGCCGTCACTGCTGGCGTCCCGCCGCCCGAACGCGACGTGCCGGTGGGGCGTCCAGACTCGGAGGCCGGGCTCCTCGGTGGCTGCGGTGTGCTCGACGAGTGACTCGGTGGCTGCCTGGTCGGCGTCGAGTGAGTCCGCCCGTCCTCTGAGCACCAGCATTACCCCCTCTTGACTGGCTGCCGTGAAAACGACTCTGGAGGACGGTTCGTCGGAGTCGGGAGGACTGCCACCACAGCGTTGCCGAAAGACCTCCCCGCTGTCGCGGTCGCTGAGTCGGATATCCTCGCACCGCTCGGGTAGTGCCGCCTCAGCGACTAAACTGGACGCGACAGCGGCCGCCACCGGGCCGAGGGCTTTCACTGCCGTGCGGTCGCGGTAGCAGCAACCGAATCGTGTGGCCAGCGGGCCCAGGGCTTTCCCGCAGTCGTGGTCGAAGCACCTCCAGAACCACCAGCAGAGACCCGAACCCAGTGTAGCGAACAGGCGACACAACCCTCCAATCCCGACGCGGCGTGTCGCACAACCGCAGACCGCGCCGGGGCAGTATTCAGACCATAGCAAGGCCTGGCCTCGCTTTCCGACTTAAACTGATCCACGCCGACGCACTGAAATCCCGGCCGCTCCTCTCCACCGCCAATGCCAGTCTGTCTCGGCGGCGACGTCCTCTATCGCTATCGCCGCTTCTCGCTCTACAATTCGCCCTTCCCGGCCCACGAATCCGGCCGAGCAATCGACCTCTACCCCGATGGGGAGATAGCACCCTCCCCCGTCGCCGGCGACGTCGTCCAGACCCGGACAGTCCAGGCACCACCGAAACCCTACGCCGCCGAGGAGGACCACCTGATCGTCGTCGACACCGGCGAGTATCTCGCCCGAATCCTCCACGTGGACCCATCGGTGTCGGCGGGCGACACCGTCGCCGTCGGCGATTCGCTCGGTGCACTTGTCCGGGCGGGCTTTTTCGCCCCCTGGGTCCCGAACCATATCCACCTCGGCTTCCGAGAGCCGGACGCCGACCCCGTCCGGGCCTCTGGGTCGCTGCCGCTGGACGTCGACGTGTCGGTGGAGGCGCTGTCCTGGGACGGCACCGGAACGGTGGTCGAGACGGGCGAGACCTGGGCTCGCCTCGATTCGCCGGCCCATCCGGCACCTGGCGAGCGGTTCGTCGGCCTGGAAAGCGACGGCGGGGTGCTGGACGGCGGCTTCCCACACTACGACGGCGGCGGGCTCCTCGGGGATGGTGACCGGGCCGAACTGGCCGGCGAATCCATCGGGTCGGTCTCGGGTCGGGACGTCGCCTGGCGTGACTGTACGGTACTGGCCAACGGCGAGCCGGTCACCGGCGTGGCGCTGTTCTGCGCGAAGGACGACTTCGGCGTGAAACTCGTCGGGGAGGATGTCGATTTGGTGGAGAGTGAGGACGTCAAGGTCCGGATTCGGGCCAATTGAATCGATGTCACGCATATCAGGACGTTTTGTTCTCGAATTGTTTGGTCAATTTGATTGGGGTGTTTGTGTGTTTCTTAGACGTGTCTTGTGATAGAAATCCAGTGTATTGGGGCCAAATCAAAATATCTAATACTAAATAGTTATGGGTGCCCCAATCATAAAATTTCAATTCGGATAATATCCAATAGATTTTAATAAAGTCCACTTCCATGGAATCTATGCCTGAAGATAATCAGGGTACAGACTCGGACAGTTCTCAGGATTATTCGCTCTCACGTCGGGCTGCGATACAGGGTCTGACTGGTTTGGGGCTTGCGGGATTTTTTGAGAGTAGTTTGAGTGGTTCGGGGTCAGCAGGGACTTCCGGGATATCAGAAGAAAACTACAAGTGGAAGAAAGCAATCAAAACACGTTTTGTCAATTATGCCTTTGAGAACCAAACCTTGAAGGACGAATATCGGATGACAAATACACCGGTAGATCAGTTAAATAGGGTTACTTCGCTTGATTATGTCGATGTATCTTGGAATTCGTTTGGAAATCCTGACCCTGATACAGGGGATCTGGGGTGTTGGAGACATACATTCCAGTTGACGGATTTGTATTTAAACACACAATTAAAAAGCATCAGAGAAAACAGCATTTGGCGGTTGCTTGGTGCCGGTGGTAAGCCAACCCGTGATAATGCTTGGGGAACTCCTGCGTATAAAGAAAATGATACTGATAATCTGGCACAGAGTGAATTTGAACTCATGGATCCTCAAAATTCCGTCGTAGGAACGTTTGATCCTACGGTATCTGCGAAAGTATCAGACGAAACTGGAAGTGATGCACTTGCAGTTTCTGCACGACGCGATCTGGATCTTTTTGGTCTAGCGGCCGGGGAAGAATTTGAGAAAACATTTGAACAACCGCTCTCCACACCCGCTACCCGAGATACGAATGATTTGAAGTATTCTCTTTCAAATACTGTCACACCTATCGAAAAAGTCATAAATAATGACATAGACACGACAAATTTCATTCCACTCTACTTACCTCTGGTTGATTCATATACTGGTGATTATGAAACTTTTGCAAACATCATCTCAAATAGTGACTCATCAACAATGCCGAGGATGAATTATCATGAATACTCAAAAGCAATAGATCACACTGATGAAAATCTTTGGGTCGGTTCTGGTATCACTGATTGGACAGTGTCAACTGCCGTCACTCTTGGTGCAGGTCTATCGTTGACAACACCTCAGACAATGGTGGTTGAATTTGCACTCTCTCTAGCACTTAGTTATCTCAAAACACAAAATAACGAGGAGAAAATACCATACTATCAAGGATTCAAACACAAATTCTCAAATGAAGGTCCTGTTGCGGCAACGTACTTACTATTTGATATTTTTGTTAGTCCTGACACCGAACCTGGATCGGTAGAAATTGCTGTTGAAGACCAAGTATTCGGGGCGAAGAGAGGATTCAATCTCGCTTTCGATAAATCCCCGCCAGCACCAGACACGGGGGACTCGTCGCTCCATCCAGCTGAGTTGTACACTGCGTACCCGGAAAACCTCTCCCTTGAGAACGATCTTCCGATTACGGGCACCTCTCCGGATGGACTTTGGGTTGACGAAACGACCGAACCCGTACTGACCTCAATTAATCTAGATCCTCAGATCACTTCTGGAGAAATCCAAGCAGGCGAGACTGCCACCTTCACTGCCAGTTTCGATATTGACGGCAACGCTATCGTCCGCACGTCTTCCCCCGAATGGAAACTCTACAGGCGTGACTCGTTTGCCGACGAATACACGAGTGATAACATCGTTCAGACTGCCTCGAAGTTCGAGTGGGAAACCGATCCGCTCGAAACCGGCTTTTACAAACTCGAATTTTCAATCACGAACCCAGATACTGGGGAGGCCGTTACAACTGAAACTAAGTTCACTGTCCAAATTTCAGACATCGATCTTAGTGCAGATCTCTCCATCAGTGGTTCAGAATTCGAGGCCGGTTCGAAGGTTTCACTCGAAGCGATCAACGTAGATGTTCCAAAGGATACCGAGTTCTTTTGGGACGTGTACAAACCTGGTGACGAAGCATCTCCTTCTCGAACGTTAAAAAGCAAATCGACCGCTATGGATGTATCGTCGCCCGGTGAGTGGCAAGTCGAACTACGTCTTTATTCGGCTTCACTGACCGGTGTTGAAATTAATGAGGTGGTTGGTTCGGTAACATTCGATGTTACACCGACCACGGCAGAATACGACATTTCGGTTAAACCGATTCCGTCGATTGCGGGCCAAACATTCGAATTAGACGCTTCGAAGTACGTGGAAAACGAAAACGTGAGTCTCCTGAGTTGGTCAGTGAACTCGCGGCCTAAGGTTCCGGACGGCTCCGATACAACCTACGAACAGGAACTCACTGATCTTGAGGCGATGAACGGCCCTGACAATCCGACGTATGTGGTTAACGCTCCATTCCCAGGAAGCTACTCCGTGAGCTTGGAAGTACTGGGTGACAATTTTGCGACAATTGACAAGACCGCAAAATCTGTCGACGTCGTCGAATCCGAATCGGTGACCGCCATCGACGACTTCGAGGACAACGATCTTTCAGAGTACTCCGGTGACACTTCCCTCTTCCGAACCCAATCCTCGTTGGTGGCCAATGGGTCGTATGCTCTCCAGCACGACCTCGGAGGGGGAGACCAGGGCGGGATTGTCTCCATGAACGGTCTCACCCAGTATCCTCAGGCGGGGCAGAATTTCAAGTACCGCGTGTTCTTGGACGGAGTTCAAGAACACGTCACCTGGTTTGGGGCCCAGAAGGCTTCTAGTCCGCCGAACAATACGTATGCTGCCCGACTAGACAATGCCAATGGGGACTTCGCACTCCAAGTTCGATCTTCGGATCAGTTGTCTACCATCGCGAGTGAATCAGTATCTATCCCGGAAACTGAGTGGTTGACCGTCCACGTTGGATGGAGCAGCGATGGGAATCTCAGTGCAGAGTTGCGAAGCGCTACTGGAAAATCACTCGCAGCTATCACTGGTTCCAATACCGAGTTTTCGAGTGGCGGGGTTGGCTTCTGGGCATCCGATATCACCTCTGGATCTAACGCCTATGTCGACATAATCGAGATAGCGGACAATGGACCTGGCGTTGGTGTTATTGACGACTTCGAAGATGGTGAAATATCGGAATACTCGAAGTTTGACGACACAGGTTCGTTCTCCGTACAAACGGGAACTGTTCACGATGGAACGCAGGCGTTGCAAGGTAACGTAACAACCGCTAGTCCTCCGAATGACTACATCTATTCGTCAAGTGGCTTACACCGTTATCCGCAAGCTGGGGACACGTTCGAATTTTGGGTCCGTGGTGAACCGACCAACTCGTCAAGCACGATTCCGGCTGTCTTATTCGGCGGCAACGACCAATCAGACTGTTATTGCTATTGGATTCGGCCCGCCGACGATATAATCCGGTTAGACGTGGTTAGTGGTGGAAATAGGACATTATTAGCATCTAGGTCGGTATCGCTTAGTGCGAGTACTTGGTACCGTGGCGTCGTCGAATGGGGCGACGGCGGGTTGATCACGTGCCGCGTATTCGACGGTGATGGAACGGAGTTAGCAAACATTTCGGCGAACGATTCGACATATTCGGGTGGTGGTTTCGGATGGCAAAATGATGGGGGTGGGTATTGGGATAGTGCCAAAATTACGGCGTCTGGGGACGAAACCCAATACCAGGTCATTGACGACTTCGAAGACGGGGATGTCAGCGAATACTCCGAGAATATCCAAACTGGTTCGCTTAGATTCGATGGAAACTCTGCCAAAGGAACGAATGGCCTACGGTTTGAAGGAGTCGGTGGGTCTGGTCCAACGGCGAATCATATCCACTCAACCGAAGGGCTTCCAAGATACCCACAAGCGGGTGACACTTTTGCTTTTCACGTCCTATTCAGTAATGTCGGTGATGATGCTTACTATTTCAATTTCGGAACCCAATCTAATAGTGGAAACTCCTCCGGTAGTGACGCATATCGTATCGGATTAGATACGCGACTAGCAGACGAATTTTCGTTTGACGTCGATGGGACTCGTCTTGCTGAGACATCTGTAACGGTTCCCGAACAGGAAATGGTTGAGGTAGTAGTTGGTTGGGAATCTGATGGTTCATTCACTGTTACACTTTACAATTCGAAGGGTAATCAACTATCACAGATAACAGCATCTGATGCCACTTACTCCAATGGTGGAATTCGTATCTTTGCGGATTCGAATGTAACGTCAAATATAGATACCGATTACTACAGGATTGAACCAAATTCGTATACTCCCAGTAGTTCATAATATACTATTGGCTAGATATTAGCCAATCTGCTTCTCGAACGTCACAATGTCGTACTCCCCGAAGCTCCGCTCGTTGACCCGATAGTAGCCGTGGTCGGGGTAGAACTCCATAGTGGCGCGCTGTCGGCTTGCCGTCTCAGCTTCCAGGCGCTCGACATCCCACTCTGGCAGCGCCTTCGAGGGACACAAGCAGTTCGGCGCTGCCTCCTTCTCGCTGACAGTCGGGGTCGACACGCATCCGGAATAATTCTCCTACGTCGCCATCGACCCGGGGGCCGCCCATCCCGACATAGCGCCATCTTCGCTTTCGGCCCAGAGGAAAGTTCCGCTGGTCTTGACGTAGCTACACTCGATGTCTCAAAGGTCCTCGGTCCCGGGGACGTCTGCCGGGTCGATCCCGGCGTCCCTGAGAGCGTGTTCGTGGAACGGCGGACGGCCTCGGCGTCGCCCGACTCGTACCAGCGGAACTTTCTCACGCGAAGGCCACGTCGTCGAGGCTCACGACCTCTCCGAACAGCCAGTCGGCGTGGTCCAGGGCGTACTCCCGGTGGTCCTCCTCGATGTGGCCGATGGCGTCCTCGACGAGGAGGGGTCGGTAGTCCCGCAAGCCGGCGCTGCCGGCGGTGTGAAGGACGCAGACGTTGGCCAGCGTCCCGCAAAAGACCAGGTCGTCGATCTGGTGGGCCTCCAGCCACCCCTCCAATTGGGTCTGGTGGAAGGCGTCGTAGGTGTGTTTCTCGACGACGAGGTCGGCGTCGTCGGCCGGGAGTTCCTCGACGATTTCGGCCTCCCAGGAGCCTTCGAGGACGTGTTCGCCCCACTGCTCGAACTCGTCGTAGTAGTGGGCGTCCTCGAACTGTTCGGGTGGGTGGACGTCGCGGGTGAAGACGACGCTGGCGCCGGCGTCGCTCGCCCGTTCGACGAGGTCGGCAGATGGCTCGATGGCGTCTTCGCTGCCGGGAGCGTACAGGCTGCCGTCGGGATGGCAAAAGCCGTTCTGCATGTCCACGACCACCAGCGCGGTGGTTTCCGGATCCAGGTGCATGGTCGGAACTACGGCCCAGGGCCAATCAATCCTTTCGGCGTTGTGGTACGCGGACGCCACGGCTGGGGAGGGGGGTGGGGCGTCACAGGAGGTGGGAAGAGGGGGTCTCCGGGGAGTGGGAAACGCCAGCGAACCCGTGGCGTCTGAAGACGAGACGGAACCCTTTTTGCCCGCACTTGACACGTACAACCAATGCGTCCATTGGTACTCGCAGGAACGGTAGCGCTCCTCCTGGTCGGGGCCGTCGCCCCCGCCGTGGCCGTCGGCGGGGCGCCCGGCGCTGGGCAGGCAGCCCTCCACGAGAACGTGGCCGCTCTCCACGACGGCTTGGCCGACGTCTCCGACGGTTCGGGGGACTGGTGTCCGACCGACCGGGCGCCACCCGACTCCGACACGCTGGGCTGGGAGAACGGCTGCTGGTGGGACGCCGACGTCCAGGTCGACCGGAGCGACGGCCTCAACGACAGCGAACTCCGCAAGGTCGTCGGCCGGTCGATGGCCAGAGTCGAGAACGTCAGAAAACTGGAGTTCGAGCGCGACATTCCGGTCGAGGTAATTTCCCGCGAACAGCATCGCGAGGAGTTCGCCGAACGGTACAACCTCACGACCGACGCCGCCCTCCGGGAAAACATCGTTCTGGAGGGGGCGATGCTCGTCGGCGAAGACGAAAGCGCCGTCGCCGCCCAGAAGGAAATGTTCGGTTCGGCCACGCTGGGCTATTACGACACCGAGACGGGCAACATCACGATCGTCTCGGAGAACGCCTCCACGCCGAAGATGAACGAGATAACCCTCTCTCAGGAGCTGTTTCACGCCCTCCAGGACCAGCGCTGGAACATCTCGGCCTACGACCGGGGGACGTGGGAGGCGATGAACGCCAACAACGGCATCATCGAGGGCGACGGGAACTACGTCGACCACCTCTACCAGCAGCGGTGCCAGGAGACCTGGGACTGCCTGGAACGCCAGACTGCGGCCAGCGGCGGTGGCGACATCCACCGGGGTATCTACACGCTGTTCCTCCAGTCGTACAGCGACGGCCCGGCGTTCGTCCGGGACATCCGCGAGGCGAAAGGCTGGGACGGGGTCAACGCCGTCTACGAGAACCCGCCGGCGAGCACCGAACAAACCATCCACCCCGACCGATACCCCGACGAGGCCCCGGTGAACGTCTCCATCACCGACTCCTCGAGCGACGCCTGGCGGATCCCGACCCCGCCGAATAATACGGCAAGGTACGGTCAACTAGGCGAAGCGGGGCTGTACACGATGTTCCTCTATCCGACGATCGAGAGCGACGGCACCGTCCGCCCGCAGATGGCGGCGAACTTCTACAACGCCCAGTCCGCGGCGGAACTCCAGGGAATGCTCGACCCGTACAACTACAGCTACCACGCCAGCGAGGGCTGGGCCGGCGACAAGCTCCTACCCTACGTGACCGACGACTCGGCCCGGACGAACGAGACGGCCTACGTCTGGAAGCTCCGCTGGGACACCCGGACGGACGCAAAACAGTTCGTCGCCGAGTACCACTGGCTGCTGGACTACTACGGCGCCCAGCCGGTCGAGGGGCACGTCGACACGTTCCGGATTCCCGACGCCGACCACCAGTTCGGCGACGCCTTCTACGTCAACCAGTCGGGGACGGCCGTCACCATCGTCAACGCGCCGTCGGTCGAACAGCTGCCGGCCGTCCACGAGGGGGCTGCACCCCGGGGCAGCGGGGACACCAACGGCACCTGGGACAACGGCACCGGGCCGGCGACGACGCCGACCCCCACCGAGACGAGTGACGGCACGATCGGCCCCGGCTTCGGCGCCGTCACGGCGCTTCTCGCCCTCACCGGCCTGCTCGTCGTGGCGCTGGCTCGCCGGCGGTAAGCGCCGCTTACTCCGAGCCGCGTAGCTTTTCCCCTCCCCGCTCGTTGGGGTGGCAAATGCGCCGCCTCGCCGTCTGTGTCGCTCTCCTGGTGGTGCTGGCTGGCTGTGCCGCGCCGGTGGCCGACGGGTCGGCGTCGGACGGCGCCACCGGGCAGCAGGACGCCGACGCCCGTCCGGACCCCGACTCGGACGTCCTCGGCTGGGAACAAGGGTACTGGTACGACGACCCGATTCCGGCGAACAACACAGACGGCCTGAACGAGAGCGAACGTGCCGCCGCGGTAGCCCGGTCGATGGCTCGCGTCGAGCACCTCCGGGGTCTCGAGTTCCGCGAGCCCGTCAACGTGACCGTCGTCTCCCGGTCGAACTTCAGTGCCGGCGGCACGGACCGCAACAGCTCTGCCTTCGCAACCTTCGACAACGCGAAGTTCGAGGCGATGTTCCTGATCGGCGAAGAGTCGGACTCGCTGGCCGTCCAGGAGTCCTCGCGCAACCAGACCGTCCTGGGTTACTACAGCCCGTCCCGGGACGCCATCGTCGTCGTCTCCGACGCCAGGACGCCGACGCTCGACGGCGAACGCACCCTCGGCCACGAACTGGTCCACGCCCTCCAGGACCAGCACTTCAACCTCTCTGATTCGCCGCCACGGACGCGAGACGCCTACAACGCCCGGAACGGCCTGGTGGAAGGTGACGCCAGCCTCGTCCAGCGCCGGTACGAGCAGCGCTGCGGGGAAAACTGGTCGTGTCTCGCCACGCCGGAATCCAACGGCAGCGGCGGCGGGTCGAGCAGCCTGCCGAACATGGGGGTCTACCTGCTCTCTATCTTCCCGTACACCGAGGGACCGAACTTCGTCACCGCTATCAAAGGCGGGGATAGCTGGGCAGCGGTCAACGACGCCTACGCCGCCCCGCCGGAGGCGACGACGGAAGTCATCTACCCCGACCGCTACGGCTCGTTCGAGACTCGAAACGTCTCGCTTTCCCTGTCGCCAACCGACGGCTGGGAGCGCGTCCGGCCCCCGGACCGTCCGGATTACGCCGTCCTCGGCCAGTCGGCGGTCTCGACGATGTTCGCCTACACGCTGTACGACGACTACAACCGGTCCAGCGTCGTCGCTCCCGAGGCGTTCCTGAACATCGACGGTGCCGCCATCAATTCCACGGACCCGCTGAACTACGACCTGGCGCCGACGCGTGGCTGGCGGGGCGACCGCCTGCACGTCTATCAGAAGGGCTCGGAAACGGGCTACGTCTGGCGACTGGCCTGGGACTCGCCGGCCGACGCCGAACGGTTCGCAGCGGCCTATCGCCACCTGCTTGCTCACTGGGGCGGCCAGCGCGTCGCTGCCAACACCTGGCAGATTCGCCAGGAAAGTCGCTTTGCCGACGCTATCTACCTCGACGTGTCGGGGGACACGGTGACGATCGTCAACGGGCCGGACCGGGCGGCCCTGGCGGCCCTGTACAGTGGTGCACGATGAGGCGACTGGCCACGCTCGCCCTGCTGGTCCTCGTCGTCCTTTCCGGGTGTACGTACGGCGTCGGCTCGGCTCCCGTCGCGCCGAACGCCGACCCCTGGACGGACGACAACCGGCTGGGGTGGGAGGGCGGCTACGCCTACGACGACAACGTGACTATCGCCGGCGACAGCGTCACGCCGGCCGAGCGGGAGGCGATGATCGCCCGGGCCATGGCCCGCATCGAGCACCTTCGGGGCCTGGAGTTCACGTCTCGGGTACCCGTTACCGTCATCAACCGCAGCCAGTACGTCAGACAGCAGGCCAACAGGTCGGTCGACCCGATCCACTCGCGCTGGAACGACCAGGTCTGGGAGGCCCTGTTCCTGGTGGGCGCCGACCGCAACGTCAGCACAGTCATGGGCGAGGTGTACGGGTCTGCCGTCCAGGGCTACTACTCGCCGAGCAAGGACGAGATAGTCGTTATCAGCGACGGTGGCGATGGAGTGCTCTCCCGGAGTACGCTCGTCCACGAACTGGTCCACGCCCTCCAGGACCAGCAGTTCGGCATCGACGGCGGCCAGGCCACGCAGGACACCCAACTGGCCCGCAACGGCGTCCTCGAGGGCGAGGCCAACCGAATCACCTCCCAGTACGAGAGCCGGTGTGGCGAGACCTGGGACTGCGTCACCGTTCCCGGCGCTGGGGGTGGCGGTGGCGGCGGTTCCACCGGGAAGTACGTCCGGAACGTCCTCCTCGTCATCTACCAGCCCTACGCTACGGGACCGAACTTCGTCGAGGCCATCGAGGAGCGAGGCGGCCACGCCGCGCTGAACGCCCTCTATTCGGACCTCCCGGCGAGCACCGAACAGGTGCTCCACCCCGAGAAATACCCCGACGAAGCACCGGTGAACGTTACCGTGCCCAACCGGTCGCGTGGCGACTGGCACCGGTTCGACCACGACCCGGTCGCCGACACCGTGGGCGAGGCGTCCATCTTCGCGATGGTCCAGACTCACGAGCTCGGCGAGACTCGCGCCGGTCGGTACAGCTACCACCACCCCGTCTCCGAGGGCTGGGGCGGCGACGCCGTCGTCCCGTACACCAACGGCGAGCAGGGAGGCTACGTCTGGGAGACGGCCTGGGACACCCGGACGGACGCCACCGAGTTCTACGAGGCCTACCTGGAACTGCTCCGGACGGAGGGCGCAACCGAGCGTAGCGACGGCGTCTGGACCTTCACCGACGACAGTCCCTGGCGGGGAGCCTATCGTGTAGTGCGGGACGGCAAGCGCGTCCGGGTCGTCCACGGGCCGACCGTCGCCTCGCTGGACCGGATTCACGCTCGCTGACTGTACCTCGACCGGGATTGCGCTGCCACCCGTTCGAGCAGTACGACTTTCATGGAGCCGCTGCAACCCCGAGGTATGGCGGCATTCGACATCGTTGACGGGGCGACCATCGCCGACGGGGACGCCACCGACGCCTACTTCGACCGGACCGTCGAGGCTCTGGAGCACGCCGACCGGAATCCAACCGTGGTCGCGGAGGTGACGGCCTCCCAGTTTCCCTCCGGCGACTGGCACCTCCTGGCGGGACTGAAAGACGCCGCACAGCTGTTCGAGGACCGGGCCGTCGACGTCGACGCGATCCCCGAAGGGCGACTGTTCGACGGCGGCCCGGTCTTGCGGATCGAGGGCCCCTACCTGGAATTCTGCCGGCTGGAAACCGCTCTCCTCGGATTCCTCTCTCACGCCACCGGCGTCGCGACGAACGCCCTCCGGGCCAAGCGGGCCGCACCGGACTCGCTCGTCCTGAGTTTCGGCACCCGACACGTCCACCCGGCCATCGCGGCGATGGTCGAGCGGAGTGCCCTCGTGGGCAACATGGACGGTATCTCCAACGTCGCAGCGGGCGAACTCATCGGCCGCGAGGCCGGCGGGACGATGCCCCACGCCCTGGTCATCTGCTTCGGCCGGGGCAACCAGGCCGAGGCCTTCCGTGCCTTCGACGGGGCAGTGGCCCCCGACGTCCCCCGGATCGCGCTCTGTGACACCTACTCCGACGAGGTCGAAGAGAGCCTGATCGCCGTAGAAGCCGTCGAGGACCTCGACAGCGTCCGCATCGACACGACCTCCTCGCGCCGCGGCGACTTCCGGCACATCCTCCGGGAACTCCGCTGGAAGCTCGACGCCCGGGACCACGAGGACGTCGGCATCTTCGCCAGCGGCGGACTGGGTCCGGAAACGCTCCGCGACCTCCGGGACGTGGTCGAGGGGTTCGGCGTCGGCGGCTACGTCAGCAACGCCGACCCCCTGGATTTCGCGCTGGACATCGTCGAGGTGGAAGGCGAGCCCGCAGCCAAGCGGGGAAAACTCGGCGGGAAAAAGCAGGTCTACCGGACGCCCGACGGCGGCCACCACATCGGCCTGGCCGACAAAGCGGGGCCGGCCGGCGGCGAGGCGCTGCTGGAACCGGTCGTCCGGGACGGCGACGTCGTGATGGACTTCGACCTCGACGCTGCGGCCGGGCGGGCCTGGGAGGATGCGGACCTGGTCGGCTTCGGCGGAGAAGAGTGAGCGTCGAATCGGTCCCGTTTCGTCTCCCGCTCATCCAGTACAAACCTACATACCCGACGGCCGACAAGCCGATGCCATGACGGCGCCGCTGGCACTCGCCACGGACTCGCTCGTCCTCACCGTCGCCCTCCTGCTGGCGGGCCTCGGCGCCAGCGGCATCATCGGTCTGGCCCTCGCCGGCTTCGCCCGGCGACGCTCGCGGCCTTACCTCCTGATCGTCTTCGCCGTGGCGACCGTCCTCCTGCGGACCGTCGTAGCCGGCCTCTCGATGCAGGGAATGGTCCCGAACGCCCGCCACCACCTCGCCGAGCACCTGCTTGACGTCGTGATGGTCGGCCTGGTTATCGCCGCCGTCCTCACCGCCCGGTCGGCGTCGCCCGCCCGGGAACGGGACCGAGAGAACTAACGACTGACCGTCACGGGTGGCATGTCGACGAACGCCATCTCGTAGCCTTCGTGGCGAGCCACGGTCGGTATCGAATCGACGGTGACCGTCACCTCGCTCGCCTCGCCGGCCCCGTCGACCACAGCGCCGTAGTGGTACCCCAGTTCCGGGTGCAGTGCCTTCGACAACGGCGCGTCGCTCCCGTCGACCGTCGCGGTCAGCGACATCCGGGGGACGGGATAGCGGTTGTACGGCGTCCGGGGCGAGACGGCGAGGTAGGGTCCCGACTCCTCCACCCCCTTCGGCGCCGAATCCAGCACCGTCACTGCGAACGTCGCATCGCCGGTCGTGCCGGTGCCGAGAAGCGAGCCCGGCAGGTCCCCGGGCTGGGGAAGCTGGCCGGTGGGCATCATCTCCATCTCCATCGGCGGCATGGCGTCGCGCTCTCCCTTCCGTTCGTCCAGCGTCTTGTACATCACCTCGTCCAGCGTCTCCTGGCTGAACTCCATGGTCATGTCGACAGTGGTGCGGTCGCCGACTTCGCCGGCCAGGCCGCCGATGGGCGAGGCCGGCAGCGGCCCGAACTCCACGGTCACGTCGTAGGTGCCGTCCCCGTCGAGACCGATATTGTCGCCGAAGTGGACGCCCATGTTCTGGCTGAGCATCCCCCACACCGGTCGGCTCGCGACCAGGTCTCCGTCCTTCCGGACCGCGATGGGCGTGTTCGAACTCGGAAGGATAGTCTTCGTCTCGCTGTCCCAGACCGAGAGCATCAGGTGGACGGTATCGGTGTCCTGGATGCCGACCATGTTCGTGTCGCCGCCGCTGACCAGCCAGAAGCGGTGCGGGAAGCTATACGAGAGGGCGAACTTGTACCGCCCCTTCGTCGCCATGTCGGCCATCTCCATCCCCTCGATGTGGGTGGGGATGTAGACGCCGGCCGGCCGGTCGTCGAGCACCGAGGGTGGGCTGGTCGGCACTGTCTTCGTCTCGAAGAGTCCCAGGCAGCCGGCGGAACTCGCCCCGACGCCGAGCGCCGCAGCACTCGCCAGGTAGGTCCGTCGCTTCATTGCCAGACCGTAGTAACGCCTTCTCAAAGCCCGTTCTGGTACGGCCGTCGAATTCCCTCCGAATTTTCGGCGTCGACCCGGCGACGCCGGAGCCAGCTACGCCGGACGGGGTGCCGGCAGCGACCGGTGGTCCCGTGGCGGAAGCAGGTAGTTTCCCCGCCGCTCGACGCTCATGTACTGGAGGATGCCGTTGTTGGTCCGCTGGCCGACGGCGCCCGAGTCTGCCAGGTCGGTGCCGTTCATCGCCTCCCGGGTCTCGACGAACTTCGATATCGCGTCCTGGAGCGCGACGAAGTGCAGCGTCGCCTGGCCGTCGTCCGTCGAGTCGAAGTCCCGCCGAATGATGAGGGGATTGCCGTCCTCGTCCCTGGCGCGGGCCGACTTCTGTGAGTGGCCGACGACGCCCTTGTCCCGGGCGTGGTCGTCGGCGTGGGCCGGACAGCCCTTCTCTTCCATCAGGCTGGTGTCACCGAGGTTATCGCCGGCGTCCTCGACGAGGTTCTCCTCGGCGTGGACCGGGCAGAACATCGTCGAGACGCGGTGCTCGCGGTCGTCCTGCTCGTACCACTGGTGGAGGTGGAGACGAATCTTCGAGACGTGCTGTGTGGCGCCGCCGGCGAACGGTCCCTCGTCGATGGTGACGGCGTCCTCGGTGGCCTGGTTCTTCTGGAAGCCCGACTTGAAGCCCATGTACAGCGGGGCGTCCTCGTCGACCGGCTCTGAGTCCGGGATGCCCACCACGTCCTGGTGGTCGGCGGGCAGACCCTCGCCGACGAAGCCCGTCCGTCGCTCGACCTTTTCGAGGACGCCGTCGACTCCGGACACCTCGACGCCGTTTAGCGTCTCGGTCTCTCCGAGGAGGGCCTCTTCGGCACCGAGGACGACTTTCCCGTAGTCGCTGGCCAGGTGGACGACGGCGTCGGGCGCGTCGAACTCGGGGTTCTCGAACGGTGCGAGTGCCTTCGGCTCGGGGAGGTCGACGCTGTCGGGCAGCGACTCGTCGAAGCGGTCGAAGTAGGCGGGGCTGTAGCTGACGGTAAACAGCAGCCCCTCGTTGCTCCGGGGATAGGCGTGCTCCAGGGACTGGAAGGCGCTCTCGACCGTCTTGCGGTCGGCGTCGCTCGGCGGTCCGTCGCCTGCGTAGTTCAGCAGGAGGACGACGCGGTGGCGAGGCGCCACGACGTTTCCGTGGTCGTCAGTCGCGAGGGTGGCGTTCCAGGCGTGCTGGCGATCCGGCAGGCCGGAGAGGTCCTCCGGTCCCGTCGGGAGGTCGACGTCTTCGCGCTCCTGGCAGGCCGACAGCGCGGCGGCGCCGCCGATGGCCACCGCCGCTTTGACGAAGGTACGCCGGGAGAGTCCGCGCCGCTCTGTCATTGGGGGCACTCGGGCCTCGGGCCGCAAGGGGGTTCTGGTACGGCTCTCGAACGGCGACGAACCGGACGTCACTCCAGCAGACTGTCGACCAGCCGGGTGAACCGGTCGACGAGCCGGTCGGGCACCGAAGGCTCGACGGTATCCAGCAGACGGGCAGCGGCCTCGTCGTCGCCGACGGCGAGGGTCACCCGGTTGCCCTCGCGGCGCTTTTCGACCAGGTCTTCGGCGACGAGGCCGTCGAGGTGCCATTCGAGGGTGCTCCGGGCGACGTTCAGTGCCTCGGCGACGGCTGCCGGCCGGCTCGGCCCTTCGACGAGCAGGTGGACGAGGACGTCCCGGGCCGTCTCGCGGCGGAGAACGGCGATCCGGCGGCGTTCCAGGGGGTCGACGTCGCGGGTGAAAAAGTGGGTCCGGCCGTCGTACTCTTCGCGAACGAGGTGGCCGGCCTGCCGGAGTTTCCGGCAGTGGTACTGGACCTGACCGGGTGCCAGGTCGAGGTCCCGGACCAGGCCCCGGAAGTGGACGCCGGGCTCGCTGGCGACGTAGTTCGCGATCCGGTCGCGAGTCTCGCTCACGCCGGACCCCGTCCCGGAGACGCCGTTGCCGACCCGTGCATGGTCGACGCTCGGTGGGTCCAGCGTTTGTGCCTTGCGTCTCGGACCCGGGTCGGTTCTCCGTTACTCCGTGGCGAACAACCGCGTCCGGACTTCTTCGGCGACGCCGAGCAGGTGGGCCTGGCCGAACAGGGCGACGAGTAGCGCTCCCACGGAGTTGAAGACCAGGTCCCGGACGGTGTCGTCGAGGCCGTGCTGGGCCAGCGGCATCGCGTAGCCGGTCGATGTCGTGACCAGGTCGAGGCCGTACTCGAACAGCTCCCAGACGACGCCGAAGGCCAGCACGATGACGAAGATGTAGACGAACGCGAACCGTCGGGGGATGCGGACCTCGTCGCTGTGGAGGTCGACCGCCCGGACGGCGGTGTATCCGACGCCGGCGACGAGCGACGCCGACGTGGCGTGAGTGAGGTGGTCCCACCACCCGATAGAGAGGTAGAGGCCGGCAGAGCCCAGCGAGTGGAGGAAGACGGCAGTCGTGATCCAGAGGCCCAGCCAGGGGTCCAGCGGGAACTCGTAGTTGCGTTCGAGGATTGCGGGGACGACCGTGATTGCCAGTGCGATGGTGCCGTTGCTGATCGCCTTCGGCTGGCCGAAGACGGCGCCGTACGCGACGAGAGTGACGAGGGCGACCTGCATGAGACGGGTGAGGCGGCGCTGGGTGGCCACGCCTGGCCGAGGCAGGAGCTTCATCGCCTGACCACCAGCCGGACGGCTCGACGGAGGTGGCTGTCCCGGCGCCGGAAGTAGGCGTCGAACGCGACGCCGGCGGCGAGGCCGGCCGCCGTCACCCACGCGAATTCGGTCATCAGCGCCTCGTTCGTCGTTAGGTAAGACGTTCCGAGGTAGCGGTCGAAGGTCCACCGGAGGACGGCCCAGGCGGCGGCCGAGGCGAGCGTCGTCGTGACGACCAGCGCGATGGCGAACCAGTGGGTGACCTGGAGGCCGGTGAAGGTGTGGAGTTCGACGACCACCAGCAGCGCCAGGCCGGCCAGCGAGATGTAGGTGGCGAACGTGCCGACGTCCCCGCCGAGCAGGCCCCTGACGAGGATCGGCAGCGTCGCCAGGACGAGCAGTTCCCAGGGCACCATGACCCGCCAGTCGCGGTGTGCGGCCGGCGGGACCAGGGCGACGAGGCCGACGGCGGCGACGAAGACGGCCCACTGGCGGTCGAATTCGAGAACGCTCTCGACGAGGACAAGGGCGACGACGGCGACGAGCGCCCAGGCCAGCACGGCGTTGGCACGGCCGCTCCGGAAGAGCCGGTCGAGCGCCTGACCGACCTCTTCGCGGACGGCGTCGGCGTCGAACCGCTCGTCGTCGCCAGACACGTCACTCACCCGGTTGCGGTCGACTATAAACCCGACGCCGCCAGCGGCCCCGGCCAGCGACTCCGCCCTCCGGGTCAGCTGACTATCGGCTGGGAGACGATCCACAGCGACAGCACCGTGTAGCCCACCATCAGGACCACGAGGGGAGCGTGGGCCAGCAGCGTTCGCCGGGTATCGTCGACGCGTCGCTCGACGACTCGGTGGGCGGCGACGACGGCGACGACGTGCCCGATGACTATCAGGACTACTTGCGAGCCCCAGAAGGCGGGCACCGACAGCCAGCCGAGGAGGTCGACGGCGTGAGAGCCCAGGAAGGCCGGCAGGCGGCCGAGGTTCCGGAGGACGAACGGATAGCTGTGGGCGACTTCGTACGCGGCGGCGATGGGAATAACCGTCGGCGCGACGGCCAGCGCCGGGCCGTCGAACCGCCCGAGGTAGCCGACCAGGCGGGCGACGACGGCGAAAGCCAGGAGGAAGGCCAGAAACCCGGCGAGGTAGAGCACCACCGGGACGAGCGCGCCGAGCCCCGTCGCCTCGCGGACCCCGAACAGCAGACGCTGGTAGGCGGGCGTCTCGACGAAGCCGTCGAAACTGACGGTGTAGACCGCGGCGATGACGAACGCGACGAGGCCCCAGTCGGCCACCGGACGGCTGGTCCCGAGCCAGGGTGCCCGGCCGACGATCCGGTGGCCGTCGTCGGCCCGCTCGACGCTCACCGGCGCCGTCCGTCCGAGCAGTCGGTAGAACGCCTCGAACGGGTCGGCCCTGGCGAACCACGTTGGACCGAAGACGACCGCGCCGCCGACGAGCAGGAGGGCGAGGGCCGAGACGAGTCCGGCGGTCCTGGCCGGCGACGACGGCAGCGTGGTGAGGTTGGCAGCGACCCCGACGACCAGGAGGAAGCCGACCAGCGCCGGCCAGGTGCCGAGCCGGTCGGGGTAGGCCCGCCACTCGAGTCGGTCGCCTTCCACGTGACAGAGGACAACGTAGACGGCCCGCCAGGGCGAGAGCGCTCGCCAGGGACTGCCGGCCAGGACGGCGAGGACGGCCACGCCCTTCAGCCAGACAGGCCAGACGACCACGGTCGCCAGGTTGTCCGTCGCCACCTGCCGGCCGACCAGGCCGGCGAGGACGACCGCCGTAGCGAGGGCCAGGAAGCCGAGGCGAGCAGCCGTGGCGATCCGGCTGGCGACGCCTGCCGGCACGGTTCCCAGGGTCTGTCCGGGGGCCGGGACGCGCCCTGCGACGGCGAGCAGGACGGCCGTCAGACCGACGGTCGCTCCGGCACCGGCGAGCAGGTAGGGGAGCGGCAGGGGTGCTTCGAACGCCTCGCCCGTGACGCCGTGGGCGCTGGCTGGTCCCACCGCCGCGACGAACAGCGCCAGCAGCGCCAGGCCACGAGCCGGCCGGCGGTAGCGACTGACACCGTTCATTCGTACTCCAGCATGGCGACGCGGCCGTCGCCGTAGCGGACGAACACCTCGTCGTCGGGGTCGTCGTCCGCGTCGGCGACGGTGACGTGCGTCCAGATGGGCACGTCCCGGTCGTAGGTACTGAGCTGTGCGCCGGTCCGGGGGTCGAGGACGGCGACAGTGCCGTCACTCGCGGCGACGACGGCCTCCGCATCGCCATCGCCGTCGAGGTCGCCGAGCGTCGGTGCCCAGGTCCCCTGGCGGTCCGAGCCCGGCAGTTGGGTCGTCCAGACGACCTCGCCGGACGTGGCGTCGAGAGCCCGGACCGCACCGCCAGAGACGCCGACGAGGACGAGCGGCGGATCGCCGGGAGCCACGGCCCTGACCGATGGAACGCCGTCGACTGATTGGGTCCAGACGGGGTTGCCGGTGGCGCCGTCGAGGGCCGTGACCGTCCCGGTGTCGGTGGCGAAGACGCGCTTTGCCTCACCGTCGAGATGGGCGACGGCCGTGGTCGTGCCAGCACCGTCGTAGCGCCACTCCCGGTCGCCGTTCGCCGAGTAGAGTGACGTCCCCGCGTTCGTCCCGAAGAGCGCGTCCTGCCGGCCGTCGCCGTCGACGTCGGTGACTATCGGTGGGGCCCAGGTCGAGGCGTCGAGGCTGGCGCGCCACTGAACCGTCCGGTTGGCCACGACGACGGCGTTGCCCTCGATGTCCACCGCGACGACTTCGGGTCCGGGACTGGCCGTGACGTTCGCCACCGTGGGTCGGCCGTAGCCGTAGCTCGGGAGCGAGATTCGCCACTCCTCGCGGCCCGTTGCGGCGTCGTGGACCCGGAGGGCGTTCTCGGTCGTGCCGACGAGGACTTCCCGGTCGCCGTTGCCGTCGACGTCGGCAATCCCCGGGGCCGTCAGGGCGTGGGTGGTGCAGTTCGCCGCGGGGACGCCGGCCCGCCACTGGACGGCGCCGGAGTCGGCGTCGAGGCGAGCCAGCGTACAGGAGTGTGGCCCGAGGTCTCCGCTGCCCTGGAGGGCGGCAATCGGGGCGACGACGGTGCCGTTCGGGCCGACGCCGACGGCGTGGTGATTGACGCGGTTGTCCCGGACTGTATCGCTGATCCACTGCTCCTGGAGGGCGGCGTCGCTCGCGGTGAAGCCGGCGACGGCGCCGGCCGCGAGCGTTCCGAGGACTAGTGCGAGCACCAGTCCCGTCCGGAGTCGCATAGTCGGTCCTCGGCGGCCGGCTGCCCTAAGGATTGTTACTGCACGCCGGGTACACGACCGGCCCACCACCGGCCCACCACCAGCCCACCACCGGCCCACCACCGGCCCACCACCGGCCCACCGTCGGCACCGAATAGCAGGGCCGGTGGCGCCCCGTCCGTCCCTTCCGCGAAAGGTAACGGTTATAGGCGGCCGTTCCGGACTTCCGATTATGCAACGTCGAGCCGCGGCGATATATTTCGCCATCTTCGTCCTGCTGGGGGCGGGCGCCTTCACGTTCATCCAGGTCGGGATGACGAAGCCACACGTCGACCTGGACGGGCCCACCTACTCGCAGGGCGACCAGATCCAGGTCGGCGACCGGACGTACAACGTCTCGAATCTCGAGGCCTCAGCGGGCGGCGGCGGTGGTGGCGGCCACGGCGGCGGAGGCGGTGGCGGCATCACCCACTCCGGCGAACTCACGTGGTACAACGACTCGGCCGTGGCGACGGCCGAACTCGCAGCCAACGACACCATCGACTACCGCGACGGCCAGTACCGCGTGGCCATCGAGAACGGTAGCGACGGCTTCTCGTTCACGCTGGTCGAGTCGTTCAACGTCTCGCAGATGCTGGCCAACGACCCGGACGTGGAAAACGAAACGGCCACGCAGGGCGGTGAGGAGTACGTCTTCTACACGAACGGCACCCGCCAGCTCCTCAGCGAGTACCTGCCGGAGCCCGACACCGCCGGCCCGTTCTCCCAGGGTGACACGCTCCAGTACACCCCCGAGAACGAAACGGTCGACGCCACAGTTAGGAGTGTCACCGCCGAGGCGGCAACGCTGACCTGGCCGGCGCCGGGCAACGAAACCATCGAGTTCGAGGGCGGTGCGAACGTCACGCTGAACGACCGGGTCCACTTCGTCCACTTCGTGTCCAACGATTCGGTCCAGATTCTCCCGGCCGACCAGTATTACCAGGCGTACCAGGGCGAACTGGCCGACATCCACAACTGGGAATCCCGCCGCATGGGCCTCTGGGCGACGGTCTTCCTGACGTTCATCGGCGGCGCGATCCTGTTCATGTCGGCGCTGATGCCCGTCAAGGGCTGACGTTCCCGGGACTTCGCTCCGTTCATCGTCGTCTCGGTCGCAGTGTTCTTCGAGACTCCGCGAACGTATCGCCAGCCAGGTGACGGTTTTCGAAACCGGCGTGGTCGCCGTCCGGGAGCCCTGGCTAACGGACTCACCGAGGTAGCAAGCCAGGAACTACTCCGCAACCCAATTTCAGTCGGCCATCGAAATCCAGACGAGGACGACGCCGACCGCGACGGCCAGCGCGATGCCGACGAGCTGGACGAGGACCGCGGCCACGTCGGAGTTCGTCTGCCAGGGCATGCCGACCAGCGTGCCCAGGCTGCCGAGCACGACCAGCGTCCCCAGAACGACGCCGAGCGGCTCCAGTTTGTCCTCGAAGTCGAGTACGTCCATGTCCCCTCTCTCGTGGGACTGGGTGGTAAATTGCGTGGTTCCGGTCGACCGAGGTCGGGGCAGGGCCCACGGCCCGGCGGAAGCGGGCTCGTCACGTTTCAGGTGGTCGGATCTGCCGACCATCCCGCCGCCGGCGGGCAAACGACGGGAAACGTCAGTTACTAAAGCCACTGTTCCGTAGCCGCGAGCATGAACAGAGACGTGGTGTTCCTCGGCGCCGCGCTGGTGGTCTGGCTGGCGCTCGTCGGCGCCTGGTGGGGCCAGGTCGTCCAGCTCACGTCCATCGGCGTCATCGGCGGCCTCGTCCTGACGGCGCTGGTCGTCGCGATGCACTACTCGAAGGGCACCGGGTGGGAGCCCGCGGAGGACATCTCCCAGCAGGTGCTCGAACAGCGTGCCGAGTCGGTCCCGGAGACGGCGTTCCCCGAGCCGATGAACCGCTCGATCGGGGGCGGCGGCGCGGTCGGTGCCGTCGGCGCAGGCGCTGCCGAAGGTGAACTCGAAGAGGAAGGCGAGAGCGAAGCCGAGTCCGGCTTCGACCCGTCGGCAATCTCCGAAGACGAAATCGAAGTCTACGACATCGAGTACGCCAAGGAGGGCGAGACCATCGAGGTCGCCAACAACGAGACGCTCCTCGAGGCCGGCGAGGACGAGGGCTGGGACCTGCCCTACGCCTGCCGCGAGGGCCAGTGCCTCTCGT
>CAZGAX010000049.1:0-23314 GCA_964523745.1 uncultured Halobacteriales archaeon | reverse complement strand
GTTTAAGTCGAGACATGGTTGACCCCAAGGAAACCATCAACATCGAAAACGTCGTCGCCTCGACTGGAATCGGGCAGGAACTCGACCTCCAGAGCGTGGCGATGGACCTGGAAGGGGCCGATTACGACCCGGAGCAGTTTCCGGGGCTGGTCTACCGGACGCAGGACCCGAAGTCTGCGGCGCTGATCTTCCGCTCGGGCAAGATCGTCTGTACGGGGGCCAAGAGCACGGACGACGTCCACCAGAGTTTGCGGATCGTCTTCGACAAGCTGCGCGACCTCCAGATCCAGGTGGACGAAGACCCGGAGATAATCGTCCAGAACATCGTGACGTCTGCCGACCTGGGCCGGAACCTGAATCTCAACGCCATCGCCATCGGGCTGGGCCTCGAAAACATCGAGTACGAACCCGAGCAGTTCCCCGGCCTGGTCTACCGGCTGGACGACCCCGACGTCGTGGCGCTGCTGTTCGGCTCGGGTAAGCTGGTGATCACTGGCGGCAAGCAGCCCGAGGACGCCGAGGAAGCCGTCGACAAGATCGTCTCCCGGCTCGAAGACCTCGGTCTGCTGGAGTAACGCTCCTGGCTCTGGCGGCGTCTTCGCTCACCTTCTCCTGGAGCGGTGTGACTACAATTGCGGGTACACCTCCATCTTCACGGTTTCCGCGTTTGGTTCTCGACGGGAAGTAAGTCGTGGCCGCCCTTCCCTCCCCTTTTCGCCCCGCACTTCTTCCCCTCCCCCATTCCTGCCGCAAACCGGCCGAACAGCTTATACTACCCCACTCTAACATGTTTGGGATAGAAGAGGAATGTTCGGGCAGTTCGGGGTGGTGATGTTCGTCGCGACCGCTGCATCGCTGGGGCTGGCAGTCCTCGCCTGGCGGTCACGGTCGCGGCCCGGCGGGACGCCGCTCCTAGCCCTGATGCTCGCCATCGCCGGCTGGTCCGGTACGCTGTTCCTGGCGACGGTGACCCCGGGCTACGGGGGAAGCGTGTTCTGGATGCACCTCCACTTTCTCCCGCTCACGCTGGTGATTCCGACGCTCGTCTGGCTCATCCTCGAGTACGGCGGGCGGGAGGACCTCCTGACGCGCTGGACGGCGGCCGCGCTGCTCGTCGAGCCGGTAGTGGCGAACGTCCTCGTCTGGACGCACGACTATCACGACCTCTTTCTCGAATACGCTCCCATCAGCGAGGTGTCTGCGGGTGATATCGCACCGGGCTCGTCCGCGGCGGCGTTCGCCCCGATAGGAGCGGTACCGGTCGACGTGGGACCGGGCTTCTGGGTCCACGCAATCTACAACTGGGGGATGGCCGTCCTCATCTTCCTCGTGCTCCTGGGATGGATAGCCCAGCGGCGGTCGCTCTACCGGCGCCAACTGGGACTGGTGGCCCTCGGTCTCCTGGTCTCGCTCGTCGCGAGCATCCTCGACAACGTCGTGGCGCTGGGCGTCCGACTGACCGAGCCCTCCTTCGTCGTCATGGGCGGCCTGCTCACGATTGCCGTGGTCAGGTACGACTTCGCCAACGTGGCGCCGATCGCACGAAGCACGGTCCTCGAGGAGATGGGGACGGCCGTCATCGTCGTCGACGACGTGAAACGGGTGGTCGAGATCAACGAACGCGGGAGACGGCTCCTGGGCGCAGACGACGTGATCGGCCGCAACATCCGGTCGGTCCTCTCGGCGGCCCCGGACGTCTCCGACCGATTCGAAGGGGTCAGGGACGGCTCTGAAACGATCGTCGTCGACACGCCCGAGGGGACGAGACACCTTCGGGTCGAGGTCACGCCGCTGACGGGCAGACGCGACCGGTTCCTCGGCCGCGTGTTTCTCGTCCACGACATCACCGAACAGCGAACCCAGCGCGTCCAGCTCGAACGCCAGAACGAGCGCCTGGAACGGTTCGCCAGCCTCGTGAGCCACGACCTGCGCAATCCGCTCCAGGTCGCCGACGCCAGTCTGGAGCTGGCCCGCGAGGCCGACGACCCTGACCCTCACCACGACCGGATCGCCGACAGCCACCGGCGAATGGATACCATCATCGACGACGTCCTCGAACTGGCCCGCCAGGGACAGTCGACGACCGAGACAGAACCCGTCGACCTGGCGTCGCTGGCCGACGCCGCCTGGGAGTCGGTCGACACCGGGGACGCGACGCTCCGGAACGACCTCACTGGCTCGGTCGACGCCGACCCACCTCGCCTCCAGCGAGTGTTCGAGAACCTGTTCCGGAACGCCGTGGAACACGGTTCGACGAGCCCTCCTTCGCAGACTCAGGAGAACGCCGTGGAACACGCCGAGTCGGCTCCCACGGTGACCGTCGGCCTGCTGTCCAACCCGGAGGGCGCCCTGGTGGACCTGGACCGTCAGGGCTTTTTCGTCGCGGACGACGGCCCGGGCGTCCCGGAGGACGACCGCGAGGCAGTATTCGAGTGGGGTTACAGCGAGGGTGGCGGGACGGGACTCGGGCTCGCAATCGTTCGGTCTATCGTCGAGGCACACGGCTGGGAGGTTACAGCGGTCGAGGGCCCGAACGGCGGTGCGCGGTTCGAGGTGACCGGCGTCTCCAGCCTCCGGCCGCCGGGGAACGAACCTGACGGTGACGCAGGCGGCGACGGAGACGCCGACTCCGACGACGGGTCGAGAGCGTAGGCTACAAGCCCCGGCCCGGCAAATCCGGCGGTATGCTCCTCCAGACCGGTGTGAATCCGACCGGTGGCGGTCCGCTCGCCCTGCTCGTGACCTTTCTCCTGGCGAGCGTCTTCTACGCGGTTACGCTACACCTCGCAGCCACGTTCTTCCTCGGCGACGTCCCCAGCCAGCGGGCCGCCTACGTGGCCCCGGTGCCGGCGCTGACGAGCATCCTCCTCCAGCAGTGGGGAGCCTTGGTCGTGATTCCGGTGACGCTGCTCGGGGACCTGGTGGCGATTCGGTTCAGCTACAAGCTCGGCTTCGGGGCGTCTGTGGCACTGACGCTTCTGCACTTTGCGTTCTCGGTGCTTCTCATTATTCCGCTGAACAACATCTTCGGCTTTGTGTAGTCCAGAAGCTCTACACAAACCTAAAGTGGTGAAATCCCTGCGTACCGGATTCAAAGGTCACACTGAATCACTACTTACAATAGCCCTCTCAATATGCTAAGTATTGTGATAATAAACGCGACTATCCCTTTGTTTTCATAAAGGATAGAAAACAGGATGTTCGCCCTAATCTCTCTAAACAGTATTTTCAGACAGTATGCTAAGTAAAGTTGGACGCTGTATATCCAGTCAAACCAACCCCACTTGATTTCAGCGGATATCTCTTCTTCTGAGCCGCCTGGTTCTCTCTGAATTTCGTCCTCATTGTTGCAAAATTGCTGAAGAGATGTCTGGCTATGTGGCGAGGATGAGCTGGCCTGGGTACGTTTGCCCTGCTTGCTTGCCACGGGTATGTGGGGCCGTGATACATCTCGTGGCCCCAGCGAGCGGTTGTGTGATTTCAGACATTAGGGTGGGGACCCCCAATATCTGGACCGTTCATATCATATCTTTCACTCAACCGCCCACAACGAGTTATCCCCGTGGTGAGCATGGGCAGACGCACATCATCAGACGAACGACTGATGACGGATGTTGAGATGTCCGGCGTTCCATTTATCTCAACAGGTGCCTGACCTATGCGCCTGCCCAACAACTGTCAATTTCTCTCGACAGATACTCTCGACAATCGTTATCGTTCAGGCCCACCATCAATACTATCGCACACGAAGTTATACTTTTCTGCCCTTTCAGTCCACCAGGGCTCGTCCAGCGAAACGTGCCGTGGCGCGCTGATTCGACGCCCCGAACCAAGCGAGGGTATCCGTCTCAGCGGCCGCCAGGAGCGAGACTCGAGTTGAGCGGGACCGGAGAGGTCCCGCTTACCATGCGAATGGGCGGCATTGCCGCCTATGAGCCACCGGACCGAGGGCTTTCCCGGTGCGTCGATGAAAACAGCTACTCCCCAGTCTCGGCGTACGGCACGTGTTCCACTCGATAGACCCCGTTCTCATCCGTCTCCACCGACTCGGCGACGTAGAACCTGACGTCTCGCTCCTGTTTCGTCCGGACAGGTGTGTCGTAGTGCGTCGCCTCGTAGTCGAGCGAGTCGCCGGCCGCCCGTCGATCCTCGACGAACTCCCGATGCCGTGCCAGCCGCTCGTCGACCACCTCCCGGGACATCTCCGGCACCTCCTCCACCCGCTCGTCGAAGTGCCCGGTGAACTCCCCGTCGAGTTCCACCCCTACCGAATTCCGGCCGGCGACCATCGTAGCGAGGCTCGTGGTTCCGGTGCCCCAGAACGGGTCCAGCACCGTGTCGCCGTAGACCGAGTACATGTTGACCAGCCGGTAGGGCAGTTCGAAGGGAAACGCCGCCGACCGCTCCCGCAGGTCGTCGTCGGCCAGGTCCTGCAGCCGGCCGTTCACGTCAGTCCAGAGGTCCGTGAACCACCGATTGCGCTCCTCCCAGAAGAAGGCGCTCTCGTAGCGCCGCCGGGCCCCCGGCTCGAAGCTCCGCTTGCCACCCTTCCGGAAGACGAGGACGTACTCGTGTTCCAGGGTGACGTAGGCGTTCGGCGGCAACATTCCCGAGCCCATGAACTTCGCGGCGGAGTTGGCGGGCTTGTGCCAGAGGACGTCGGGGAGCGGCTCGAATCCCAGGGACTCGAAGGCCTCGGTGACTCTGACGTGGTTGGGATACACGCGAAACGAGTCGTCCACGGTCCGGGTGGCGTCGCCGACGTTGACGCAGGCGATGCCGCCCGGCGCGAGGACTCGCGCGACTTCCGCCCAGACCTCGTCGAGGACGGCGTGCATCGCGTCGAAGGCGGCCTCGCCGTCACCCGATTCCAGGGCCACGGCGGCGTCGGTCGAGAGGTCGGCGAAGAGGTCGTCCCAGAGGTCGATCATCGGGTAGGGCGGCGAGGTGACGACCAGTTCGACCGACTCGTCGTCGCAGGGAAGTTGGCGGGCGTCACCGACGTGGACCTCGTGAGAGGTGTTCATTCCCACCACCCGGCGTCCACCTGGACCGAAGTCGAACGCTCGCCAGCCCTGTCCATGGAAAGGGGGTAGCACGCCGGTGTCTAGAGTCTTTCGCACGACCGCCGGACTGCGACGGTGCCGGGGAGGGGTGCGAGGTGCCGACACCCGTGCCTTCGTCTTCCGGCCGAACCGTCTCCCCTGCGGCCACGAGAGTGCCAACTATGAGCAGCGACCGGGACGACCGCCGGAACCTTGGCGCGGACCTGGGCCGGGAGGGTAGCGAAGGCAGCACGCTCCTGGGCCACTACTACCGTGGCGAACTCGACCGGATGAACAGCTGGGCCACGCGACTCGACGAGACGACCAAGTGGGCCGTGACCATCGTCGCCGCCATCCTCACCTGGGTGTTCTCCAGCCCTGACAATCCACACTACATCCTCCTGCTGGGGATGGCGACGTTGGCCGTCTTCCACCTCGTCGAGACGCGCCGATACCGGTTCTACGACGTCTGGCGAGCCCGGGTGCGAGTCCTCGAAGAGAACCTGCTCGCGCCGTTGCTCGACCCCAGGACGGACCTGGAAGACCCCGATTGGCGGCGCGAGCTGAGCGAGGATCTCCGACGGCCGGCCGTCAAGATATCGTACCTCGAAGCCTACGACCGCCGACTTCGGCGGGTGTACCTCCCGCTGTTGCTGGTCCTGCTGGCGGCCTGGGTCGTCCGGCTTACCGCCTTCGCCGGTGGCGAACCCGCCATCGAGGCGGCCAATATCGGCGACGTCCCCGGCCTGGCCGTCATCGCCGTCGTCGGCCTCGCGTACCTCGTCATCGTGGGCATCGCCGTCTGGCCGATCGAACGCAAAGCCAAGGGCGAACTGTACGACGAAGACATGGAGGGCGAGTGGAAAGACGGGGAAAACGGCGAAGACGACCGGCGAGGAGGGTAACTACTCGACGAGACGTTCGATCTCGGTGACGAGGATGTCCGAAGCGCCGACGTCCTTGCAGTCGGCGATGGTCTCGAACACCCGACGTTCGTCGACGACGGCGTGGACGGCCACCATCTCGCCACCGGCGATGTCCATGACGGTGGGGCCGCCCATCCCCGGAATGACTTCTTCGACCTCCTCCAGCCGGTCTTCGGGCACGTTCATCATCAGGTAGCGTCGGTCCTCGGCGGCCAGCACAGACCGCAACGCCATCTCGACCTGTTCGACCTTCGGATCGTCGGCCACGTCCGGGCGAGCAAAGAGGCGGACCGAGCTCTGGAGCACCTCGTCTACGATTCCGAGCCGGTTCATCCGGAGTGTCGTCCCTGTCGACGTGATGTCGACGATGGCGTCGGCGATGTCGACGTGCGGCGTGAGTTCCGTCGCCCCGGATACCTCCGCGATTTCGACGTCGACGCCCACGTCGTCGAAGTAGTCCCGGGTGATCCGGGGAAACTCCGTGGCGACGGTGCCCCCCGCCAGGTCGCCCACCGATTCGACGCCCGACTCCTCGGGAGCAGCGAGCACGAGGCGGCAGTTCCCGAACTCCAGGTCCAGCAGGTCGACGAGGTCGTGGCCGGCTTCGCGGGCCTGGTCCAGTCCCGTGATCCCCACGTCAGCGGCGCCGTCGGCGACGTACTCGGGGATGTCCGCCGCCCGAGCGAACAGGACAGAGACCTCGGAGTCGACGGTGTCGGCGTAGAGTTTGCGGTCCGCGCCGTCCACCAGGTGGAGGCCGGCCCGCTCCAGGAGATCGACGGCCGGCTCGTGGAGGCGGCCCTTGTTGGGCAGGGCGATGCGCATGTCTGGGGGTCGGACTCCCGAGACAACTGTCTTTCCCTCGGCGTCGGCCGAGAGCCCGAGGACGCAGAGTCGACAACAGACGGGACTTTTTCCCCACAAGACACTTGCCAGGACGACGGATTGTCCGAGGTATGAAACGCCGTACGCTCGGGTCGCTGATACTCGTCCTCGTCGGGGTGGGGCTGGTCGTCACGACGCCGCCGGAGCCACAGTTCGGGGTGAGCGTCGACGGCCCCGAGGAGGCCCCCGACGACGACCCGGTCGAACGGTTCGAGAACCTGACCGAGGCCGAGCAGCAGACGTTCCGTGACGCCCTGGACGGCACCGTACACTCCTACGGTACCCCACCGCCGATGCCACCCGAGTACGTCAGGTACCGGGGAGACACCTATCGTGTGATACAGGGAGCGTCCGAATCGACGCTGCGGACCCTCCTCCAGACGCCGGTGGGTATCCTGCTGTCCCTCCTCGGTGGGTTCGCACTGGCAGTCAGCCGACGCTAGCCTGACGGACCTCGTGCGGGGCCCCCGGCGTTCGAGCGGCGACAGTTCGACGGCCGACGACTGGCACTGTGCGCTGGCCGTCGGGCTGGAGAGACGCCCTCGACACCAACACTCTTGGACCGGAGGGCCGTGGGTGTAGCCGAATGACCGACCGAATGGAGCGCGTTCGGCAGTCACTCGGAGACGAGAACTCGCCAGCCCGGGCCGTCGGCGTCGCCTGCGGCCTGGGAATACTGGGACCGGTCGTCGCGGCCGTGTTGAGTGTGGCCTGGGTCGGGGTGCTCGGGGTCGTACAACTCCCGTTCCTGGTTGCACTCGCCGGCCTGCTGATCCTCGCACAGTACGTCGCCTTCGGCGGCGTCGCGCTGGGCTACCTCTGGCGACGGACGCCAGACTGGGATTGGATCCGGTCGTATCTCGGCGTCCGATTCCCGTCGCTCCGGGAAATCGGTGTCGTCCTCGGGGGATACGTCGTCCTGTTCGGCATCTTGATCGCCGTCTCGATGGTCGTCCGGTTCCTCGGCGTCGAGGCGGCACCGAACCAGACGGCCGAGGCCGCCAGCCGGACCCCACAGATCGTTCCGCCGCTCATCGTCGCCATGTTCCTCGTCGTCGGGCCGAGCGAGGAGTTGCTCTACCGGGGGATCGTCCAGGGCCGTCTCCGGGAAACGTTTTCTGCGGCCCCGGCGATCCTGATCACAGCGGCGCTGTTTGCCGCCGTTCACGTGACGGCGCTGTCCGGCGGTCTGAGCGCTCGGCTGACGACCATCGCCATCCTCTTTTTCCCGAGTATCGTCTTCGGCGCGGTCTACGAGTACACGAAAAATCTCGTCGTCCCTGCGTTGCTCCACGGCCTGCACAACTCGATACTGATGGCCCTCATCTACGTCAGGGCCACCTCCGGTGTCGGCGGAACGGAGGCGCTTCTCGGTCTCCCGTTCTAGCTCAGAGCCACTCGTCGGCCCAGTCCTCGATCTCCGAAAACACCGGACAGAGCCCCTCGCCCTTCTCGGTCAGGCTGTAGTACGTCGCCAGGGGTCGGTCCTCGACGCGACGGTCGACGAGCCCCGCGTCTTCGAGGTCGTCGAGGACCCTCGAGAGCGTTCGGGAACTGGCGTCCGTCGACCGCTTGAGTTCGTTGAACCGCTGCTCGCCGTCCTCCAGCGCGTGGAGCACGACGAGTCGCCACTCCGAGCCGATCAACTCCACGGCTTCGACGACCGAACAGGCCGCTTCCTCCGTCTCGGCACTCACTTCAACTTCGTTAGAGGTCGATGACATCGGCGTTATCTGGTGACTGCTATGTCGCCAAACAGGTATATCAGTTCCGGTACGAACCAAGTAACGCAATGTTACCTACAGCGCGTTTCGACTGTCGGCACAGTACCGTGCGGACGACCAGTCCACCGACGCCAGGGGAGGTGGTCGCCTGATGGCAGTCACCGAGACGGCAGCCATCCTCTTGCTCGTCGGCCGCGTCCTGTTCGGCGCCGTCATGGCGTTCAACGGCCTGAACCACTTCATGCAACTCGACCAGATGACCGGCTACGCCCAGCACAAGGGCCTGCCGGCTCCCAAACTGGCCGTCGCCGGGTCGGGTGTAGTCCTCGTTCTCGGTGGCCTGGCAGTTATCTTCGGGGTCTATCCGGTCGCCGGTGCAATCGCGCTCGCCGTCTTCCTCGTCGTCTCGGCCCTGACGATGCACGACTTCTGGGCCGTCCCGGAGGACGAAGTCCAGAGCGAGATGACGAACTTCCTGAAGAACGTCGCGCTGGCCGGCGGCGCTCTTGCCATCGCAGCCATCGGAGCACAGGGCTGGGCCTACAGCGTCGGCCTCGGACTGGTGTAATCGGAGACGTCGGGACTGCTTTTGAGACGGTCTCAGGGAAGTCTGCGACTGCGAACAGTCAGAAAGTCCCCGGTCGCTAGGCGCCTTTCAGTCCCACCCACGTAGCTTGGCCGGTCAGCCGACACGGGAGGGGATGAAAGGGGCGACGGGCTGGACGAAGGTGGACGCCCCAAGCACCGCAACGAGCGGAGCGAGTGAGGAGCGCAGGGGTGGCCCCCGAGTCCAGCCCGTCGGGGCTTTCTGGCCGTTCGCGGTATATTTGACGGCGCATCTAGCGATGACGGCCCAGTCCTCACCTAGACCCGAGCCTTCAAGATTCGCCGGCGGGCATCCTCCGACATGAGCACGCTCCGAATCGAGGGCGGTCGCGTCCTCCGACCGGACACGTCCGTCGAAGCGGCCGACGTCCTCGTCGATGCCCACGAAGGCACTATCGAGGCGGTGGGCGACCCCGCAGACCTCCCCGCCGGCGACGAGACGCTCGACGCCAGCGGCGGCCTCGTCATCCCCGGACTGGTCAACGCCCACACCCACGTCGCCATGACGCTCTTTCGCGGCTACGCCGACGACAAGCCGCTTTCCGACTGGCTCCAGGAGGACATCTGGCCGGTCGAGTCGGCCCTCCAGCCCGGTGACGTCGCCGCCGGCGCCAGGCTGGGCATCGCCGAGATGATCCGCTCGGGGACGACGGCCTTCGCGGACATGTACTTCGAGATGGACCAGGTCGCCGAGGTCGTCGACGAGACGGGGATGCGGGCCCGACTGGGCCACGGCTGTATCACCGTCGGCAAGGACGAGGCGGCCGCCCACGACGACTTCGACGAGGGGCTAAACTTCGCCCGAGCCTACGACGGGGCCGCCGATGGCCGCGTCAGAACGATGCTGACGCCCCACAGCCTGACCACCGTCGACGAGGCGTACTACCGCGAATACGTCCCCACCGCTCGCAAGGAGAACATTCCGGTCCACGTCCACGCCAACGAGACCACCGACGAGGTCGACCCCATCGTCGAGGAGCGCGGCGAGCGACCCCTCGAGTACGCCGAGGACCTCGGAGTGCTGGCCGAGGACTCGTTCGTCGCCCACGGCGTCCACCTCGACGAGACGGAAATCGACCTCCTCGCGGATTCCGGAACGAGCGTCATTCACTGCCCGGCGTCGAACATGAAGTTGGCCAGCGGGATGGCACCGGTCCAGAAACTCCTCGACGCGGGCGTCAACGTCGGCATCGGCACCGACGGCGCCGCCTCGAACAACGACCTCGACATGTTCGACGAACTACGGGACGCCGCCATGATCGGCAAGCTGGCAGCCGACGACGCGAGCGCCGTCCCCGCCCAAGCGGCTGTCCGGATGGCCACCGAGGGCAGCGCGAGGGCCCTGGGATTCGACAGCGGCCGGGTCGAGTCCGGTGCCAACGCCGACCTGGCCGTCGTCGACCTGGAGGTCCCCCACCTCACCCCGCAACACGACCTCGTGAGCCACCTGGCCTACGCCGCCCGGGGCAGCGACGTCCGCCACACGGTCTGTGACGGACAGGTGCTCATGGAAGACCGCGAACTCCGGACGATGGACCTGGCGGCGACGCGAGCCAGGGCCAGCGAGCGAGCGGCGGCGCTGGTCGACCGCGCAACGGCGTGATCGGCGTTCGTTTCCAGAAACAAACTGGAAAGTAAACGAGGAGAACCGTTTCTAAACGTTCTCGCCGTTGCTCTCCGGCCGAGGCGGCAATTGAACGATCGGTGAACGGACTGAACTGCGAAGGGGGTTTATCGTCGATTCAGCGCTTCTCGTAGCTATGCGACGAAGCACACTCACGTCAGTCCTGATGGCACTCGTGCTGGTCCTGTCGATGACGGCAGGCGCGGGCACGATGGCGGTCGCCGCAGACGACGGCGACTCTACGGACGACACCGAGACGACTGAAGACGACGCCGACGACAACGAAACGACTGACAACGAAACCGACCTGAACGAGTCAGAAGGCAATGAGACGTTGAACGAGAGCCAAAACAGCGATGACGCGTTCGGTCTGCTTGTGTCGGCGTTCGTCGCGGACCTCCAGGAGAACGGCACCGAGGGACCGTTCGGTATCGCCGTCGCCAACTTCGTCCTGGCGAACAACCCGGCAGCCGACATGATCCCGGACCACGCCGGGCCGCCGACGAATATGACTCAGGGGCCGCCGGACAACGTCACGCAGGGCCCGCCGACGAACAGTTCGCAGGGCCCAGGCGGTGACCAGGGACCACCGGACCAGGCTGGCGGCAACGGGGATAACGGCGGAGGCGGCCCGCCGGACCACGCTGGCGGTCAGTAGGGCACCGACTCCTGACCGCGGCAGCACCGCTTCGGTAGGGTTTTCCCCCCGCTCTCCCTTTTCGCGTCCATGACTGCACCCATCAGCGACCGGCTCCCCGACGCCGACCAGGCACGGGACGCCGGCCGCCGGAAGATGGACTGGGCCCGCCAGCACATGCCCATCATGACGTCCCTCGAAGCGGAGTTCGAGGCGAACCAGCCCTTCGCCGGCGAGACCATCGGCATGGCCATGCACGTCGAGGCCAAGACCGCCGTCCTCACCGAGGTCCTCGCCGCGGGCGGGGCCGAGGTGGCGATCACCGGCTGTAACCCCCTCTCGACCCACGACGACGTCAGCGCCGCCCTCGACGCCGTGGAGGGTGTCACCTCCTACGCCGAGCGAGGCGTCGACGACGAGGGCTACTACGACGCCATGCACGCCGTCGTGGACCACGACCCCACGATTACTGTGGACGACGGCGGCGACCTCGTCTTCCTGATCCACGAGGAGTACCCCGAACTCATCGACTCCATCGTCGGGGGTTGCGAGGAGACCACCACGGGCGTCCACCGTCTCCGGGCGATGGCCGAGGACGGCGCTCTCGAGTACCCGATGTTCGCCGTCAACGACACGCCGATGAAGCGGCTGTTCGACAACGTCCACGGCACCGGCGAGTCCTCCCTCGCGTCGATCGCCATGACGACCAACCTCTCGTGGGCCGGTAAAACGGTGGTCGTCGCCGGCTTCGGCCACTGCGGCAAGGGCGTCGCCAAAAAGGCCTCGGGCCAGAACGCCGACGTCGTCGTGACGGAGGTCGAGCCCCGCCGTGCCCTGGAGGCCCACATGGAGGGCTACGACGTGATGCCCATGGCCGACGCGGCCGCCGTCGGCGACGTCTTCATCACTACGACCGGGAACCGCGACGTCATCGTCGACGAGCACTTCGACGTCATGCAGGACGGCGTCCTTCTCGCCAACGCAGGGCACTTCGACATCGAAATCGACCTCGATGCCCTCGAAGCGAAGGCCGCCGACACCTACGAGGCCCGCGACGGCGTCCAGGCCTACGAGATGCCCGACGGCCGACGGCTGAACGTGCTGGCCGAAGGTCGCCTCGTCAACCTGGCGACGCCGGTCTCTCTGGGCCACCCGGTCGAGGTGATGGACCAGTCCTTCGGCGTCCAGGCGGTCTGTGTGCGGGAACTGGTCGAGCACGGCGAGGGGTACGAGGCCGGCGTCCACGACGTGCCTGACGAGTTAGACAGGGAAGTCGCCGAGATCAAACTCGAGGCGGAGGGCATCGCCATCGACGACCTGACGAGCGAGCAGGCGGAGTACATGGACTCCTGGCAGCACGGGACGTGAGTCTCCGACGGCGCTAGTCGGTAAACCGCCCCGTCTTAGTCTTCCGAAGCTCGCGAGAGCCGGATCCGAACGACGCTACCACCGCCATCCCGGTCGGAGACCGTCAAGTCACCACCGGAACTGGTGACGATCCAGTTGACGAGCCAGAGCCCGAGTCCGCTCCCGTGGGCTAGCGGCGTTTCCGTACCCGCTTCGATGACCTCGAGCTCCGACTCGGGAATGCCGGAGCCCATGTCCGCAATTCGAAGTTCGACCTTGTCCGACCCGTCCGGACGCGCTGACAGGGACACCTCGAGACCGTCCGGCTCGTTGTGTTCGACCGCGTTTTCCACGACCTCGTGGACGGCTGTCGACAGGAGGTCGTGGGCGAGAACGGAGAGGTCGTCCGGGACGTCGACTGTGAGCGACACGTCCGGGTACGACGACCGGAACGCGTTCTGCTCTCTTCGGAGGATCGCCGCGAGGTCCACCGGACCGAGGTCGGTATCCGAGACGTCCGCCGACGGCTCGATGTGAGCAGCTTTCTCGCTCACAGTCTCGAGGTCCCGAGCCACGTCCAGGATGGTTTCGAGGTCATCCCTGGCCTCGTCGGCCTCGACGCGGGAGAGCGCCGTCTCCGCTCGGCCGACGACGACCGCCAGGGCGTTGCGAAGGTTGTGGCGGAGGATCCTGTTTTGTACCTGGATCTGCTGGCTCTGTTGGATGCGACCGGTTACGTCCGACTCGATCGCCACGAGCTGGGCGAGAGACCCGTCTTCGTTCCACACGGGGGATACCGTCTGCTTCGCGTGGTACTCCGTTCCGTCCTTTCGCTCGTTGACGATGACGCTCTCCCACACGTCGCCAGCTTCGATCGTCTTCCAGAATTCGTCGTACTGTGTCTCGTCGAAGCGGTCGGAACGTAGCACGCTCGCCGACCGGCCGATCACCTCGTCTCCCTCGTAGCCGGTCTGCGATTCGAACGCCGGGTTGACGTACTCGATGTCGCCCGTCGCGTCCGTGATCACGACGGCAGTGCCGCTCTGGTCGACCGCCTCCTTGAATTCGCGGAGTTTGGCCTCCCGCTTCTTGCGCAGGGTGATGTCCTCGAGCGTCTCGACGGCGGCGACGACCTCGCCGGTCTCGTCCTCGATGGGGGTCGCCGCAAACCGCAGCCAGACGTCGTGGTCGGGAAAGTAATCCTCACCGACGACGGCATCGTCGATGTACTGGCTTTCTGCCCAATCGTCGTACCACTCCGAGATCTCCGCCGGGTCACTGCCGTCTAGCACGAGGTCCGCGAGAACCGGACGCGGTTCGTCGTAGAACGCCTTGAACGGATTGGTCGTTCCGACGATTTCGTCGGCGTCGTGCTCGAGCAGTTCTTCACAGGCGTTATTCCAGTGAGTGACGGCGTGAGTGTCGTCGATGGCGAACGCGGGAGTCGGAAGGCGTCGAAGGATCTCGTCCAGACCCGGGTCGCGCTCCGCGCCGGTTCCGGTCGCCTCCGATTCGTCGAACACGGCTTCCACCGCAGCCGAGAGGCGGGGTCCCACCTCGTCGTAATCGCCTGCCCGAACGTACCGACTGGCCCCGCCGTTCACAGCTCGCACCGCCAGCGATTCTGAGCTCTCGACGGCGTACACGACGACCGGTAGGTCGGGCCGCTCGTCTCGGACCGAACGCAGGACGTCGATTGCGTCGTCGGCCGGCGGATCGTGAACGGTAACGATGCAATCGACAGCATCGAGTCCCTCTGGCGGCGACGGGAAGGTGCCGTCGCTGACCGAGTACGTCCGAGAGTCGCCTGCGAGGCGGTCGGAGAGGCTGACGTCCATCGAGTCGTCGCCTCCGACGATACGGACGTGTCTGTGACCCATACGGGATTTCGATCCTACGGGATAACGAAGTAAAATTGTTAGTGATTCAGGAGTAAGCCTACTCGTTACCCGTGAAAGCGGCCCGAGTAATGAGTAAATAGCGAGTGCTCCAGGGGAATCTGGCAGTCGAGAAGCAAACGCCGAAGCATCTACCACGAAGGACAGCAGTTACTGGGTCAGCGGACCGGTGGTCGAACGTACCGTGTGCGACAGTGAACTGATTTTGTCTCCCTCGAACAGCGCACACTCCAGAGAGCCGGGAGATATAAACTGGCAGACCGACATGGATTTGCTATCGATGGAGGGCGTCTCGTGAGAGTGGAGTGCCAGGTCTGTGGCCGGATGATAGGCAAGGGACCGGAGGGCCTGGGCATCAAGATGCACTCGAAGACCCACCGCGAGGAGTTCGCGGCGATGACCGGCGAGGAGCCCGACGACTACGCCGAGGTGCGGGACGTGCTGGCCGACCGGGAACACGAACAGGCCCGGTTCGGCCGCTTCGAACGTAGCTGAGAAAGAAAGCGGCCGGTTCGCTGGGTTACAGCGGTCTACGCGGTCTGATTGTTCTGTGCCGGTTCAGGTGTGGGTTCAGGCGTCGGTTCAGGCGTTGGCTCTGGCGTCGGTTCGGGGGTCGGCTCCGGCGTAGGCTCCTCGGTGGGCGTCGCCGTTGGCGTCTCAGTCGGCGTCACCGTTGGCGTTGCGGTCGGTGTGGCCGTCTCGGTCGGCGTCTCGGTTGGCGTCTCGGTCGGCGTCTCGGTCGGTGTCTCGGTTGGCGTCGCAGTCGGCGTCTCGGTTGGCGTCGCAGTCGGCGTCTCGGTTGGCGTCGCAGTCGGCGTTGCGGTCGGTGTTTCGGTCGGCGTGGCCGTCGGTGTCGGCGTGGGCGTCTCGTCGCCGTCACCATCCGCACCGGCGGTTGCGTCGGCCGCGACGTTAACCACCTGCTGGACCTGGACGACCTGGACAGTCTGGACCTGCGTGAGGGCCTGCCCGGCAGCCTGGCTGGCACCGGACCGGATCTGACCGGCGGAGGCGTCCTGCTGGGAGATGGCTCCGAGGGAGGCACCGAGCGCAGCCTGCTGAATCTGGACGACGGTCGCCTGCTGGCTCTGGGTTAGCGCGCCGCTACAGGCGCCGAAGGCGGCTGCCTGGATCTGGCTCACCGACGCGGCCTGGGCCTGGAGAATGGCACCCGTGGCGCCGCCGATTGCGGCTTCCTGGACCTTCTTCGGGTTGTCGCCCTGGTCGCTGCCAGCGGCAGCCTGCGACGCACCGAGGGCTGCGGCCTGGATCTGCTGGACGGTAACGTCCTGGGTCTGGGCCAGCGATCCGGTCGCGCCACCCTGTGCGGCCTGCTGGATCTGCGTGACGCTGACGTCCTGGCGCTGGGTCGCGGCCTGCGTCGCGCCGGCGGACCCGCCGATGGCTGCGGCCTGGATCTGGTCGACGTCAGCGTCCTGGTGCTGAGCGACAGCGCCGTGGGCGGCGCCGAAGCTAGCGCTCTGGAGCTGCGTGACCGTCGCCTCCTGACTCTGGGTTAGCGCGCCGGCCGCACCGCCGAAGACGCCGGCCTGGACCTGGTCGACGTCGACGGTCTGTGCCTGCAGGAGCGTGCCGTGGGCCGCGCCCTTCGCTGCGGCCTGTATCTGCTCGACGGATGCCTCCTGCTGCTGGGCAGCGGCGGCGCTGACCGCGCCGTCGACGGCGGCCTGGACCTGCGACTGGGTCACGTTGACGCCTTGCTCCTGGACCAGGTCGGCGCCGGCCTGGGCACCTGCTGTCGCTGCCTCACGCTCGTCCTCCGAGAGGCCATCTGTCTCACCGTCGACCTGGAGCGGGGCCGCGGACCCGCCGGAGCCGGACTGGCCGGGAACGGCGCCGACGCCGAGCGTCGCGACGCTGGTCACGGTGAGGAGGGCGACCACCAGGACAGCGGTGCGTCTCATTCATCTGCCCTCCGGCGGTCTGTCGGCTGTTCGTCTGTCGGAACGCGGGAGTGGGAACTCATAGGTTGCTCGTGGGGCGGCTAGTCGCGCCCGTCGGTCCCCTCCGCTGATGACGGGTTTAAGCGGCTCAATCGTTCACCGGCACGCCGAGCTTACGACGGTGCCTGCACTGTCAAGCAGAACGTACTACTGGCGAGGCCGGCTCTGGCCGGGAATACGGCGGTCTTACTTACGCGACGTCTGGCCCGGACGTTCGATCGATCCAGTTCGATGGACGGTCGGAGCTACTTCTCGGCCTGCCTGCCCCGGTGGTGACGCTCGACGAACGGCGGGTCTTCCACTGGCTCTAAGCCCTCGGCCTCGAGCCGGCGGTTCTCCTGGGCGACCCGCATCGCGAGCAGGTGCTGGATCTCCCGGAGACGGAACGACATCGTCCGGAGTTCGTCGCGCGAATCCGAGGTCTGTCCGGCTGTCTCGGAGTGTTCTCCCATGTCAGACGGTAACGGCCGGCACGGGGAAAGGCGTTCGCGAGAGCGACCGGCAGGTATCGCGTACGTTCGAAGGGGACAGTCACTACCGGCCGTCACGCAAGAATATTGTCGCTGAACGCGTACGTCAGCTATGACAACACCCGGGTCGGGCTCTGACGGGGCGGCTCTCGCGGAGATCGACTTCCTCGCTCGTTCGGAACACCGCGTCGGCGTCCTCGCGGCGCTCGCAGCGAAGCCACGCGACCGGAAGGGACTGCGGGAAGCGACGGGAGCGTCCTCGCCAACTATCGGGCGGATTCTCTCCGACTTCACGGACCGCGAGTGGGTCGTCCGTGCCGGACAGACGTACGAGGCGACGCCGCTCGGGAGATTCGTCGCCGAGCGGTTTGGCGAACTCCGTGACGCGATGGAAACCGAGCGGACGCTCCGGGACGTCTGGCAGTGGTTCCCCCGGGAGATGGAGGGGTTCTCGATCGACCTGCTCGAGGACGCGGTCGTCTCGTATCCCGGTCCGGGGTATCCGTACGAACCGGTCCAGCGCGTGACGGACCTCATCGAGGGGTCCGAGACGATGCGGGGGTTCGGTTCGACGATCGTGAAATCGGGTAATCTCGAGGCCGCGTGCCGGGCCATCCTCGACGGAATGGAGTTCGAGTTCGTGTACGCGCCGGACGTCCTGGAGCGGATCGTGGCCTGGAACCCGGAGAAAATTGCCGAGGCATCAGCCTGCGACAACTGCACGACGCTCGTCCACGACGGGCTTCCCGATGCCGACACGTGTGGCCTGGGCATCTACGACGACCGCGTCGGCATCTGCTGTCACGACGCCGAGACGAACGTCCTCAAGGCGGGCGTCGACACCGACTCGCCGGCGGCCCGCGAGTGGGCCGAGTCGGTGTTCGAACGGTACCGAGACGAGGCGCGACCGGTCGAGGAAGCCGACGCGCTCGTAAGCTGACCGGCCGCAGTATCGCGCTTGCTTCCCCGCCTTTCACGCCGTGAAAGTATTTCACCGGGAATATACACGTCTGTCGGCGGCGTACGGGTTCGAGACGGACTGAGACGCGTGACTGCAGACCCGATTCGGACGAGTGGAGGGAACCGATGGACCTAGCGAGCAAGGCAGGAGCGATCGAGCCTCGCACGACCCCGTCGCCGTGGGCCGGCCACGAGCACGTCCGCGGCTTCGCCGCGCTGGAACTCCCGTTCTCGTCGGGCCACCTCCTCGGGCTGCGTGTCTGGCCCCAGACCGACTTCGTCCCGTGGGTGTCGGTCTGGCACCGGACGCCCGAGGGCGAGTGGTCGATGTACAGTGACGGACCTGTCCTCGAAGCGACCTGTCCACGGTACTGGAAACCGACGCTCGAGCGGGCAGCGCTCACCGACGTAACCGTCACCTGGACCGGTCCGAGCGACCTGCAGGTCGAGATGGCCGAGCCGCGCCTGACGTGGACGATGTCGATGACGGCGCCGACGCTTCTCCGGGGATTGAACGCAGTGAGTGCGGCACTGCCGCTCTGGACCTGGAGGCCCGCTCCGCTACTACGTCTGCGCGAGTGGATAGCGAAGCGATTCCTGGGGATGGGAGACGTTCGACTGTCGTTCACCTCTGCGACCGACCACGACGCCGTCGTCATGCCGGAGGAGGTCTTCTTCGTCGACGACTCGGAGGCGGTACTCGACGATCAGTCCCTCGGCAAGCCGGTCAGACTCGAATCGAACCCGACTATCGGCGACGTTCCGACGCCGGCCCGGCCAGTCTTCGTCTTCGGCCGGGCTCGAATCCGAGTCGCGGACCCCGAGGAGTACCGGCAGACCCGCGAACGCGCCCTCCACGGGTCGTCCACCGGCCCGCCGGAGCAATCCGAGGTGGAGTAACCAAGCCATGCCCACGTACGTCATCCTGACCAGATTCACCAGAACCGGCATCGAGAACGTAGCGAAGAGTCCAGAGCGGACCGAGGAGGCCATCGACACGATCGAGTCGCTCGGCGGCGAACTGCGGGAGTTCTTCGTCGTGATGGGGCGGTACGACGGCGTCCTGGTCGCGGACTTCCCGGACGACGAGACCGCTGCTCGTGCAGTCCTCTCACTCGGTCAGTCCGGAAACGTCACCACGGAGACGCTGAAAGCCCACGACCTCGACTCGTTCCGCGAGATAGTCGACGGTTTCGAGGAGGTGCACTGACGGTGACCGACCGTCCACTGCGCCGCTATGCGGCCTTCGCCTACGGCGTCGGGGCGTACCTCTTTGCCCTGGCGACAGTCGCGTACGCCGTCGGCTTTCTCGCCAACGCAGTAGTGCCGAAGACCGTCGATTCCGGCGTCACCCACTCGGTTGGCGACCCGCTCGTCGTGAACCTGGCGCTGGTCGGCCTGTTCGCCCTCCAGCACAGCCTGATGGCCCGGCAGTGGTTAAAGCAGCGGTGGACGCGGATAGTTCCCGAACCGATAGAGCGGAGCACGTACGTGCTGCTGGCGAGCCTGACGCTCGTCGTCCTGATGTGGGCCTGGCGCCCCCTCCCAGAAGTCGTCTGGAGCGTCGGCGGCGTCCTGGAGCCGGTCCTCTGGGCCGTCTACCTCGGGGGCTGGGGCTTCATGTTCGCCTCCACGGAGATGATCGACGGCGACGACCTTATGGGACTCAGACAGGTCAGGGCCTACCGCGACGGCCGCGACCTGGACCCGATCGGCTTCGAGACGCCGGCGGCCTACCGGTTCATCCGCCACCCGATCATGGCCGGGTTCCTGGTCGCGTTCTGGGTGACGCCCCGGATGAGCGTCGGCCACCTCCTGTTCACCGCCGGGATGACCGTCTACATCCTGGTCGGCGTGACGCTCGAACAGCGAGACATGGTTGCGGCGTTCGGCGACCGGTACAGGCGGTACCAGGCGGACGTTCCGCTGTTCGTTCCCCGACCGTGGCGCTCGGTCGCGACGACGGCCGAGGACGGATCGACCGACCGACAGCAGACACGAGAGCGGCAGTGATCCGACCGTGACCGACGCACACACGAGATCGACGGAAGACGTACAGCACGAATGGACGCTCGGCTCGTACTCGATACTCGCACACACCTTCCTGCCGATGGCGGCGACGGTCGTCGAGGCCGGTGCGGTCGAGGCTGGCGACCGGGTTCTCGACGTGGCGTGCGGGACCGGTAACGTCTCGCTGACCGCGGCACGTCGCGGAGCGACCGTCACCGGCGTGGACATCACGCCGGCGATGCTGGAGATGGCGCGCGAGCGAGGCGAGGCGATCGAGATAGACGTCGACTGGCAGGCGGGAGACGCCACGGACCTCCCGTTCGCCGACGACGCCTTCGACGTCACGCTCTCGTGTCTCGGCCACGCCTTCGCCGACGACCCGGCTGCTGCCGGTGCGGAACTGCTCCGGGTGACCCGGCCCGGCGGACGCATCGCGTTCACCTCGTGGACGCCGGCAAGCGCCGTTGCCGCCATGGTCGGAGCGATCGTCGAGCACCTGCCGCCGGAGCCGAACGCCCCGCCACCGCCGGCGTTGTGGGGCAACCCGGACGCGGTCCGGGACCGCATCGGCGACGGGGTGACCGACCTCCGGTTCGAGAGCGGTATCCAGCCGTACCCGGCCGTCTCGCCGGCGGAGTTCTGGCACTCGATGACCGTCGACTCGGGACCGGTCATGGTCGCGCTCGACGCCGTCGACGAGACGACCCGGGAACGGATCGACGAAGCGGCGGTCGAGGCGCTGGAGGTGTACTTCTCGCCGGCCGACAACGCCGTCGAACTCGAGTACCAGCTGGTGACGGCGACAGTAGACTGACGGGGGCGGCGAAGCACCCGGGCGAAGGGCTAACCGTGGAACGGGCGAATGGGACTCCATGGAGCGCACGAGGGTTTCTTCGGGCACCGAGTGGGAGGACGCCGTCGGATACTCGAGAGCAGTCCGCGTCGGCGACGAAGTTCACGTCTCGGGGACGACGGCTACCGACGAATCCGGTGACGTCGTCGCCGCTGGCGACCCGTATCGCCAGACCCAGCAGGCCATCGCCAACCTCGAGTCGGCACTGGTCGAGGCGGACGCCAGCCTCTCGGACGTGGTTCGAACCAGGATGTACGTCACCGACATCGACGAGTGGGAGGCCGTCGGCAAGGCCCACGGGGAAGCGTTCGGCGACGTCCGGCCGGCCACGTCGATGGTCCAGGTCGAGCGGCTGATCGACCCCGCGATGCTCGTCGAAATCGAGGCAGTGGCACGCGTCGACTAGGGCGATGACTGCCCTCGTTCCGCCGGCGGTGACGAGCGTGGCGACTATCGCCGCCCTCGGCATCGCGCTGGTCCACGTCTTCGGGTCCCGGCTGCTCGACACGCTCGATTCGCCCCACTGGGTGCTCTCGACGGCCGGCGGCGCCGCCGTCGCCTACGTCTTCGTCGAGGCGCTCCCGGCGCTCCGGGTCGTCGGCGAGCGCCTCGCCGCCGAGGGCCACCCCCTCGTGACGGTCACCGGCGACGTGTTCCTGCTGACGATGGTCGGCTTCGTCGTCTACTACGGCCTGGACCACCTCGTCGAAGTGTACGTCGGGGACGGTGACGGAAACGGAGGCGGTGACAGGGACAGAAGCGATGACGGAGACGGGACCGGCAGCGAAAGCGGCGAGTGGCACGGCACGCCGGGCTTCGCGGTCCACCTCGCTGGCTTTCTCGTCTACGACGTGCTCATCGGCTACCTCCTGGTGTACCCGAACGTGCTGGCCCACCACCGGGGCGCCTTCGCCGTGGCGATGGGGTTGCACCTCCTGGGAACCGACTACGACCTCCGGGAGCACGACGAGGCCCTCTTTCACGACGTCGGTCGGTGGCTCCTCGCCGCCGGCGTCATCCTCGGGACCGCCCTCGGCCACCTGGTCTCGTTCGGCCTGCTCGGCCCGGCGATCGCCTACGCCTTTCTCGTCGGTGGCATCGTCCTGAACGTGATGAAGACCGAGCTACCCGCCGCCAGGGAGTCACGCCTGCCGGCCTTCCTGGCCGGCGTCGTGGGCTACACCGCCGTCCTGTTGCTGTTCGGCTGAGCCGCTCGACCGCCGGCGGTCGATCGGCTTTACTTCCACTCCCTGCCGCCACTTTATGCCGACCGGCCGACGACGGTGGGGTGATGGCAGGCGCGAACACGAAGGGGGACCGCCGGGAGCGCGAGCTCGTCAACCGACTCGACGAGGCGGGCTTCGCCGTGATGCGAGCCCCCTCCAGCGGCAGCGCCACCGACCGCGAACTGCCGGACGTGCTGGCGGGCAACGGCGACAACTTCTACGCAATCGAGGCCAAGTCCTCGAACGGCGACCCCATCTACCTGGACAACGAGGAGGTCTACGCCCTGGTCCACGTCTTCGCGAAGAACTTCGGGGCGACCCCCCGCATCGGCGTCCGGTTCGACCGCGAGGACTGGTACTTCTTCCACCCGGACAAGGTTCACCAGACCGACGGCGGGAACTACCGGGTGAAGAAGGAACTGGCCCTGGAGAGCGAGGACGCCGAGACTATCGATGACCTGGCCGCGACGGACGACGAGGACGACGGACAGGCCGTCCGGGACGTGCTCGGGGCGATGGACGCCGGGGCTATCTCGCTGGACGAAGCCGCCGAGATGCTGGAATAGACGGTCGTTTCGTCGAGTTTGGAGTTCGTAGGAGAAACAACTCTCGTCGGCCAGATGAACATCTGTTCAATTGTTCATCTGGCTCTGGGACTATTTCGGTTACTGCCTGCCACCGTGACCGCACCTGTCGTGAAAGCTCTTACCTCGCTGGCTATGGGATTGTGTCATCGACGTCAGCTCCGCAACCGCCACCACACCGTCGGTGAAAGCCCTCACCTCGCTGGCGGTCGCTGCTGGGCATATCCTCGCTACGCTCGGATAGCGGCCCAGCAGCGACTAGATAAAACGCCAGCGAGGTTCGCCCTTTCAGTCCACCAGGAACTGCACCACTTTGGCAGTCACCCGACGGTTGGCGCGCGGGAGGTCCCGACCGGCGGGAGGGACCGACTCGTGCGAGGGACGACCGAGTGAGCGGAGCGAACGAGGAAGTCGGCTGGGGAGGTTCGTGGTGCGGTGCGGTTGCGGGGCGGTCCTGGCGGATTGAAAGGGCGAGGCCCGGTGGCGTTCAATTTAGTCGTTGCATCGGCCCTATCGAGCGACCGGAGGGAGCGAAGATATCCGATGTGGTTCGAG
>CAZGAX010000048.1:0-23351 GCA_964523745.1 uncultured Halobacteriales archaeon | reverse complement strand
TGGCCCGCAAGTCGCCCCAGCGCCGCGTCGAGCGGACACTCCGGGAGGACCTGACCGAGTGCCAGCGGGCCGCCCTGGAGGCGAGCTATCACTCCGGCTTCTTCGAGTGGCCCCGCGATAGCGACGGCGCGGCCGTCGCTGACTCGCTGGGCGTCTCCTCACCGACCTTCCACCAGCACCTCCGGGCCGCAGAACGCAAACTGCTGGACGCGATCCTCGCCTGACAGACCGGTCGGTTTTCCGGCGGCGGACGGCACGCACGGAAACTGTTAAGGACGAATTGGGTCAAGTCCATACATCGATGTCATTCGAGGACATGGCAGACCGCCCCGACGAGATATGGCAGGACGGGGAGTTCGTCGACTGGGACGACGCCCAGGTCCACGTCCTGACGCACGGACTCCACTACGGCACCGGCGTTTTCGAGGGCGTGCGCTGTTACGACACGGCCGAGGGCCCGGCTATCTTCCGCTGGGAGGAACACCTCGACCGCTTTTACGAGTCGGCAAAGCCCTACGACATGGAGATCCCCTACGACCCGGGGGAACTGACCGACGCCACGGTCGAACTGGTTCGCCGGTCCGGCCTGGAGTCGTGTTACATCCGCCCCATCGCTTTCTACGGCTACGAGATGCTCGGGCTCAATCCCGCCGACTGCCCGGTCGAGACGGCCATCGCGGTCTGGCCCTGGGGCGCCTATCTCGGCGAAGAGGCCCTCGAGGAGGGCGTCGACGTCGCCGTCTCGTCCTGGCGGAAACACGCCTCCAGCCAGATCCCGACCAACTCGAAGACGACCGGTGCCTACGTCAACAGCGTGCTGGCGTCGCTGGAAGCCACCGGCAACGGCTACGTCGAGGCGATCGTGTTGAACAAGGAGGGGAACGTCGCCGAGGGTCCCGGCGAGAACCTCTTCCTGGTGCGCGACGGGGAGATCTTCACTCCTGGGCTCGCCGAGTCGAACCTGGCCGGCATCACGCGGAACTCGGCCATCGAGATCGCTCGTGACCTGGGGTACACGGTCCACGACCAGGCGACGGTGTCGCGGGGCGAACTGTACACCGCCGACGAGCTGTTTTTCACCGGGACGGCTGCCGAAGTGACGCCCATCCGGAGCGTCGACGACAACGAGATCGGGAGCGGGACGAAGGGTCCCGTGACCGACGAGATCCAGACGCGCTTCTTCGACGTGGTGGAGGACGCTCCCGACGAGTACCGCGACTGGTTCACGTTCGTATAGAGGATTGTTCCAAGTATTCTGCCGTCTACAGTGCCTCAATAGGGATCGCGCCGAAAGTGGTCCCTCTCTGGCATTGGAACGGTGCCGTCATAGACAGCACCGCTACCGCACCGGCGATGAAAGCCCTCACCTCGTTCGCGTCCGCTGAGCCACATATCCTCGTTCGCTGCACTCACTCGGATAGGGGGTCGCTCACCGACCGCGAACGAGGTTCGCCCTTTCAGTCCACCAGGCTTGCGGTCTGTGCCGGCCACCCGAACAACCGAATCCTGGCGGACTGAAAGGGCGAGCGGGCCGAGGACTTCGAGGCTGTTGCGGTGACAGTAGTCGATACTCCCAAGAAATGCCAGTGTGCGGCTCAGCGGCCAAAAATACGTAAAAATCTCAGGAACGAAGCTACGGAGTCCGACTTACGCTTCGACGGCTTCGGCGGCCTGCTCGGAGATGTCCTGGACCTGTTCCTGGACGTCCTCGGCCTGCTCCTGCAGCGTCTCGACCTGGTCGGCGAACTCCTCGACGGCCTCGACGGTTTGCGCTTCGAGTTCCTCGTGGGTCTCGAGCAGGAGGTCGATCTGCTCGTCGATGGCTTCGAGGGACTCGGCGGTCAGTTCGTCGGAGGTTTCGAGGGCTTCCTCGATCTCGGCGATGACGGCGTCGAAGGCCTCCTCGTGGTTGGCCAGCAGCTCGTCGTAGCTCTCGTCGACGGCCGAGCGGACCTCGGTCACGCCGGCTTCGCTGCCGGGCACGTTGGCCTCGACGGCGTCCAGCACGTTGCCGACGAACTCCTGCTGGAGTTCCACGGCCGAGCGCTGGGCCTCCTCGGAACTCTCTAGCCCGTCGACCATCGCCTGGCCGACGCGCTGCTGGAACTCTGCACTCTGCTGGAGGGCCTGCTGGCCCTGCTCGATGCTCTTGCGCTGCAGTTCGAACGTCGTCGTGACGGGATTCGTGTAGTCTGCCATTGTCGCTCTACTCCCACGTACTCCCTCTCGACACATAAGTGTTCCGTTTGACACCATCTGATACCATCTCTTACCATCGGTCCTGGCACGAACCGTCGAAATGGCCAGCAACGTCGCCGTTCGAAGCGGTTTCCGAGCACGGGCTACCGAGATGTCGGCGGAGACGCCCCGAGGCGCCCGTCTCCGGCCAGACGAAGAGTTTCCTACGAAGGAAAGATTTTGCCGGCCCGTAGTGGGGCTTTCGTGTCGCTTATCCCGCCGCGGTGTCGCCATACGAGTCGAGTTCGCCGCCCGTGACCCGCTTTAGGTCCGTCGCGCTCCTCCGGAACCGGGAGTTCGCGGCACTGGCAGGTACCGCCTTCGCCCGGAGCCAGGCGTACTCGACGATCCTCATCGCGCTGGCGCTCTATGCGGACCTTTTCGAGACCACCGGCACCGTCGAGGGTCTGTTCGGGACGGCCTTCGCCCTCGTCCAGCTCGTGGTCGTCCTCCCGCTGGGACGGACGATCGACACGGGCAACGCAAAGCGATACCTGCTGGCGGGATTCGCCATCAACGTCGCCGTGTTCGTCGGCTTCCTGTTCGTCCAGAACCCGGTCCACGTCGTCCTCGTCCGCATGGTCCAGGGCCTCGGCGCGAGCGTGCTCTGGATCACCGGTTCGACGGTCGTCGGCGAGATCAGTCCCGACGAGAGCCAGGGCCTCTGGCTCGGCGCGTACAACCAGGTCGGCGCCCTCTCGTCGCTCGCCGGCGACCTGCTGGGCGGCTACCTCCTGTACGCCTACGGCTTCACCGTCCCGTATCTCGTCCTGACGGCCATCACTATCGGCGCGTTCGTCCTCGTCTTCCTCTTTCTCCGGGACGATCCCGGCGGCCAGACCGACCCCCGGGAAGCCAGCAGCGTCGAAACGTTCCGCTCGCTGCTGGGCCTGCCGATGCTCCGGGCGCTGGTTGGCTTTCGGTTCGCGTTCAGCGTCGGCAAGATGGCGGTGATCATCTTTCTGCCCATCTACGCACGGACCTCCTTCGGTATCTCCGCCTTCGCCATCGGCTGGATCATGGCCGGCGGCAAACTCACCAAGGCACTCGCCCAGGGCGTCGTCGGCAACCTGACCGACCGCTGGGGGCGCGAACACCACTTCGTCGCCGTCGGCGCGCTCCTCTACGGCGTCGGCACCGCGGCAGTCCCGCTCGCCGCCTGGGCCGAGGGCCGGATCGACCCTGTCACGGTATCGTTCCTCGGAGACACGCAGGTCCTCGGCGGGGCCTTCTTCACGCTCTTCGGCGCCTACTCGCTGCTCGGCGTCGCCGACTCTATTCGCCTCCCCGCGAGCATGTCGCTGTTCGTCGACGAGGGCACCGAGTACGACTCCGTCGCCAGCGCGATGTCGCTGCGCTCTATCTCCTGGAAGGTCGGCCAGGTCACCGGCCCCGTCCTCGTCGGGGCGACGATGCAGTACCTCTCGCCCGAGGCCGGCTTCTTCCTCGCGGCGGGCTTCATCGCCGTCGCGACGACGGTCTTCGTCGTCACGGCCCGGCGGGCTCACGCCGTCCGCTCCCCCACCGGCGACTCTGCGCCCACCGACTGACCGACTCTCTGCACCGCCAAGCCGGTGCCAAGCCAACGCCGTTCCGGCTCACGCGACGTCGTTGCGCGATGCGACCAGTTCCCGCCGTCGGGCCGCTAGCGCCTCGGCGTCGCCGGCGTGAAACTCCCGTGCCAGCGCCGCTGCCCGTGCCACCTGCTCGGCAGCCGCACCGTACCGCGTCCGGGCCGCTGTGGGGTTGGCCGCCCGCACGTCGTCGGCGGATGCGGCCAGTTTGTCGGCCAGCGCACGCCGCGACTCGATCAGGTTCGCGACGACCCACTCGACCTGCATCCGGAGTGCATCCTTCTCTCCTTCGAAGGAAACTCTTCCCCAGCCGGCCGTCAGGGCCGCGTGGTAGTGGTCCAGCGCCGATTCCCACGAAGGAATTTCGTCCTCGGGGTCGGCTGCGGCCTGCGCTCTCCGCCGGTCGGCCTCGGCGAGTTCCAGGGGCCGAGCCCGGAGGCGGTCGACCCGGTCGTCGAGGTCCGCGAGTGCCGACTCGATGGCTTCGGCCAGTCGGAAGTCCCGGTCGCGAGCGACCCGGTGGGCGGTCTCCATGTGGTCGCGGGCGGTGTCGAAGGCGTCGAGTGCTACCGTCCACTCCTCGCGACCGGTCGCACGGTCGCCCTGACCGGCGAGGACCTGGCCCCTGGCGAGGTGGCCTCGCACCCGGGTCCGCTGGAACTCAGTCTCGACGGTTTCGACGCGGCCCAGGAGGTAGTCGTCGTGGTGGAGTCGGGCCGAGGCGAGGCGGTCCCTGGCGAGGTCGAGCTGTCGTTCGACCTCCCGACGCGTCTCGGCTGGTCGGTCGTCGCCCTCCAGTCGACGCCCGAGGTCGGTTATCGCCTCCCTGGCCGATTCGAGGGCGGCGGTGACTCGCTGGTGAATGTCCGTGACGCGTTCGAGGTAGTCTGCCACCACTTCGGCGTCGACGTTCGTCGGAGCGAGCCGGTAGGTGCCGTCGCCCCAGACGTCGACGGTGAGCCGGGAGGAGAGAATACCGTCCGTTGCCGAGATCGACCGGACGTCGGTGTACGCGATGGCGGACCCGGCTGCGTCGGCGTCCGGCGAGCCGAGTACCAGACGTCGGTCGGTGACTGCGACGAGACAGCCGGTATCGGCCGCGCCGACCCGGGTCGCGGTTTCGTCGGTCTGGCGGACGACGGGGTCGTCGGTCCGAAGTCTGTAGACGACCGGTTCGCCGTCGTCGAGCCAGCCGCTGATGGTCTCCTGGTCGCTGTCCAGATCCGTCGTCTGTCCGCCTCTCCCGAGGAGACGGGCGGTCACCTGGCCCCCTGGTGTGTGCATCGGACACCCCCCTTCTGGTTGTCCATCTGGCACGTCGGTCGCGCTCGACTTAACGCTTGCTTACCGGGCCCAGGGCCCTGGAACGTCCCGCAGGTCGCCAGGCGAGTGGTACAACCACTCGCTAACTATCCACGCCGGCAGCGAAGGTGCTGGCCATGGCTGACCTCGGCGGCGTCTCGGAGGTAAACGTCGGCTCGGACGACGTCGCCCGTCGAGAGTTTTCGTTCACCAAGTGGTTGTTCATAGACGGGAATCGGCTCGTGGTAGCGACCGTCTTTCTCGTCGGAATCTACCTGCTACTGCTCGCCACGACGGCCGTGATCGGCCCCGTCGAACAGCGGCAGACGACGCCGCTTTTCTACCTCTTCAGTGTCCTCGGGGGAGGGAACTTCACGCTCGTGACCATCGTCATCTCGGTGTCTCAGCTCGTCATCTCCAGGCAACTCGGTACGCCCGGGCAGATCCGCAACCAGATCGAGGCGACGAACCAGTTCCGTGGGACCATCGAGGAGACCAGCGACGTCGACGTGGCGCCGGTGACGCCGACGGAGTTCCTCCACCTGCTACTACGCTCGGCCGCCGAGAACACGAAGAACCTCCAGCAAGCTGCAGAGGGAGAATCGGGCGATGAGTGGGACGAACTCGTCGAAATCGTCGACCGGCTGGCCGGTCACGTCGGCCGGGTCGAGGCGAACATCGCCCGGTCCGACGTCTCCGTCGTCTCGGCGCTCGCGGTGACACTCGATACGAACTACTCCGAGGACATCTACGACCTCCGGTCGGTCCGGACCAGATACGCCGAGTCCTACCCCGCCGAGGTCGAAGACTGGCTCGACGCGCTCGTCGTCCGCCTCCAGCAGATCGACGTGGGCCGTCAGTACCTCAAGACGCTGTACATGCAGGACGAACTGTCGATGCTGTCCCGATCGCTTCTCTACGTAGGGATTCCCGCTCTCCTGACGACCGTATTGATGCTGCGAGCCTTCGCCGCCGGATTCGAATCGTTCACCGCGCTAACGCTCCTGGCGGTGGTGCCGCTTACGGTGACGGTCGCCTTCGCGCCGCTGCTCGTCCTGTTTGCCTACGTCCTCAGGCTGACGACCGTCGCCCGGTGGACGCTCGCCATCACGCCGTTCACCGTCGCCATGCGCGAGGACGAGGGCGTCCTGAGCGACGCGGACTGACCGTGCCTACTGAGCCAGCGGGTCGCCCTGCCAGAACTCGCTGTCCTTCTGGAGCTTCGGCACCCAGGTGTCTTCCTCGGTAGCCAGCATCGCCACCCGCGAGGCCGGCACCTGCTTGAGCACGTCGTGGCCGGGCAGGAACTCCTGCATCGCCTCGGCGAAGTCCACGACCTCTTCGTGGTCGGGCATCGAGTCCCTGTCGAGTCTGCCCCGGGAGTGGCCGACGTGCATGTAGGCTTTGAGTTCGACGAAGTCGGCGTCGGCCCGGTCGCACATCGCGGCGTACCACTCGGGGTGGTGCATGTTGTGGTCCTTGACGAGCGTCGTCCGGATGACCGTACGGGTCTCGTCTTTCCCTGCGAGAACGTCCAGCGTTTCGACTAGACTGTCCCAGGCCGAATCCTCGACGGCCTTGACGGTCTCGTCGAAGGTGCCCCGGTCGGGTGCGTCGACGGAGACGTACAGCTGTGTGGGGTTACACTCGGCAAGCACGTCGGGCTTGGTGCCGTTCGAGACGAGGAACGTGGTAATATCGCGGTCGTGGAACTCCTCGATGAGTTCGGGCAGGTAGGGATACAGCGTGGGCTCGCCGTCCAGCGAGATGGCGACGTGGCGGGGTTCCATCGCCTGTTCGAACACCTCGCGGGGCACCTCGTCGTTGCCGCCGAAGCCCGAGAGGAGTTTCTGCTGTAATTCGATGGAGGCGTCGACCACCGCCTCGGGGTCGTCCCATTCGACGTCGCCGAGTTCGTAAGCGTGGCCGGCGTGGTCCCGCCAGCAGAAGACACAGCGCTCGTTGCACTTGACGACGGGCGTCATCTGGATGCAGCGGTGGGACTCGATGCCGTAGAAGATGTTCTTGTAGCACTTGCCCTCGCCCCGGAGGGCGTTTTTGGTCCACCCGCAGGTCTGGGCGGCGGTGTGGTTTTCGCTGTGGTAGTTCGGGTCGTCGACCTGCATTGGCCCGTCCGATTCGCTCATCCTGTCCGACTCCTGGGTGTCGACGGGGAAAAACCCGGCGGCACGCCACTGATGGGCGACAGATCCCGTCGCCCTCTTGCGGTAGGGTGCCTTCATTACCTCAGCCACCCTCTCTAGTGACGATGACCACGTCCGACCGCTTCGAACTACAGGTCTGCTTGCGACCCTTCGCGCCGGAGGAAGTGCAACACCGTCAGCGGGAGATCATCGACCGCATCGAGAACCTCGCTGCGGAGGGTGGCCACGACGCCTCCGTGGTGTGGTGGAGTCCGAAAGTCGCCATGCCGGACAACGACGGCCCCTTCGCAGACAGCGTCCCGCAGGTCGTCATCGACCTGATGGACTGTGCCGACCACGACGGCTTCTCGCTCGAGCCGTTCATCGAGGAGCACCACTCGACGGGCCTCGTCCAGCAGGACGTGCTCGTCTTGCCCCTGGTGAGTCTCGTGGTCCGCGTCGACGGCGAAGTTCGTGGGCTCTACCCGGTCGAAATCCACGGCGAAACCTACACCATCGAGGATGGCCTCCGTGCCCTGGAGACCGGCGAGGACGTGACGAACCTCGACGAGTTACACGCTGAGGAGTGAGAAACGGAGTGGAGGGGCAGGCACCTATCCGACCAGGTCGCCGTCTTCGAGGTACAGGCGGACGTACTCGTGGAGGTCCGGTTCGACGCTGGTGACGTACCGGTAGTCGCTGTGTTGGGAGTCCAGGCTGATGTCCGGCGGGTCCTCGGCCGGGCTGGCCAGAAATACGACGTTGACGGTGTGGCGGCTGGGCGACCCAGGGAGCGGGCTGGTGTCCCAGAAGTGGCCGTAGACGCCCAGCCGGCCCTCCAGGTCGACCTCGATGCCGAGTTCCTCGGCGGCCACCCGGTGGGCAGCGTCGTCCAGCGTCTCACCCTTGTAGAGTCGACTCCCCGGCCAGAACCATTCGTCTTTGGCTGGCTCGTTGGTGCGCCGGGCGAGGAGGACGCCCCGGTCCGTCCGGAGGACGACTTCGACGCATACCTCGGGCATCCGCTCGATGAACCCGGCGAACTCCTCGTCTGGGATGTGCTCGTCCTGAACCCGCATCTATGGAATTTAGTTTGGGTGGGTGGCCGGGAAAGTGCTTCCGTCCTGAACGTGGCTTGTGCCAGAGGGCTTGCAACCACCGCAAACAGCCAGAAAGCCCCCGGTCGTTCACGGCGCTTCGCGCCGTTAGCTCGCGAGAGCTTCGCTCTCGCCCAGCTCGATGCTCCGGGACTTGCTGCGCTCCTCGCTCGCTCCGCTCGCTGTGGTGCTTACTGCGTCCGGGACCAGTCGATCGACCGGCCCCTTTCAGTCCCACCCGTGTCGGCTGCTCGGCCAAGCTACGTGGGTGGGACTAAAGGGGCGAGCGGCTGCGGGAACCCGGCCGACGTAAGCACCGCAGGCCGTGGGCGGCCGAACGGAGTGAGGCCGCCGAACGGGCGAGCGGCGGAGCCGCGAGCCGCAGGCCGAGGAGCGCAACGAGGCCCGGGACCGCAGCCGCTCGGGGCTTTCTGGCTGTAAGAACCGACAACTCCCATACCAGCACCCGAAACCGATCCATCCTCAACTAGCCTCGGTGGATACAACAGGCTCCCACCAGAACACCGAACACGATGACCGAGACCGAGCAGGTGTGGCTCGTCGAGCGGAACTACGACGACAAGGGCCTCGTCACCCTCGTCTACGCCACGCCGGACGGCAAACACCACGTCACCCGGGAGCGCTCGGCCAACATGCTCCAGTCTACCACCGTCACTGCCGCCGACGAGATGGACGTCGACACACTCGAACCCGTCGACGACCCCGACCTCCAGGAACGGTACGCCAGCGAGGCGACGCGAATGGCCGAGCGCCACGACCCCGACGACGCGGTCTGACGGCGCCACACCACTTTTTCCACCTGACAACAGAACGAAGTACATTTGGGTCGGCCGGGAGAGGCGCGGGGTATGGCCGCCATCGAACTCCGGGGCGTCACCAAGCGCTTCGGTTCGGTCACAGCCCTCCAGAACCTCGACCTGACGGTCGAGCGCGGCGAGATTTTCGGCTTCCTCGGCCCGAACGGGGCGGGGAAGTCGACCGCTATCGACGTGATGCTCGACTTCGTCCGGCCGACGGCCGGGACGTCGACGGTGCTGGACTTCGACTCGCGCACAGAAACCAGAGAGATACGCCGGCGAACGGGCATCCTCCCCGACGGCTTCGACGTCTTCCCGTCGATGACGGGCTACGAACACCTCGAATTCGCCATCGAGGCCGCCGACTCGGACGAGACCCCCGACGCGCTGCTCGACCGGGTGGGATTGACCCCGGCCGCCGGCGCTCGACTCGCCGAGGACTACTCCAAGGGGATGGCCCAGCGCCTCTCGCTGGCGATGGCGCTGGTCGGCGAGCCGGACTTGCTCATCCTCGACGAGCCGACGACGGGGCTCGACCCGGCCGGTGCACGGCGGATGCGCCAGGTCATCCAGGCGGAGTGCGACCGCGGCGCGACCGTCTTCTTCTCGAGTCACATCCTCCAGCAGGTCGAGGCGGTCTGTGACCGGGTGGGGATCCTCCGCGAGGGAGACCTGGTCGCCGTCGACACCATCGACGGCCTGCGTGCGGCGGCAGGCAGCGTCGGCGAACTCCGCCTGACGCTCGACGGGACGCCCGAGGACGTTCGAGCCGACCTGCCCGACCGACTGCGGACGCTCGAAGGCGTTCGCGATATCGCCTTGCGAGACGGCACGCTCGTCGCCTCTTGCGAGGACCACGCCAAAGCCCGAGTCGTCGAGACGGCCCTGGACGCCGGGGCGACAGTGGCGGACCTGGAAACCACCGAGAGTTCGCTGGAGGACCTGTTCGTCTCGTACACGGAGGGTCGGGCATGAGCTGGCGACTCGTCGCGGACAAGGACGTCGGCGACGCCATCCGGCAGTACCACCTCCACGCCAGCGTCCTGCTGTTCGTCCTGCTGTTCGGCGGGACGGCCTACGTGACGACGAATGCACTCCGGTCCGGGACTGTCGACCCGATGGCCGTCCCGTTCGGCCTGGTCGGACTTGCAATGTTTCTCGTGCCGATCATGGCGGTGGCCTTCGCCCAGGGCACCGTCGTCGAGATGCGAACTCGGGGAGACCTGAAGCTGCTGCTCGGGATGCCGTTCACCCGGCGAGACGTCGTCCTGGGGACGTTCGCCGGCCGGACGGTCCTCGTCAGTGGCTCGGTCGTGGCGGGGGTCGCTGCTGCGGCGCTACTGGCCGTGCTCCGCGGCGCGCCGGTCGCCTTCGACGTCCTGCTGGCGGCGACGGGGCTGGTCGGCGTCCTCGGCGTGGTCTTCGTCGCCATTTCCGTCGCCATTTCGGCGTCGGTCAGCACCGAAACCCGTTCAGGAGCCCTCGCGATGGGGGCGTACTTCCTGTTCGTCTTCGACCTCTGGCGACAGGTTCCCCGGACCGTCGTGTACGTCCTCAACGGCTTTCGGTTCCCCGAGCAGGTCCCCGGGTGGGTGCCGTTCGTCGCCCACCTGAATCCCGTGCTGGCGTTCCGGGACGCGGTACGTCCGGTGTTGCCGGCGATCACGAACTTCGGCGGCCGCGTGCCGGACCCGCTGCCGCTGTACCGAACGGTTCCCTTCGCCGTCCTCTTGCTCGCCCTCTGGATCGTCGTGCCGCTCGTGCTGGGGATTCGACGGTTCGACCGGACGGACCTCTGAGTTTCCCGCAGGCTTCACGCCGAAACCACAGTTTCGCTCACTGAGACGCGGCTTCTGCCTTTATCCCCTGGCCGGTCCACGGTAGTCACATGGTTGCGATTCAGACGACGGGCCTCGTCAAGGAGTTCGGCGACGTCCGTGCCCTCGACGGGGTCGACCTCACGGTCGAGGACGGGGAGATTTTCGGCTTTCTCGGGCCGAACGGGGCAGGGAAGTCGACGACGATCGACGTCCTGCTCGACTTCGTCAGACCCACCGAGGGGACGGCGACGGTCCTCGGGATGGACGCCCAGGCCGAGAGCACCGCCATCCGGGAACGGACGGGGGTCCTCCCGGAGGGAACCCACCTGTACGACCGGCTGACCGGCCGCCAGCACCTGAAATTCGTGGTCGAGTCGAAGGGTGCCGACGACGACCCCGAGGAGATCCTCGACCGCGTGGGGATTGCCGACGCCGGCGACCGGAAGGCTGGCGGCTACTCCACCGGGATGAAACAGCGACTCCTCCTCGGGATGGCGCTCGTGGGCGACCCGGATATTCTCATCCTCGACGAACCCTCGTCGGGACTCGACCCGGCTGGCGTCCGCGAGATCCGGAAAATCGTTCGCGAAGAGAGCGAGGCCGGCACCACGGTGTTCTTCTCGAGTCATATCCTCAGCCAGGTCGAAGCGGTCTGTGACCGCGTGGGCATCCTCCGGAAGGGCGAGGTCGTCGCCGTCGACACCGTCGAGGGACTGCGCGAGGCGGCCGACACCGACGCGACGCTCCGCGTGACCGTCGACGGCGCGCTGGACGGCGCTCTCGACGACCTCCGGGCGCTGGAGGGCGTCTCCTCGGTGCGCCAGGACGGGACGGACGTCGTCGTGAACGTCGACGACGGCGACAAGACGCGGGTGCTGCACGTCCTGGAGGACGCCGGCGTCGAGGTGCTCGACTTCGAGACGGAGGAGACGTCACTCGAAGAACTGTTCCTCAGCTACACGGAGGTGGAAGCATGAGCTGGCAGGCCGTCGCCAAGAAGGACTTCCGCGACGCCATCCAGTCCCGGGCGCTCTGGGGACTCTCGGTCGTGTTCGTCCTGTTGTCGGTGCTCGTCGCGTGGGCCTTCACCGGTATCGAAGGCGTCGGCGGGAGCGAGACGACTGCGAAGACGCTGGTCTTTTTCATGGCCAGCATGGTCGGGACGTTCATCGCGCTGGCGGCGATCGTCACGTGCTACCGGTCGCTGGCCGGCGAACGCGAGTCCGGCAGCGTCAAGATACTAATGGCGCTGCCACACACCCGGTTCGACGTCGTCTTCGGCAAACTGGTGGGACGGACGGGCGTCCTCGCCGTCCCGGCGGTCGGTGGCCTGCTCATCGGCGTGGGCGTCGGGAGCGCCGTGCTCGGCGAGGTGGCCCTGGTTCCCGTGCTGGCGCTACTGGCAGTCACGCTCCTGTTCTGTCTTTCCTACGTGGGAATCATCGTGGGGCTGTCGGCGCTCACCGGCTCGACGACGCGTGCCGCGACGCTCGCCGTCGGATTCTTCGTCGTCGTCGAGATGTTCTGGAGTATCGTCGCGACCGGTCTCGTCTTCGTCACGAACGGGCTCGCGATTCCCACGGAGTATCCAGCCTGGTACTGGCTCGTCAATCAGGTTCCACCGACGAGCAGTTTCGTGACGAGCCTGACTGCCCTCCTGCCGGACATCACCAGCGGCATCACCGCCGGCGCCGGTCCGGGCGTCGACCAGATCGATGCCATCTACGCCACCCCCTGGGTCGGCGTCATCGCATTGGTCCTCTGGACGGTCGTACCGGTCGTCATCGGGTACAGACGCTTTGCGGCGGCCGACCTGTAGCGTCGACCGCTACACGTCGACGCCCCGCTCTGCCAGGATCTCTTCGAACTCTGCCTGGTCGACCGTCGGCACGTCGTTTTCGTCGGCGTCGTCGCGCTTCGATTGCCCAGGGTTCTCACCCACGACGAGGTAGTCGGTGTTAGAGGAGACGCTGCTCGTGGCCGACCCGCCGTGGCGCTCGACGACCTCCTGTGCGTCTCCCCGGGTCATGCCTTCGAGGGAACCGGTGAAGACGAAAGTGAGTCCCGCCAGTTCGTCGTCCCCCTCGGTGTCCGTCTCCTGGGGCGAGACGTGTTCGAGGAGCCCCTCGATCGTCTCTCGATTCCGCTCGCTCTCGAAGAAGCCCCGGATTTCGTCGGCAACCCTGGGACCGACATCGTCGACTTCCTGGAGGGCTGCCTCGTCGGCGTCGAGGATGGCGTCGAGCGTGCCGAAGTGCCTGGCGAGGTTACGGGCCGTCGCCGGGCCGACCTCGGGGACGCCGATGCCGACAAGGAAGTCCGACAGCGGTGGCTCCCGAGTGTTCTCGAACTCGTCGACGAGATTCCGAGCGCTCGTCTCTCCCCACCCTTCCAGGCCCGCCAGATCTTCGACGGTCAGTTCGTACAGGTCCGGCAACGAATCGACGAGCCCCGCGTCGAGGAGCTGCTGGACGCGCTCTTCGCCCAGCCCTTCGATGTCCAGTGCCTCCCTGCTGGCGTAGTGTTCGATGGCCTGTTCGAGCTGGGCGGGACAGGCCAGCCCGCCGGTACAGTAGGCCAGCGGGCCGTCGTGCTCGACGGGGCTGTCACACGCCGGGCACTGTTCGGGGAACGAAAAGTGGCCGTCCCCCTGGTCGCCGTTTTCGACGACCTCCTCGACCTGCGGGATGACGTCGCCGGCCCTGGTGATCCGGACCCGGTCGCCGATGGCGACCCCGAGCCGCTCGATCTCGTCGGGATTGTGCAGCGTCGCCCGGGAGACGGTGACGCCGCCGACGTCGACCGGGTCGAGGAGTGCAACCGGCGTCAGCCGGCCCGTCCGCCCCACCTGGACGACGACGTCCCTGACAGTCGTCTCCTCTGTCCGCGGCGGGAACTTGTAGGCGAAGGCCCACCGAGGTGCCCGGGAGGTCGACCCCAGAATCCCCCAGGCGTCGGTGTCGTTGACGGTGATGACGACGCCGTCGATCTCGTAGTCCAGGTCGTCGCGAGCCTCCTGTATCCGATTCCGGTAGTCGATGGCTGCCTCGACGTCCCCGACCAGTTCCGCTCGGTCCGTCACTCGCAGGCCCCACTCTGGGAGCCGCTCGTAGATGGATTCCCTCGAAGGAAAGTCGACGGAGGCGTCGAGGACGTCGAAGAAGTAGACCGCGAGGGGCCGTTCTGCCACGACCGACGGGTCGTGCTGGCGGATGGTGCCTGCGGCGGCGTTCCGGGGATTGGCGAAGGGGTCCTCGCCGGCTTCGACCCGTTCGCGGTTGTAGGCCTGGAAGGCCTCCCGGGGCATGTAAATCTCGCCGCGGACGGCGAGAAAGTCGGGGTAGTCACCACGGAGCGTGAGGGGAACGTGCGGGATGGTCTTGACCTGGGCGGTGACGTCGTCGCCTTCGACGCCGTCGCCGCGCGTCGCGGCCCGTTCGAGGTGGCCGTCCTCGTAGACCACCTCGACGGAGAAGCCGTCGAACTTGGGCTCGCAGTAGTACTCGACCGGGATTTCCGGGTCGGCGTCGGCAAGATTGCGGCGGACGCGGTCGTCGAAGTCCCGAACCTCCTCGGCGTCGCCGCTGGCGCGGATCGACCGCATCGGAGCGACGTGTTCCACGGTCGGGAGTTCGTCGACGGGCTCGCCGCCGACGCGCTGGGTAGGGCTGTCCTCGGTGGCGAGGTCGAACGCTTCCTCGAGGGTCTGGAGGCGGTCGAACAGTGCGTCGTAGGTGCGGTCGGCGACGACGGGGTCGGCCTGGACGAAGTACCGGTAGTCGTGGTAGCGGATGGCCTCCCGGAGTTTCTCGGCCTGGTCGGCGGCCTCGTTCTCGGTAAGGGATTCCGGCGGCTCGAAGTCGGTGGGCGGGTCCTCGACGTACGGGTTGTCCGGGGGCGCCCCGTCTGCTGTCATTGTGGCTCGCTTGGTGCCGGACTCTGTATAAACCTCGTGTACTGGCTTCGGAAGTCGGCTCTCGATGCTCCGATCACGGCGGCAGGAAAGCCCTCGGCCCGCTCGCGGTCGCTCCGGCGGCTCTATCCGAACGAGCGTAGGGAGTGAGGATATCCGGCAGAGCGACCGCGAGCGAGGTGAGGGCTTTCACCGCCGTTGCGGTCGCGGTTGTGGCGCTGAGAGCGGTGAGCCAACTCCATAGCTAGCGAGGTGGGAGATTTCCCGACGATACCGTCCGGGTCCGTGACGCAGCAACCAACCGATTCGCTTCGGTTCAAAATATCGTGTTCGTCCGATATCGGCGGTAGCACTCCGCTGGAACCGACGAATCTTAGAGGCAGGCGCGAGGACCGGCCCGCATGGACGACTTTCTGCTGTTGAATCCGGGGCCGGTGCCACTCACCGACCGCGTCCGGCTGGCAATGGACGCGGAGATGGTGTCTCACCGCTCGGCGGCCTTCGAGGCGACGTACGAGCGGGCCCAGGACGGCCTGGACTACGTCTTTACCCGGTCGACGCTGGACGAGACGAAGACGGCCGCCGACGGGACGTCGCTCGTCCTCAACGGGACCGCAACGATGGGGATGGAGGCCGCCGTGGCCAACCTCGTCGACGAGGACGACGAGGTCGTCGCGCTGGTCAACGGGAAGTTCGGCCGCCGCTTCGCCCGGATTGCCGACCGTCACGCCGATTGCACCCGCGTCGAGGCCCAGTGGGGAGAATCGCTCGACATGGACACGGTCGAGGAGGCCATCAGCGACGAGACCGCCGCCGTCACGATGGTCCACGACGAAACCTCGACGGGGCTGTTGAACCCGGTCCCCGAGGTCGGGGAGGTCGCCGCCGCCCACGACGCTCACTTCCTCGTCGACGGCGTCACGTCCATCGGCGGCGACGAGTTCCGGATCGACGACTGGAACGTCGACGTCGCAGTGACCGACGCGCACAAGGCACTCGCTGCACCACCGGGCGTCAGCGCGCTCTATGCCACCGAGAGCGCAATCGAGGCCTTCGACGGCGAGGACGCACCGTTCTACGAGGACCTGGACTGGCACGTCAGGAAAGCCGAGGGCAACCAGACGCCCTTCACGAGTGCCGTGCCCCTCGTCCGTGCACTGGCAGAAGCAGTCGAGCAGGTCGTCGAGGAGGGGATGCCCCACCGGATCCGGCGCCACCGCCGGCAGAACAGGGCCTTCGGCGACGGCTTCACGGCGATGGGTCTCGAGCGGTTCCCGTCCGCCGAGGGGCCGACGGAACTCTCTAACACCGTCACGGCCATCGAACTCCCGGAGTCGGTCGAGGAGAGCCCGGACGCGTTCTTCGACGGGGTCACCGAGCGCAACGTCTCGATCGCCGGCGGGCAGGCCCACCTCGGCGGCCACGTCTTCCGCGTCTCGAACATGGGCAACCTCGCCGACGAGCAGGTCCTGCGGGGGGTGCGGGCGGTCGGCGAGGCAATGCGCGACGCCGGCGTCAAGGTCGACGTCGACGCGGGTGTCAACACGGCCCGGGCAGTCCTCGACAGGGAGTAGGAGACGCGTCAGCCATCGGCACTCGAAACCGATCACCTCCACCCGGCCCACGCATGGCGGTTTATAACTCTTCGAGCTCGACTTCACGTGGAAATAACTGCCGGTACCTTTTTCCGTTTGCTTACCCGTTATTCACATCCCACAAGCCGGACTGACACAGGAATGATCGACGGAGAGACCCCACTGGCGTTCGAGGCCCTTGGGGAGCAGTCGGGGCTGGAGGTGGTCGACCGCTTGGAACAGCAGCGGTACCGGATCCACACGCCTGAGGCGGTTTCTCCGGAGCCTATCTCGACCGACGAGTTCCACTTTCCGGTCGGTCGCGCGGTGAGTTTCGAGACGAGCGAACTCGTTTTGCCGACCGTTGTCAGCGTGTTCGTCCGTGACTCCGACGGCGAACTGATAACCGAGGTCGAACACCTCGATGCAGTCTCCTTGCCCCAGGGCTCGTACATCGTCGAGCTTTCTCCCCAGATCAAGACCTACATCGAGGTCAGAAGCTCCCTCGAGATAACCGCCGACTTGACAGAGATTCACTTTAACTTTCATTCGCCGTCCCGAGTCAGACTCGGCGCTCGTTCTCGACACGAACGGCCGGCGGCTACGGTGACGACGACGGAGAGTCCCGTCGACGTCATGGCCGCGATAGAGACCTTCGGTTCGGCACTGAAAACGACCGATCCCGAGCGGTCCTATCCCACACTCCGTGGCCATCCGCCGGCCATCACCTTTGGCGATTCACTGGACATACCCGACGGAATCGACGTCCCTGACACCGGAGTACGCCTGGAGCTACCGCCGAGGCTCGACGTCATTTACTCGGCATCACCGCTTGCGTATTATCTGGGTGCCGACGTCGTGCCGGGGCCGGCTCCGAGGTTAGTGACCGATTCCGGCTTCGAGTACTCGTTCGATACGCCCCAGGGTGTCGAGAACGAACTGGTGCAGACGCTCAAGCAGGTGTTCTTCTTCGATTGCATCACACGAACGGAAGGTCTCTACACGGTCGACCTCCACGAACGTGAAGCGATCGAGCCGTACGTCGGCTTCGATTTTGCCGACCTGTACGACCGTCCGATTGCTGAGCAGGTTGCCGCGTACCTCGAAGTCCCGTTCGAACTGGTCAAAGATCACCTGCCGCAGTGGCGGCTGACGGCGCACGTCGAACCCGAACCCGAGAATCTCGAACAGCTACCGTTCGTCATCGACGACCTGGCTGTCATACGGACGACCAGGCCAGACAGGTCGAACGGCGGTACTCCCCGAGCGGTCGCAGAACAGGTCGGGGAGGACACGCTCACTCGGTCGGCCAGTTCGAGCACGCCTTCGGACAGCGTTTCCAGGCGGTCTGCCGGCGGCTCGTCTGCCAGGGAAGATATTCCGTACGTCCAGCCGTTGGCTGAGGACTCCCTGGAGCAGGCGTGGATCGGTCACGGGATTCCCATCGGGGCGAGTAAACTCACCACGGAGGCGTTCCAGAACCGCTTGGACCGGGAGGTGACCGACGGCGACATCGAGATCGACATCGTCCTCAACGACTCCCGGATGAACGAAGAACGCGATCTGGTTGACGACGCCTATGGCGATCGCGAGGATCTCCCGTTCGATGTCGAACTCCACCAGGACGTTTCAGTCGAAGAACTACGCGAGATAATCGAACGGAAGAGTAGCTTCTTCCACTACATCGGCCACACCGAGCACGACGGGTTCGAATGCGTGGACGGAAAACTCGACGTCGCGACAGTGGATTCGACAGACATCGAGGCCTTCCTCCTCAATGCCTGCAATTCCTACCGGCAAGGGCTACGACTCATCGAGTCCGGTGCTATCGGCGGCATCGTCACTCTCAACGATATCATCAATGATGGCGCCATCCGTATCGGAGAGACTATCGCCCGGTTGCTAAACGCTGGTTTCCCCCTTCGTGCGGCACTGACAATCGCCCGCGACCAGAGCGTCCAGGGTGGCCAGTACATCGTCGTCGGCGACGGTGGGATGACCATTGGACAGCCTGTTGGTGCAGCACCGAACATCCTTGATGTCTCTCAAAAGGACGGTTGCTTTGAAGTTACTATGAAAACGTTCGCAACAGATGAATTTGGGTTAGGTGCTTTACTTAAACCTATGTTTAGCAACGTAACTAAACACTATTTGAACTCAGGAAAGATTGATACGTTCCTGATATCGGAAGAAGAACTAGCTGAGTTTCTAAATCTGACTATGTTCCCTGTTAGATTGGACGACGAATTATACTGGAGCAATTCACTTAGTCTGTAAGTGAAACACGCCAACAATCTATTCGTTGGGATCATTTTTCATACTAGTAAGTGGATATATTGTGTACTTCAACTCAATACACTCGATTGAAGCGACGAACTATCGATTTTCGCGAATGAAGTGATCTAAGGTCCAGCGACCCCGGTGTTTGTTGCTGCCACACCCCCCGCCTGCGTCAGCAGGACGAAGGTCGTGAACAGGACGCCCATTAGTTTCGGGTGCTCAGCCAGGAACGCTGCCATCTTACTCTCTGTCATGGTGCATGTAGTATGTGTCTCGCACGTATATTGAATCTTTCTTATATGTTCTAATATAAATGAACTAAATATTACTTAGATAATTGAACTAGTAGTGACTGGTCACCAGGGTTAATTGAGCCATGAGGCAACGCTGAACGACCCGAATATGCCCGGTTCGACCACCCCAGCCACCGATCGCCAGGTGTCGAACTACGGCGTCTGCCCATTGGCCTCCGATTGCTCGCGCACTCCCTGATACCTCCCAGTCGTTACATTCGGGCTCGTTACCCGGACCCTCCCAGGTCCCTGCTACATGGTAGCAACATACTTATAATACTTGCTATCTACAATTGGACGAAGGAAACGAATCGATGCTCGAACGCACTACCGTTCCTGTGGCAGGGATACCATTCGCATGGACTCCAACTGTCGACAGGTACAAGGTTACGCAGACTCCTGTTGGACGTGAGAACGGATGCCCGTGAGCCACCTGCCGGACAACCAAACGCTGGAGATCGACCCCTCGACGCTTCGAGGGAGCGTTCGCGTCAGCAGGGAGCGGACGCCCCTGCTACGCGGCGAGATCTCCGAAACGGCCGACGACACGCTGATCGAGATTCCACTGCCACTCACGGAGATCGAGGCGCGCGAGGCAGTCCGTGTGCTTCACGTCGACGACGAACCCGACATCGGCGACCTGACGGCCACGTTCCTGGAGCGCATCGACGACAACATCGACGTCATCTCGGAGTCGAACGTCGTCCAGGCGCTCGACCGCCTCCGGGAGGAAAAGGTCGACTGCATCATCAGCGACTACCACATGCCCAACACCGACGGGCTGGAGTTCCTGGAGATCGTCCGCGAGCAGTATCCCGACCTCCCCTTTATCCTCTTTACCGGCAAGGGGAGCGAGGAGATCGCCAGCGAGGCCATCAAGGCGGGCGTCACCGACTACATGCAGAAAGGCGGCGGCACCGACACCTACGAGATGCTGGCCAATCGGGTCCAGAACGCCGTCGAACAGTACCGCACCCAGCAGCAGTTCTGGAACGCGCTGTCGTGGTACCAGCGGCTCGTTGAACAGGAGATCGCCGGCGTGTTCATCCTCCAGAACCTCGAATTCGTCTACGTCAACCAGAAGTTCGCCGAGACGTTCGGCTACGCACAGCGCGACCTCATCGGCGAAGGCCCGCTGTCGATCGTCGCCGACGACGACCACAACAACGTGATGGAGCGACTGATCGACCGCGAGGAACGCGACGCCGACACCTTCCAGTACGACTTCGTCGGCGAGACGACCGACGGCGAGCGCCTCGAGGTCGAGGTCCACGGCGGCGCCATCGACTACAACGGCGAACCGGCCTGGATCGGCGTCATCAACGACGTCTCCGGGTGAGGACGGCAGGCCACTCCCTTCTCGTCGACTCGTCTGTCTTCCGTTTCCGTAGCGGGGCGGCGGCCTACGACGGGTCGGTGTCGGGCGCGTCGGTCCCGCCGAGGTCCAGGCCCAGGAGGAGCGGCAGTGCCACCAGCGCGATGGCGACTTCCGAGAGGCCGATGGCGAGGAAGGCCGTCCCGAAGTCGTACCGCGCGGCCAGCGTCGCGCCGCCGACGATCCCGGCCAGAAAGCCCAGGCTACCGACGACGTTGAACCCGCCCATGGCGACGCCGCGCTGGGCCGGCGTGGCGATGTCGGTCACCAGGGCCATCGTCGCCGGGGCGACGAGCGCGCCACAGACGCCGACGGCGACCATCGCGAGGGCGACCAGCGGAACGTTCGGGACGACCGAGACGGCGATGATGGCGAACCCGTAGGCCATCGAGCCGAGTGCGACCGGTCCGACGCGACCGATCCGGTCCGAGAGGGCACCGAAGGGGTACTGCAGGAGGGCAAAGGGGCCGAAGAAGGCACCGAGCAGCAGTCCCGTGCCGGCGGCGTCGACGCCGAAGACGGTCTGGAAGTAGACGGCGCCGACGAGCGCGAAAAAGCCCGCCGTCATGCGGTCGATGAATCCCAGGACGTAGGGCAGGCCGAGCCACGGCCGGGTCCGGAGGCCGGCGACGACGGCGCGGAAGCCCCGCCGGTCGTCGTCGGGGCCGCGGTCGGGAATGCGGGTGGCCAGCAGCGCCGCGCCGCCGAGGACGAGGCCGGCGACGACTAGCGGGACGAACGGGCCGACTTCGTAGAGCTGGCCTCCAATGGGTGCACCGAGTGCCGTCCCGAGGCCGATGGCGATGCCTGCGGCGCCCATGTTTCGGCCGTGCCCGCCGTCCAGGTCCATCAGCGTCGTGATGGCCAGCGAGAACGCACCGATGGTGGCCGCCCCCTGGAGGAAGCGAATCGTGATCACGGCGTCGTACGGCAGGGTGACGACGCCGGGGAGGACGGCCAGCGCGAGGTAGCCGACTGCGCCGCCGAGGGCACCGGCGACGACGTACGGGCGGCGCCGGCCGGTGCTGTCGCTGAGCGCTCCCCACACCCCGGCGAAGAGCACGAAGCCGACGAACTCTGCCGTGAGGAACCACTTGCCGGCCTCGAGAACGGCGTCTGCGTCGCCACCCCACCCGGCGGGCGTCCCACCTAGCGCGTCGACGAGCGCCGGAATGCCCGGGTAGAGGAGCACCTGGGCGAACAGCACCGCGAAGACGACGCCGGCGAGCAGCGCCCGGTCCCTGTCGGAGGGGGTCACGAGTGGGTGTTGAATCGGGGTATAATTGCACGTGTCGGTGTCTACCGGGATACTGGTGGGGCCCGGCGACGCACCCAACGGAGTTTTCACGGAGCGTTCCAACTCCCCGTCATGAACGCGACTGAGGCCGCCAACCTCACCGACCGCATTCTGGACGAGGTGAGCGAGGCGGTCATCGCCGACCGACCCTTTCTGGAGACGGTCCTGACCGGGGTGCTGGCCAGGGGTCACGTGCTGCTGGAGGACGTTCCGGGGACCGGCAAGACGCTGACGGCCCGAAGCTACGCGACGGCGCTGGGACTGTCCTTCAACCGCATCCAGTTCACGCCCGACCTGTTACCGGCGGACATCACGGGGTCGAACGTCTACAACGAGAAGACACGATCCTTCGAGTTCGTCCCCGGGCCGGTGTTCGCGAACGTCGTTCTCGCCGACGAGATCAACCGTGCGCCGCCCAAGACCCAGGCAGCACTCCTTGAGGCGATGGGAGAGGGCCAGGTCACCGTCGACGGGGAAACCCACGACCTGCCGGAGCCGTTCTTCGTCATCGCGACGCAGAACCCCGTCGAGCAGGAGGGCACCTTCCGGCTACCGGAGGCGCAGGTCGACCGCTTCACCGTGAAGACCTCGATGGGCTACCCGGACCGCGACGGCGAACTCGAACTCATCGACCGGCGCGCGAGTCGGACGACGCAGGCCCCGAGCGCCGAGCGTGTCACCGACCGCGAGACCGTCCAGGAGCTACAGACCGTCCCGGAGACGGTCGAGACCCACGACGACATCCGCGAGTACGTCGTCGACCTGGGCCGGGAGACGCGGCAGGATAGCCGCGTCGAGGTCGGCGTCTCGCCGCGCGGCGTGCAGCGCCTGTTCGAGGCCGCGCGCGCCCGGGCCGTTCTCGAGGGGCGCTCGTTCGTCGCCCCCGACGACGTGCGCGCGGTCGTCTACCCGGTGTTGACCCACCGGCTCGTCCTCACGGGCGAGGCGCAGGTCCGGGACATCGAGAAGCGGGCGGTCGTCGAGGACGTGCTGGACCGGGTTCCCGTTCCGGCGATGGACGACCTCTGAGGGGGCGCCGACGGCGGGCACCACCCACCACCGGTCACAGGCTGTAGAGCAGTAGTGTCGCGGCGCCGACGGCCAGTACCAGCGCCGCCAGCGCGACCGTCGACGGGATGGCCGCAGCCCCGGAGAGCAGCGCGCCGAGTCCCAGCGCGACCAGCACCGCCGCGATGCCGACGGCGAAACTGCCCGACGCGTGGGTCAGCTCCGCCCGCGTCGTCCGGGCATCGGCCAGCAGTTCCTCGCCGAGACCGCGCCCGTACTCCCCGACGTCCCAGGCGACGACCGCGAGCGCGGCGACGCCGAAGGCCAGCACCGTCGCGCCGACCACCAGCGCCACCGACGCCAGGACGAACGACGCGAGGCCGGCCAGCGCCGGGCCGACCGCCCGCGGCGGCGCGACCAGCCAGGTCACCACTCCCAGCGTCCGCAGGGCGCTCACCGCCGACAGCAGCACCAGCCCCGCGATGCCGACGCTCAGTACGTACGGCCCGAATCCGGCGAGCAGGTCGACGAGCGAGGCGTTCACGGCCGCCAGGAGCCGCTGGCGCGTCGCCCCGGCGACGCCGGAGGCGGTGAGCAGCGCCGCCACCACCGCGGCCG
>CAZGAX010000047.1:0-23515 GCA_964523745.1 uncultured Halobacteriales archaeon | reverse complement strand
TCGACGAAATCGAGGACTTCGGCGTCTTCGTCGACCTGCTGGAGTACGAGGACAAGCGCGGCCTCTGTCACATCAGCGAGGTCGCCTCCGGCTGGATCAAGAACGTTCGCGACCACGTCAACGTCGACCAGCGCGTCGTCGCAAAGGTGCTGGACGTCGACGAGTCGTCCCAGCAGATCGACCTGTCGATCAAGGACGTCAACGACCACCAGCGCAAGGAGAAGATCCAGGAGTGGAAGAACGAGCAGAAGGCCGACAACTGGATGGGCCTGGCCTTCGGCGAGGACTTAGACGACGAAGTCTACGCCTCCATCGCCAACGAACTCCTCCGTGAGTTCGGTTCGATGTACGACGGCTTCGAGCAGGCAGCGATCCACGGCGAGGAAGCTCTTCAGGAGACCGACCTCGACGACGAGGAGATCGAGGCGATGGTCGAGACGGCCCGGGAGAACGTCTCGGTCCCGTACGTCAACGTCACCGGCTACGTCGACCTCGAGTGTCCCGATAGCTCCGGCGTCGACGTGATCAAGGAGGCCCTCCAGGCTGCCGAGGGCAACGGCGAGATCCCCGAGGAGATCCAGCTGTCGGTCACCTACGTCGGCGCCCCCGAGTACCGGATCGAGGTGCAGGCGCCGGACTACAAGACCGCCGAGTCCCACCTCGAAGAGAGCGCCGACAGGGCGCGAGCCGTCGTCGTCGACCACGGCGGGACGGCCGAATTCCACCGCGACCGGAACGTCGACGAGGAGTAAGGCCGGCGGGGAGCCATGAAATCGGACATTCGGGTGTGTGGCGACTGGACGGGGACCCACGACCGACCGGTGTACACGCTCGGCGACGAATGCCCCGACTGTGGGGCCGAAGCGGTTAACAGCGCCCCGGCGCCGTTCAATCCGGAGGACCCACACGGCGAGTATCGACGCGCACTTAAGCGGCGGCACCACGAATAGGCCGTATGGACGAGTTCGAGATCGAGTGGCTTGCCGAGCCTGACCTCGAAGACCCTGTTCTGGTCGAGGGGCTGCCGGGCGTCGGCCACGTCGGCAAACTCGCCGGCGAATACCTGGTCGAAGAACTCGACAGCGACGTCGTCTGTCGGGTCTACTCGACGCACTTCCCGCCCCAGGTCACCGTCGAAGACGGGCGAACCAGCCTCGTGTGTGCCGAAGTCTACACCGTCGACGCCGGCGACCGAAACCTGCTCGTGCTTACCGGCGACCACCAGGCACAGAGCCCGCAGGGCCACTACGGCCTGACCGACACGTTCCTCGACATCGCGTCCGACCTGGACGTCGCACGCATCTTCGCCCTCGGCGGCGTTCCGACGGGCGAACTCATCGAGGAGTACGACGTCATCGGCGCCGTCACCTCCGACGACCAGAAAGACGAACTCGAAGACGCCGGCGTCGAATTCCCGGAAGACGAACCCGCCGGCGGCATCGTCGGCGTCAGCGGCCTCCTGCTCGGCCTCGGCGAGCGCCGGGACGTTACTGCAGCCTGTCTGATGGGCGAGACCAGCGGTTACCTCGTCGACCCCAAGAGCGCGCAGGCCGTCCTCGAAGTCCTTCAGGAAGTCCTCGGCTTCGAAGTCGACTTCGAATCGCTCGAAGAACAGGCCGAGGAGATGGAGGAGGTCGTCCGCCAGATGGAGGAACTCGAGAGCGGTGCGGCCCAGGCAGCCACTGAAGAAGACCTGCGCTACATCGGCTGAGCACCCGACACCTTATTTACCAGGACGGGGCCAGACCGCCCGTGCCCTGACGAATTGCCCCGGAGCGCTAGCGGGAGACTCGAGCACCGCGAGAGTCTCCGAATGGGTGAGCGGAGAGAGCGAAGCAAAACCGCGAACCGGGAGCGCGGCACACCGCTTCGGGACACAGCGGCCGACTCCGCCGAGTGTCGCCTGTTCGATTCACCCACCGCGCCGAGGGCTTCTTTGCCGTCGCGGCCCAAGCAGCCCCCGTGACCACAGAGGCGCTTTCCGCGGTGCCGACGTCGCTGCTGGTCGGCCTTGCCATCGGTATCCTGGGGACCGGGCTGGTCGGGGGCGTCTTCCTGCTGGCCGACCGCCTCCTCCCGAATCGGCCGCCGGAGCGAGCGCCTCGCTCCGGCGAGTCACGCCGCCGGGCGGAGTTCCGGGCGTACCTCCAGGCAATCGACGAACCGTTCGCCGAGGACCACTTCGTCGAGGGCCAGCACGTCGCCTTCTACCTCCCCAAGCGTGACGTCGCCATCACCTTCGACGCCCGTGCCTACTACCGCATCGCTCGGTCGGAGACGAACCCGGTTCTGGTCGAACACGAGATGCCGGGATCGGTGCTGGGGGCCCGCCTCCCGTTCGAGGTGCCCGACGTTGAATTCGGGCCGCCGCTCTCCCGGCGCCGGGACCCTACCATCGCAGCCTTCCGGGAACTCGGCGTTCCGATCGACGCGACGCTCCGGGAGATCAAACGCGCCTACCGCCGTCGCGTCAAGGAGGTCCACCCCGACCAGGGTGGCTCCGAAGACGCCTTCCGCCGGCTTCGGGAGGCCTACACCACTGCCACGGACCACGCCACCCGGTCCTAGATGCCCTTGCCCATCAGGTGACTGCGCAGCAGGTCGGCCTCCTTGTTGCCCGACAGCGGATTCACGAGGACGACCTCGTCGTCCGGTTCGAAGGCTCCCTGGTCGGCAAGGGCCCGAGCACCGCTGACGGCGGCGCCGCCGGTAACGCTGGTGGGGACGCCGCTCTCCGCGAGGGAGACGGCACCCTCGAGGATCGTCTCGTCACCGGTTCCGACTGCTGCCCCACCGGTCGCTTCCAGCGCGGCAAGCGCTCGGTTACCGCCAGCCGGGTCCGGAATCTCCAGCGGCCCGCAAATGGTGTCCGGATGCTCGACCGGTTCAGGTGATTCCGACCCGCTCTCCCAGGCCTTCGCCAGCGGCGCACAGCCGCCAGCCTGGGCCGCAAACAGAGCGGGTTCGGCGTCGACGAGTCCCAGTTCCCGCAGCTCACGGAACCCACGGTGGAGGCCCACGACGGCGATGCCGTGGCCCGTCGGTACCACGACGGCGTCCGGCACGTCCCAACCGCGCTGGGACAGTATCTCGTAGGCCACCGTCTTGGCGCCCTCCTGGCGATACGGCGTCTCGAAGGCCGCGAGGGAGTGCCAGTCCTCGTCTTCCGTGGCAGCTTCGAACGCACCGGCGGCGTCTTCGTACCGCCCTTCGACGACGGACATGTCGCCGCCGTGGACGTTGATCATGGCCTTGTTGACGAACGGCGTCCGCGTCGGGACGAACGAATGGGATTCCAGGCCCAGACGACTGGCGGCTGCGGCAGCTGCCTGGCCAGCGTTGCCCATCGTCGGCAGCGCGACGTCACTCGCGCCGTGCCGGGCAGCGGCGCCGACGGCGACGGCCATCTCCCGGTCGACGAGCCCGCCGGTGGGGTTCGCGGCCTCGTCTTTCACTGCGACGCCGGCCACACCCAGCTCGTCGGCCACCGTCGGGGCGTCGACCAGCGGCGTCGCGCCGGAACCGGTCGCCGGCAGGACGTTGGCAGCGAACGGGAGAAGCTGCTCGTACGTTGCCAGACCGGCGTTTGGGTCGGGATCCAGGTCGTCGCGGTCGAGGTCGACGGACGCCAGGTCGTAGGTCGCTTCGAGGATACCGTCGCAGTCCGGACAGCGGCGGGTGGCCGCGCCCGGGCCGAACTGCCTCCCACAGTCGGCACACCGCAGCCCGGTTAGCGTCTCGGTCGTCTCCATACCGGGACTCGGAAAGCCACCGACTAAGCCCTGTCCGTTCGGCCTCGTAGCGGTTTTGTGGCTGGGAATCGACGCCCGTTCCATGGAACAGGTGGCGGTCGTCGGCGGCGGACTCGCGGGTCTGGTCGCGTCGCGGCGTCTCGCCGAGCGAGGATGTGACGTCACATTGTTCGAACAACGCGACCGGATCGGCGGTCGCGTCGGGACGGACCGGGAGGGCGGCTTCGTGTTCGACCGGGGATTCCAGGTCCTGTTCACGTCCTACCCGGCCGTTCGCCGGGAACTCGACGTCGACGCGCTCGACCTTAGGGCATTCAAGCCCGGTGCGGTTCTCGCCCGGCCGGGCCAGCGGTCGATCCTCTCGGACCCGCTGCGCGACCCGAAAGCGCTCTCGGCGACGCTGTTCAACCACGAACTCACGCTGGGCGACAAACTGCGGGTGTTCCGGCTCCAGCGGGAACTCCGTCGGACCGACCCCGAGGCAATTCTCGAGCGCGACGAGGGGACTATCGCTGAGTACCTCCGCGACCGGGGCTTCTCACGGAGGTTCGTCGACGCCTTCGCCGCGCCCTTCTTCGGCGGCATCACGCTCGACCGCTCGCTGTCCTCGGCGCAGTACACCTTCGAGTACGCCTTTAAGATGCTGTCAGAGGGCAGGGCGGCGATTCCAGCCGAGGGGATGGACGCGATTCCGTCCCAGTTGGCCGACCTGGCTCGCGAAGCCGGCGTCACGTTCGAACTCGAAACGCCGGTCGATTCGGTCGAGGTGGCGGGCGACGGGGCGTCCGTAGCGACTTCCCGGGAGACGCGTGCCGTCGACGGCGTCGTGGTAGCGACCGATCCGTCGACTGCCGGCGACCTGACGGGCGTCGACGTGCCGACCGAGCGCCGAGGCTGTGTCACGCAGTACTTCTCGATTCCGACAACTCAGCACCTCCCGGTCGGCAAGCGGCTCGTTCTCAATGCGGCCGACGCCCGTCCGAACCAGGTAGCCTTGCTCTCTGAAATTGCACCTGACTACGCCCCGCGGGGTCAGCGACTGCTCAGTGCGACCTTCCTCGGCGAGCAGGACCGCGACGACGATGCGCTGGCCGACGAGGTTCGCGAGGCACTCGCCAGCTGGTTCCCCGAGAACAGCTTCGCAAATTTGCGTCTTCGCCGGACAGTGCGAGTCCCGTTTGCCCAGTTTGCCCAGCCGGCGGGCGTCCGCGACCGGCTGCCCGGCCCGGATGCACCGGCTGGCCCGGTCGTCCTGGCCGGCGACTACACTCGCTGGTCGTCCATCCAGGGAGCGTTAGAGAGCGGCCGGCGAGCGGCGAGACTGCTGGCGGAGTCAGCCTGATCAGGACGGTTTGCCGCCGGGCCTGTGGTCGTCGTCTTCCGGCTCGAGCACGTCCGCCAGGTAGTGGACCGTCGCGAACGTGAACACGACCAGGAAGGCGAGCGTCACGACAACGGCGACGAACGAGGCTTCGACCATGTTCGAACGTCTCCCGGTCGGGCTATGAAAGTAGCGACTCACTGCTCACAGGCGATGGCGAAACTCGCCGAGGGCCGGGAATGCCAGCGCTTCGCCGGCGTCCTCGTCCCAGACGACCGGGGCGAGTGCGTCGGCGTTTCTGACGAAGGGCGAGTGGAAGTCCGCCGCACCCATCGCGTTGACCTCGACGCCACGGACGAGGCGGTTGAACGCCGGCAACATTACGAGGTCGGCTCCGTCGTAGACGCCGTCGCCCACGAGGTAACACTCCCGACGCCGACCTTCGATAGTAATCGTCGGGTGGTCGTGACCGACCACGTACCGGTCGGCCTCGTTCTCTGGCGGTTCGTGACCGTGGCAGACGACGGTGTCCTCGAGAACGACTTCGTCGGCTGTTTCGCCCGGCCAGACCGACGCCAGCATCGTGTCGTGATTACCCACGACGGCAATTGTGTCGACGCCAAGATCGGTCGCCGAGTTGTAAATACCTTCGATGGTACCACGTACCGGCTTGGGCACGGTCCGGAACGAGTGGAGGAAGTCACCAGCGACGACGAGCCGGTCGGGGTCGAACTCCTCGAGAAGGTCGTCGATTCGGTCGAGAACGTCAGCGCCGTCGCCGACCGGGATCTCGAGATTGGCCGCTTCTCCACGTCCGAGGTGGAGGTCCGCGACGACGAGGGTTCCGTCGAGGAGGATGGCCCGGTCGCTGAGCGTGGCGTCGGCGACCGGTCCGAGTTCGACCCCGGCGTCGTCCATGGGTCGCGGTCCGCACCGGAGGCAGAAACGCCTGTCGACGGGACGTCGCCGCCGGGGTTTTAAGCCTGGCCGCGTCGAGCCACCGGTATGGTCGACGTCCTCGAGAGCAAGCGGGACGCCACCCGATTCCGGATCCTGGTCGAGATTGCCGACCGCCAGCCCGCCGTCAGCCAGGGGGAGATCGCAGAGGCCGTCGGCGTCACGAGCCAGGCCGTCAGCGAATACATCCGCGAACTCGTCGAGGAGGGATACGTCGAGAAGGAAGGTCGCTCGCGGTACCGGGTCACCAAGGAAGGCGTCGACTGGCTGTTCGGCGCCGCAGGAAACATCCGCCGCTTTGCGGACCACGTCACCGAAGACGTGTTGGGCGGTGTCCAGGAGGACGCAGCCATCGCCGAGGCGAGCATCGACGAGGGCGAGACGGTGACCCTTTCGATGACCGACGGTCTAATGCACGCCACTCCCGGGGATGCAGGCGCAGCCACCGGCGTGGCGACGACCGACGCCGCTCCTGGAGACGTCGTCGGCGTTACGAGCTTCGAAGGCGTCATCGAGTTCGAGCCAGGCGGCGTCACGGTCATCCAGGTGCCACCCGTCAGGTCCGGCGGCGTCCAGGATCCGGACTTCCTCGCGGCGGCCTGTGCGGACGCCGACCTCGTCCTGGCAGCAGGCGTCGAGGCGGTCGTCGCGCTTCGGTCGACCGGCACCGACTTCGCTACCTACTTCGCGCCCGGCGCGGTCGCCGCCGACGCAGCCAGCCGGGGTCTCGACGCCGTCGTCGTGGCCACGACTGACTCGCTCGGCCGGGTCACCGACGCGCTCCGCGACGAGGGAATCGCCTACGAGGTCACGGAGTAACGTTCGTTTCCAGTCTGCCGTACACGGCCAAACTATCAAGCACGCACTGGCCGAAGGTGTAACATGGCAGACGTCGTCATCACCGACGCCGCTCGCACCGCCCACGGCGCCCTCCTCGGCTCGCTCGCTGACGTCTCGGCAACCGAACTGGGGGAGGCTGTCCTTTCGGGGTTGGCTGACCGGAGCGAACTCGACGCAGCGTCCGTAGACTGGGTGGCACTCGGGAACGCCGTCCAGGCGGGCGTCGGTCAGGTGCCCGCTCGTCAGGCTACCGTCCGGGCCGGCTACCCGGACGACGTTGCCGCGACGACCATCAACGAGGCGTCGGGCTCGGGGCTCCGGGCGATTACCCTCGCCGTCGACCGCATCGCGGCCGGACGGGCCGACGTCGCCGTCGCCGGAGGTATGGAGTCGATGTCCCAGGCGCCCTACCTGGTGCCGGACATGCGTCGCGGCCGCCGTCACGGTGACGCCAGGCTGATCGACTCGATGATCCACGATTCCCTCTGGGACCAGATGTACGACGCTCACATGGGTGAAATCACCGAACGGCTGGCCGAACGCTTCGACATCTCCCGCGAGGCACAGGACGCCTACGCCGCAGAGAGCAACCGTCGGGCTGCAACAGCCGTGGAGAAGGGCCTGTTCGACGACGAAATCGTGCCAGTGGACACTGACGACGGCGTCGTCGAACGCGACGAGGGGCCCCGCGCAGAGACGACGGTCGAAACCCTGGCCGACCTGCCCGGCGCATTCCGGGAGGACGGGACCATCACCGCCGGCAACGCCTCGAAGCTGAGCGACGGCGCCGGCGCGGCGCTCCTGACGACCGACGCCGTGGCGGCCGAGGCGGGCGTCGAGCCGCTGGCCCACGTCGTCGACTACGGCGTCTCCTACACCGATCCGGAGTGGTTCGGCATCTCCGTCGGCGACGTCGTCGAGGGTCTGCTCGAACGCAACGACCTCGAAGTATCGGACGTCGACCACTTCGAACTGAACGAGGCCTTCGCCGCCCAGATGGTGTACGTCCGGGACCGCGTCGACATTCCGCCCGAGCGACACAACCCACTCGGCGGTGCCGTCGCGCTCGGCCATCCCATCGGCGCAAGCGGCGGCATTCTCACGACCACAATCGCCCACGCCATGGCCGAACACGACCACGACTACGGACTCGTCGGCATGAGCGTCGCCGGCGGTGGTGGCATCGCGATGTTGCTTCGCAGGTAACCGACGGACCGCAATACCTCAAGAATTATCGGGGCGCCGGCCCCCAACACTGGTATGGCAGAGTTCTCACGCCGGGTCGAGCAGGTCTCGATCAGCGGCATCCGCGAGGTGTTCGAGGCGGCCGGGGCCGACGCGATCAACCTCGGTCTTGGCCAGCCGGACTTCCCGACGCCGGAGCACGCCCGAGAGGCGGCCGTCGACGCCATCCAGGGGGACTTGGCCGACGGCTACACGTCGAACAAGGGCACCGAGTCGCTCCGGGATGCGATCGCCGACAAACACGCCCGTGACAACGGCCTCGACGTCGATCCCGACGATATCATCGCCACTGCGGGGGGTAGCGAGGCGCTCCACCTCGCCCTCGAAGCCCACGTCGACGCGGGCCAGGAAGTCGTCTTCCCCGACCCGGGGTTCGTCTCCTACGAGGCGCTAACTCACCTCGCCGGCGGGACGCCGAGGCCAGTACCCCTGCGCGAGGACCTGACGATGGACCCGGCCGCCGTCGAGGAGGCCATCACAGACGACACGGCGGCGTTCGTGGTCAACAGCCCCGCCAATCCCACCGGCGCGGTCCAGTCGCCGGAGGACATGCGAGAGTTCGCTCGCATCGCCGCCGACCACGACGTGCTGTGTATCACCGACGAAGTCTACGAGCACATCGTCTTCGAGGGCGAGCACCGCTCGCCGGCCGAGTTCGACGAGACGGGCAACGTCGTCGTGGTCAACGCCTGCTCGAAGGCCTACTCGATGACCGGCTGGCGCCTGGGCTGGGTGACCGGAACGACCGAGCGGATCGAGCGGATGCTCCGGGTCCACCAGTACGCCCAGGCATGTGCCAGCGCTCCGGCCCAGTACGCCGCCGAGGGTGCACTCACCGGCCCCCAGGACCCGATCGACGAGATGGTGGCCGCCTTCGAGGAGCGACGGGACGTGCTGCTGGACGGCCTCGACGACATGGGACTGGAGTGTCCGACCCCTCGCGGAGCCTTCTACGCCATGCCGAAGGTTCCCGACGGCTGGGTGGACGAGGTCATCGACCGCGGCGTCGTCGTGGTTCCGGGCGACGCGTTCGGCGAGCACGGCGACGGCTACGCCCGGATTTCCTACGCGACGGGGATGCAGGAACTGAAAGAAGCTATAGAGATCATGGCCGAAGCGACCCGAGCCGTCCGCTGAGGACGGTTCGGCTCCGTCGTCGCGGTGTCGATCCGTTTCGCCCCGACGCTTTTGCTCGTCCCGGCCGATACGGTCGACATGTCGCTCGCCCGCCACGGCTCGGGGGTCACGGCCTCGATCGGCGCCCTCGGCTCGCAGGTCCACCCCGTGTTTATGCTGCCGCCGCTGGCGACCTCCCTGTTCGGCGCCGTCCTCGCGCGGTCCCTGGACCCGACGCTGGCGGCGCTCCACGTCGCGGCGACGTTTTGTGCACTCTATACGGCCCACGTGACCGACGGCTACGTCGACTTCTACGTCCGCGGCGAGGACGACGACCACCCGCTGACGATACTGGGTTGTCGGGTGGCCAGAACTCTTTCGACAATCGGATTCTGGGCCTGCGTCACGGCGCTGTTCGTCCTCGTCGACCTCACGGCAGTTCTCCTGACGATTCCGGGCTGGGTCATCGCCATCCTGCACGCACCCCAACTGGACACCAACCCAATCGGGGCGACCGTCGGGTATCCCCTCGGCGTTTCGCTGACGCTCGTCGGGGGGTATTACGTCCAGGCCGAGACGCTGACGGCAACGCCGCTGGCCCTGGCTGGGGTCTTCCTCGTCATCCTCTCGGGGATCAAGGTCGTCGACGACGCGCAGGATTACGGCTACGACCGGTCGATCGGCAAGCACACCGTCGCCGTCGTGCTGGGCCGGCGGCGGGCCCACCAGGTAGCCTACGGGCTGATGGCACTGGGGATGGCGTTCGTCGCGGGGTTGGCGGTGCTTTCGTCTGCCTTGCCACTCTCCGCACTCGCCGCTCCCCTGGTGTTCGCGCCGATAGCGCTTCGGGCCAGGCAGGCGGGGCCGGAACTGGCGACGATGCTACTGATACGGGGGTCGTACGTCTTTCTCGCGGCACTCGTCGCGGCCGTGTGGTTCCGACCGCTGGCCTAACTGCGAGGCCTTTCTGATACGCAAAACGGCGCCTGTCGTCTCAGATGATCGAATCTCGTGGGACGGGCGTCTCAGTGAGGTATTCCTGCCCCCACTGGTGAAGCTCGGCGATTGCGTCTTCCAGCCCCCGTCCGTGGGCCGTCAACGAGTACTCCACGCGGACCGGTTTCTGGGCTACGACGGACCGGTCGATCAGCCCTTTCTCCTCGAGATCCGTCAGCGACTCGGAGAGGACTTTACCGGAGATGCCCTGAATACGCGACTCCAGGTCGCCGAACGACAGGGGGTCGTCCTCGATCAGTCGATGGACGATGACCGGGTGCCACTTTCGACCGAGGATCGCCGAAGTAGCCACCATCGGACACCACCCGTCGTCTGCACACCACGTAGGGAGCGGGTCTTCCTGACTAGCCATGCCGAGATACCTCCGGTTACGTAGCGTAATTCGGCTACCAACGGTAAACCATTGAGGGATATTTACCTGGCAGTAACCAACCGACTGGCAGGTTAGTGCATGTTTATTGATATGACGCCGCTTGCCTCTGGTATGACGCAGCCAGCAACGAGCGATTCGACCCGTTCGACAGACTCTCCGGGAAACCTCGTATTGACCCAGCGAGTGCTGAAGGTCGTGTACGGCCTGGTTCCGATCGTCGCTGGACTCGATAAGTTCACCAACGTACTCGTCGAGTGGACGACGTACCTCCCTCTGGGCCTCGTGGACGTATTGCCGATGGAACCGAGCGTCTTTATGTACGTCGTCGGCGTAATCGAGGTCGTTGCAGGCGGGATCGTCCTGACTCGCTACACGAAGGAGGGCGCCTCACTCGTCGCCGTGTGGCTCGCCTCGATTGCCGTCGTCCAACTCCTGGCGGGTAACTACGACATCGCTGTCCGCGACCTGGTAATGGCTTTCGGTGCCTTCGCACTCGTCGAACTCACGAAAGCGACGACCGTTCGGTAATTCACTCTCTGTAGGTCGCTCACCGGCCGAAGTCCATCCCCGAGAAGTAGTGGGGCGTCTCGTCTTCGGTGGCGTAGACGTACAGCGCCGTCTTCGCGATGCCGGTCAGTGCGGACCCGATCAGGAAGGCGAGCAAGATGGCTCCGCCGCCCACCAGCGCAACGACGGCGAGGCTGAGTGGTCCGGTCCCGGGCACCACGAAGAACGTCGCGGCGGCCACGGCCACTCCGACGAGGACGAGGAGGAAGGTGACGAGACTGACGCCCGTCTCGGCACCGAGCGACTCGCCCCAGATGTCCTTGACGAGGCCGCCGCTCCGCGAGAACATCTCCGTCACCGAGACGTCCTCGAAGACCACGACCGGGACGACGAAGTAGGTCATCACGGCCCAGCCGAGGCTGAAGACGACCGCGACGACCTGGGCGACCAGTTCGTTCGAGTCCTCCAGCGCACGGATGATCACCCCGACGACGGCGGCGATGACTGCCCAGGCGAGGAGGGTGCCCTTGTTCCGCCAGGCCGCGGCCATGCTCTCGCGGACGTTCGGCTCCTCGCCGTGGAAGGTCCCTCTGGTCGCGTGCATCAGCGCTGCCGTGAAGAACGAGGCGATGAACGTCGAGCCGACGTAGAAGACGAAGAGGGCAGCGTACAGGAGGGCGTCGCTGCCCACGTCGCCGAGGGCGAAGACGCTGCCGAGCAGGACCAGCACGTACGCCAGGCCGGCCACTCCGCCGACCAGCGGAAACCACAGAAGTCCCGGATTGTCCCGGAGCACAGAGAGGCTTCCCCGTGCGAGCTGTAACCCCGTTTTCAACCGACTGAATATGCGCATTGCCGATGGCTGGGTCGCCATCGTTCATAAATGTAGGTGGGCAGAGGGCTACCGGACCGTACGCGCTCCCTGTCCGCTTACTTCGCCGCGCTGACGACCTTGATCACGTCGCCCTCTTCGAGTTCTTGCTCGTCGGAGATTCGCCGGCCGCTCTTTGCGTCGACGGCGTGGACGTAGCCTTCGCCGATGTCGGAGTGGACGGCGAAGGCAAGATCCAGCGGCGTCGACCCCCGGGGAAGGAGGTGGGCGTCGGGGAGGACGTTGCCCTGGCCGTCGGTCCACTTCGTCTCGTTCTGTACCGGAAAGGCGGTAAGGTGGTCGAGCACGTCGTAGGCCGCAATATCGAGGGCCTGCTGGACGCCGGTACCGCCGAACTCGGCCATCACGTCACGAATTTTCTCCAGCCCTTCGGCTTGCTGGTCGCTTACGTCACCGAGAATCTCGAAGTCCGGGTCGCCCGGGTCGTAGTCGACGAGACCGGCGTCGGCCGCCCGCCGCAGGGCGAGTTCGCCGTCGGCAGTCGCCGGAACCACTGTCCCGGCCGCCTCCTGTAGCCGTTCGAGATTCTCCTCGGGTGCGATGTCGGCCTTGTTCGCCACGACGACGATGGGTTTGGTCCGGGCCCGTATCTCGCTGGCCAGCGCCTCGCGGTCCTCGTCGGTCCACTGGATCGGGTCCTCGGGATACTCCAGGTCACGCAGGACGGCCGCGACGTCGGCTTCGGTTGCGCCGACGCCGGTCAGCATCTCCGTTAGCTGGTCGTCGAGGTCGAAATCCGGTGATCTGGACGCACGCTCGACGGACTCCCAGTTTCTGTCGACGATGCTGGCGAGCCAGAGGTCCATCTCACGCTCGATGAAATCCAGGTCCTCGACGGGGTCGTGGGCCCCCACCTCGACCGGTTCGCCCTCCTCGTCGGTCGCGCCGGCAGCGTCGACGACGTGGAGGATGACGTCGGCGTTCGTCAGTTCGTCGAGGAACTGGTTCCCGAGCCCTCTGCCTTCGTGGGCGCCGGGGACCAGGCCGGCGACGTCCAGCAGTTCGACGGGGACGTACCGCTTGCCGTCGTGGCAGTGTTCGTCGCCACAGCGCTCGTCCCGTTCGAGGCAGGGGCACTCGGTCCGGACGTGGGTCACCCCCCGGTTTGCGTCGATAGTCGTGAAGGGGTAGTTCCCCACCTCGACGTCGGCCATCGTCGCCGCCTTGTAGAAGGTAGACTTCCCGGCGTTTGGCTTGCCGGCCAGCGCGATAGAGAGCATGCGTTGGCTTCCCCTGTCGTCTGCAAGGGGCTTTCGGTCTGGTCAACCGCCACGGCGTCATATCGAATCCCATATACATGCCAATGCTAAACTATGGCATACGCTTATATGTCTGGAAATTTATCTTCAGTTCGTATGTCAGCCGAGGGTTCGAGCGCGCTGGCGACGTGGTATCGAGATCACATCGGTGAACCGACAACATCCGACGAAGTGTACGGCTACTGGCTATACGTCGTGGGCGTCCTCCTGGGCGTCCTCGGCATGGTGCTGTGGATCGTCGGCCAGGCCCGGTCGCCGGCTCGCGGTGCCGGGATTACCGTCTTCGCCGTCGGGTTGCTCCTGGTGCTCGCCGGGCCGATCGTCCAGCTCACGCTTCGGCGGGAGGCCGCCTACGTCGCCCTCCTGGGCGGGATACTCTCGCTCGCCGCCGTCGTCTGGTTCCAGGGCGCTTACCCGAACGACTGGGTGCTGGGCGCCGGCATGGCCAACAGGGTCGTCTCGCTGTACGCCGCCGGCGTGGGTGTGATGGCACTGGCCGGCGTCGTCGTCCCGCTGGTGACTGACCCGAGCGACGAGACGCTTACCGACGACGCCGACAGCGACGCCGGAGATTCGTCCGGTACGGACAGCAAGGCCACGTTCGAACTCTACGAGGACGACGCCGGCGAGTACCGCTGGCGGCTCGTCCACGACAACGGCAACGTCATCGCCGACGGCGGCGAGGGCTACGCATCCAGGCAGAAGGCTCGGCAGGGGCTCGAGAGCGTGCAACAAAACGCCGGTGGTGCGTCCGTCGAGGAAATCTGAGGACAACACTCACCTCCGTCCGCCACGTTCCTGTGGTATGACGGACGCTACGGGAACGCTGCCGGCGGAGGCGAGCGTGGGACGCGTCGCCCTCCGCGTCGGGGACCTCGAACCCATCGTCCAGTTCTACGAAACCGTCGTCGGCCTCGTGGTTCGTTCGACCGACGGTGATACGGTCGTTCTCGGTACCGAGGACCGGTCGCTACTCGAACTCCACCACGCGCCGGACGTGCCACCCCGCACGTCCGACGAGACGGGCCTGTTTCACACCGCGTTTCGGGTCCCGTCCCGGCCTGCACTGGCGGATGCTCTCGACCGGGTCGAGGACGGCTGGCGGCTGACCGGCGCATCAGACCACCGGGTGAGCGAGGCGCTGTACTGTGCCGATCCGGCGGAGAATGGGGTCGAAATCTATCGCGACCGGCCCCAATCCGAGTGGCCCGCCGCCGCCGACGGGAGCGTCGAGATGGATACCTTGCCGCTGTCGCTGGACAGCCTCAGAGGAATCGGCCCGGGCGAGGATCAGGTTCCGACCGGGACGTCCGTCGGTCACGTCCACCTCGAAGTGTCGTCCATCCGGGCCGCCAGATCGTTCTATGCCGACGTTCTCGGGATGAACGTCAGGGCAGCCTACGGGAGCGACGCACTCTTTCTCGCCGCCGGCGACTATCACCACCACGTCGGCGTGAACGTCTGGAACGGACGAACTGCGCCGGCGGAGGGGCGCGGCCTGGCGTGGTTCGAACTGGTGCTGCCCGACGGAGACGCCCTGGACGCGGTCCGGGATCGACTCGCCGACGGCGGATTCGACCCCGCCGAAGCGGCCGGGTACGACGGCGTCCAGGTGTCGGACCCGGACGGCATCGGCGTTCGACTGTCGGTCGAACCGTAACTCAGATGCCGACGTTCAGCGCGTAGGGCCAGGGTTGCTGTCCCAGAACGGCAAAGGCCATCGAGGCGACTAGGAGTTCGACACTCTTGACGAAGTGGGCGAAGCCGGTGGCGGCTTCGCGGTCCGGGACGGCCCAGAAGTCGTACAGGTTCGGCGTGACGACGGCGAAAAACAGGGTCAGGAGCCCGGCCGCTACCGTCGGATAGACGCCCAGTGCGACGCCGGCACCACCCAGGATGAGGAGCGTCCCCGACCCCACGACGGCGAGGCGGGGTGCCGGGACGGCGTTGTCCCTGGCGTAGGAAACCATCTCGTCGTGGTGCAGAAAGTGATCGCTTCCCTGCACGGCCAGGAGACTGCCGAAGAGGACTCGCCCGAACAACAGCGCCAGTCCGTCGATACCTGGCTGAATGGCCATCAGCGAGCACCGTCCCGTCGCGGTCGGCTGTCGGTCTGAACCGGAGACGGCGTCCGGCGTGGTGACATGGGTCTCGCCTTCCGGTGGCGAACCTGTTGAACGTTGAGCAAGCGTCTGCGTGGCTCCGGGGAGAAAATTGCAGCCGGCGTCAGTCGGACGTGCCGGTCACTTCGGCCGTTCGGTCGTGGCCGTTCGTCCGACGGTCTGCCTCGTCCCCGTCGTCATTGTCACCGTCACCGTCGTCACTCACCACGTCGTCCTCGTCGTCGTCACTCACCACGTCATCCTCGTCGTCTCCGACGGGGGCTTCGCTTTCTTCGGCGTCGGCGGATTGCGGTTCGGTGTCGTCCACGTCCGTCTCGACTTCGTCCTCGACGGCGGAGTCGTCTCCATCCCCGGCCTCCTTCTCGTCGGCAGCGTCCTCGGCCGATTCCGGTTCCTCAGCGTCCGCCGGTTCCGGCACGGCGGCGCCGACGACGGGCGTCTCCAGAACGGGCTCGTCGACCATCTCCATCTCGTCGCGGGCCCGAATACTTCCCTCGACCTCGGCGTCGTGGTGGACTACTACGGTGTCGGCGGAGACGTCGCCCCGGACGTGGGCCTCGGGGCCGATGGCGATGCGGCCGCCCCGGCTGGTCACGTTGCCGGTGACTTCCGTCCCGGAGCCCAGGGTGACGCCCTCCTTTGCTCGAATGCCACCGAAGATCTCGTTGTCGTGGCCGACGGTGACTTTCTCGGCCCGGATGTTGCCGTGGAGCCGGCAGTCGTCGCCGATGCGGGCCGGCGTGGAGACGCGCCAGACCTCGTCGCCGACCCGGGCGCCCCGGGGAATGACCACGGGCTGGTCGTCCTCGTCGTCGGTCTTGAGGACGGCCGACAGCATCTCCTCGGCGGCCTCCTCCTCGCCTATCCGGAGGAGCTGAGAGAGGTAGACGAACAGGAAGACGATGGTCGGCATGGGGTTCCGGATGACGATCCAGCCGTTTGCCTCGAAGCCGTCTTCGATGTCCACGTCGTCGCCGATGTCCAGGTCGCCGGCGACCTTGAGTTCCCCGTCGATCTGGACGCGCTCGCCGAGGTAGGCGTCCTCGCCGACGAGGACGTTGTCGGCAACCTCGCTCCACATGTCCAGCCGGCAGTCGCCCTCGGCCTCGATGTGCCCGCCGAAGCGGGCTCGCTCGCCGGCCATCACGGTTCGTCCCCGGACCCCGAACTCGACGACGCTCTGTCCACCCACCACCACGTCGCCCTCGGTGACGAGGTCGTGTTCCTCGACGGTGGTCTCGTCGGGAATCACCAGCTCGTCCAGGGGGTCCGATCGAAACGACGGCACACGGCCAAGGTGGGATTCTACGGTCTTAAAGCCTCTACTTCGGTCTGACGGGTGTCTGACGGCCGTCTGACGTTGGCGCCATTCGGGGACCCTGCGGGACCGAGGACCTTATATTGGCTCTTCGATCAGGCCACCTGATAGCCGATGGAGACCGAGCTGGATCCGCTCGGTCGTCGACTCGTAGAGGTAGCTCCCGACTTCATCAGGTCGTTCGATAGTTGTCGACCCGACGTTTTCGAACCGGACCGAAAAGATCGAGAGAGTATCGGTGGTTGGAGGACGTTGGACTCTCGCCATTCGTTCGATGTGCGGAGTCGGTTGTTTGGCAATGTAGAGAGTCAACGTCTCGAACTCCCGAAAGTCGTACTCTAGTTCTGACGTGTCGGGGGCTTTTGTCACGTTTAGAACCATCGTCGATGATGTGTTTCTAACGACGCGAACCGTCGACATCTCGATCAGGTCGACGGGATAGGACTCGAATATCTCGATCTTGCCATATGGATAGTACTGTTGGTAGCTATTGTCTGGATTTCCTTCCCGGTTCCATCCACCACCATTCCAGGTACACGATGCGACAAATCTCGTTCCGTAGCAAGTTTGAATGGTTTCATTCTCGTCCGGTTCCGCCCAGTCGTAGTACCTGGAAACCGCATACCGTCTCCGTTCGGGGTCGATCTTCGCTCGGAACATTACTGCATCTCGAATCTGCTCCCCGGTCGTCCGATTCCACACTTGTATCCGCCACGTCTTGGCGTGACTCCGGTAGCGCAACTGTTCGAGGGAATCAGTGGCTATCTCTGCTGGTGATTCACCGAAGTCGATCGCTGGCCCGTCTGCCGGCAGCGGTCCGCCAGCAAGGTAACCGACGAAAGCAAGGAAAATTCCGAGTAGGATCAGTCCAGCCGTGAGTCTGAAACCCCACTTGCCCACCCGCTGGACGTGTTCGTTTTCTTCTAACCTGTCCAGGATGTCCCGCATCTACTGCTTCATACGTTCCGTCTGACTGCCAAATAAGTTTCCACCAACTCAGTCAGAGGAGCCGTGGAGCGCGACGACGCGCTGGCCATCACCACGTCGCCCTCGGTGGCCTGGTCGTGATCCTCGACGGTGGTCTCGTCGGGAATAATCCGTTTTGTCCATGGATCCGATCGAAACGACGGCACACGGCCACACGGAAATTCTACGCTCTGAAACTCTCTACATCCGTCTGACGAAGGCGATCCGGACGTCCCCGGGGAGCGTCCTCACTCGAGGACTTTTCGCATCTCGACGACCGTTCCAGACACGCCGTCCTGGAACTCGTGACCGTGCGTCGTGACGCGATCGAAGCCCATCGTCTCGTAGAAGGCCACGGCGTTGAGCGACGCCCACAGTCCCAGCAACTCGACGCCGTCGGCGATGGCCCGGGCTTCCAGTTCCTCGTAGATGTCGGTCCCGACCCCGTCGCGGGCTACCGATGGATCGACGTAGACGGCCGTCACTTCGCCCTTGACCGAACTCTCGAAGTAGTCGTCGGCCTCGGGTTTCAGCCAGCCGAAGCCGACGACGTCGCCGTCCCGTTCGGCGACGAGGAAGTGCGTCTCGTCCGACTCGATGGGGTAGTCGTCGGGATCGCGGTCGTGGGCCCAGGCATCGACCTGGTCGTCGTCGTAGCGCTGCCCGGCCAGCCCCTCGATGGATGCGAGGTGGACGTCTCTGACGGCTGTTGCGTCGGCGAGCGTTGCGTTACGGACGGCGAGGCTCATGGCTGCTACCAGACCACGCGCTGTCATAACTGGTACTGCCGGACCTTAGCAACACGTCGCTCCAGTCGACCCGTCGTCGGACTCCGGGGAGTCTCCGTCGGCGAGTCGGACGGGCGCCCCCTCCCCGTCGACGCTGGACTCGGGGACCGGTTCTTCAGTCCGTTCCGACTCGACGACTTCGGCGGGATTCCCGACGACCGTTTTCCCTGCGGGCACGTCCTCGACGACGACGGCCCCAGCGCCGACCGTCGCGTCCTCGCCGACGGTGATGTCGCCGACGAGCGTGCTGTTGGCCCCGAGCGTCGCCCCGTCCTCGACGGTCGGGTGGCGTTTGACCGGCTCTGGGTCGTCCCCGCCGAGGGTAACGCCGTGGTACATCGTCACGTCGTCGCCGACCTCGGCCGTCTCGCCGATCACGACGCCCATGCCGTGGTCGATGAATACTCGCCGGCCGAAGTCTGCGGCCGGGTGAATTTCGACGCCGGTGAGGAAGCGGGTGACCTGCGAGAGAAAGCGGGCGGAAAAGCGGTGGCCGCGCTCCCAGAGCCAGTGGGCGACGCGGTGGGCCCAGACGGCGTGGAGGCCGGCATAGAGGAGGACAGACGGGACGCTCCGGGCGGCGGGGTCGGTCTCGAGCGCTGTGCGGACGTCTTCGCGGAGTCTGGCGTAGGTTCGTCGAATCATGTCGGTGGGTGCTGTGGATTGTCGGTGTCGGTTTCGGCGGTCGAGGGGCTGACCGGGTCGGGTGGGGATCGGCCGACTGGGAGCCGGACCGATCGGAGAAAATTCAACAGCAGCAGCACCGACACGCACCGGTAGCCAGGCAGGTGGACCGGCCGACTTCCGTGGCTGCTCCGGTGCGTTCAGCCATTGTCGGTTCTTGCCAGCCTATCGGCTTAAATTTGCTGGGTACGGTTGCGACTCTGCTGGCCGTTCAGCGTCGTCCGTCGTCGGTCACGTTGCCGACAGCCAGAAAGCCCCCGGTCGCTCCTGTACCCTGACTCGTTGCGCTCCTCAGTCAGTCGCTACGCTCCCTCCTTCCGGTGCTTACGTCGTCAGTCCGCAGGAGCGACCGGCCCCTTTCAGTCCCACCCACGTAGCTTGTCTAATCAGCCGACGCGGGTGGGACTGAAAGGGGCGAGCCTATCGGCGAACCCCGGCGACGTAAGCACCGCCGGAGCGAGTGAAACGAGCGACGAGGAGCGCAGCAAGCCGCGGGAGCCGATAGGCTCGGGGCTTTCCGGGTGTAATCGGAAGTGGCTCCGCCTCGAACATCTTCGAGAAGCAATCTATCATCTAGACGCCGAACCAGCGAATCCAGACCATCACGACGATGATCGCCAGCTGGAAGAAGCCCTGAAGCCCGCTCAACTTCGCGTTGCGCATCCCAATCTGCCGGATGACTGCGGGGTCGGGGTCGGCCGACACCATCTCCAGGTAGATCTTGACCTCGCCGGGCATCAGGACGCCGAAGCCAAGAACGGAAAGTACCGTCACGATGGCCAGCGCAAGCAGAATCAGCGGGCTCGGCCAGCCGAACTGGGGGAGGGTGAGATAGAGCCCGATTGCACTGCCGAGGGTGACGACCCCTGTGATGGCGAGCCAGCGCCGGTCCCGGAAGGCGTCGAACTGCCAGCCGATGAGCGCGAGGGCCGGAAGCATCGTCACGGCCGTGAAAATCGCCAGCCAGGGGTCGGCGTGCGGGAAAAAGCCCATTCGAATGGCCAGCGTGATGCCGCCGAAGACCGTCACGAGCGCCAGCGTCGGCATCAGAAACGCCATCTTTGGGGTGAATCGCTGGAACAGGCTGGCGCTCTCGTCGGTGTCCAGTCCGCCGATGACCGGCCCGAGGACGATGGCCATGAACAGGTCGATGCCGGTCCAGAGGACCCCGGCCATCACGTGGACGTAGAGGTGGTCGACGAACCGTCCGACTGTGACGGCGTAGGTCAGTGCCGTGACGGGGAGCAGTACGGCGCCGACGGCGAACGCCGGGTTGGCACGGCCGGCCATCCCCCTGACGACGTTCGGGATACTCCGCCTCCCGGCCGATCCGGTGTCGCCCGCCGTGGGGAACCGTTGACTCATTGTCGGCTCCGTCGCCGGCAGACGACATCAATCGTTCGCCGCGCCGATAGCTTTTATTCGCCCCGGGCGTATTCACCTGGTATGACGGTTCTTTCCTTCGACGAGCACGGCGTCGACGTCGTCTACGAGGGGACCGAGTTCCGACTCGAAAAGCCCCTCATCGAAGAGGCCATCGGGAAGTCCTACCCGGACGTCACCGACCACGAAGTGCTGAAGATCGTCGACGAGAACCCGGCGCTGTCCGGCGAACCCCAGCGCATCGCCGACATCCTCGCCTGACCGGACGATCGGCGTCAAATCCGGATTCGACGACCGTCGACAAACCGTGGCCGATTTCCGTTCCGTCGGGTCGTTCGTGGGATTTGGTAACAGGGGAACCACGGTGCGGCAAGCATTTATGCGACGTATGCTAAGTATCGACAGATGTCAAACCCACGCGTATCGGGTGTTGGCCTGACGCACTTTGGCGAGCATCCCGAACGGACGGGTCGAGACATGTTCGCGGAGGCGGGGCTATCTGCGCTCGACGACGCGAACGTCGATCCGGTGGAGGTGGAGGCGCTGTACTACGGGAATTTCATGGGTGAGATGGCCGAGCACCAGGGCCACGAGGCGCCGATGATGGCAGAAGCCATCGGCGCACCGTCGGCCGCCGCGACGCGACTCGAATCGGCGTGTGCGTCGGCCGGGGCTGCCGCCCGAGAGGGCGTCAAGACCATCCGCAACGGCGAGGCCGACGTGGTGGTCGTCGGCGGCGCTGAGCGGATGACCAACATCGGCACCGAAGGGGCGACGGAAGCGCTCTCGATCGCTGCCGACGACCTCTACGAGGTCCGCCAGGGGATCACCTTCCCCGGCGCCTACGCCCTGATGGCCCGGGCGTACTTCGAGCAGTACGGCGGGTCGCGCGAGGACCTCGCCCACGTCGCCGTCAAGAACCACGACAACGCGCTGCCCAACGAGTACGCCCAGATGCGAACGTCGATCGAGCCCGAGGACCACCTCGAGGCGCCCCAGATCGCCGAGCCGCTGGGGCTGTACGACTCCTGTCCGATCACGGACGGGGCGGCAGCCGCCGTGCTCGTCAGCGAGGACTACGCAGAGGCGAACGACCTGGAGGCGGGCGTCGCCGTCACCGGCACGGGACAGGGCGGCGACCGCCTGGCGCTCCAGGACCGCGAACACCTCGCCCGGACGCCGGCCGCCGAGCGCGCCGCCGACGAGGCCTTCGGGGACGCCGGCATCGGCGTCGACGACGTCGACTTCGCCGAGGTACACGACTGTTTCACCATCGCGGAGGTCCTGGCCATCGAGGCCCTGGGCTTCTTCGAGACCGGCGAGGGCATCTCGGCGGCCCGCGAGGGCAAGACGACCCGCGACGGCGAGATTCCGGTGAATCTCTCGGGCGGACTGAAAGCCAAGGGCCACCCCGTCGGCGCGACCGGCGTCTCCCAACTGGTCGAAATCACCCGGCTGCTCCGGGGTGACCACCCACGCTCCGACGACGTCGCCGACGCCGAGACGGCCGTGGCGCACAACGCCGGTGGGACGGTTGGCAGTTCCACTGTTCACGTTCTGGAGGTTACAGAATGACGGGATTCGAACGGGCCCGCGACGGAGCCTTCGACGACCTGCTCGACGCGGTGGAATCGGGCGAAGCGTACTACCTCGAGTGTGCGAACGGCCACGGCTGGCTGCCGCCGCGTCGGGTCTGTCCCGAGTGTGGCTCGCGGGACCTCGAAGAGGAACCGCTGCCGGAATCCGGCGACGTCGAGACCTACACGACGATCGCCGTGGCGTCCCCCGACTTCTCGGACGACACGCCGTACGTGACGGCCCTTGCCGACTTCGGACCGGTGCGGATCACCGGCATGGTCAGGGACGTCGAATCGGACGAAGTCGAGACCGGCATGGTCGTCGGCCTGGACGTCGGCGAACGCGAGACGACCGGTCAGCGGATGCTAGTCTTCCGGCCGCGATAGGGCCTGCACACTTCGTGCAGTTGTTTTTCACTGCTCGGCAGTGACCTCGCCGCGAACGACCTGGACGAACTGTTCGGGATGTTCGACGTGGGGCAAGAGGAGGGTCCGGTCGAAGACGACGAGGCGAGCGTTTCCCCGTTCTGCGAGGTCGTGGCCACGCTCCAGGGGTGTGACGTCGGATTCGCGGCCCCAGACGAGCGTTATCGGCACGTCGAGGCCGGCGAGGACGTCACCCAGGTCCTCGGCCGGGTCGAGGTAGCCGCTGACGAACGAGGCGGGTGCGAACCGGGCGCCGGGCTGGTGTGCGGTCTTCCACTCGTAGTCGACGACCTGCGACGGGAGGTTGGATACGTCGTAGTAGCCGTGGTCGGCGTGGAAGTGTCGGATCGAGGCCTTGCTGGCCATCAGATTGTAGAGCGCCTGGCCGAGCACCGGCGACCGCATGACGGTCCGGAGCCACGTCCGACGGCCGCCCATCGAGGTGTCCGTCGGCGTGATCAGGACCAGTTCGGCCACCTCGACGTCCCGGGCGGCCATGGCGACGTAGGCGCCGGACAGCGACGACCCTACGACCACCGGCGGTTCGTCGCTCAGGTCCGCGATGGCGTCGGCGACGAACGTGACGTACAGCGAGGAGGAGTACAGCAGCGGTGGGCGGTCGGAGTGGCCAAAGCCAGGCAGGTCCGGCGCGATGACGTGGTAGTCCTCGCTGAGTTGGTCGAAGACCTGCCAGAATTCGTGGCTGGACGCGGCGGCGTTGATGCCGTGAAACAGCAGGAGGTCCTGGTCGCCGGGGTCGCCGGCCTCCGTGTAGGCGACGTCGAAACCCCGCCAGCGGTAGGTGCCACGGTCGCCGTCGAACGGTGGCTCGAACTCCGCCGGGCGTGCGGTGAGCAACCGGTTCGCGAGAGCCGTCAGCCCGACCGTGCCGGCCGCGACGCCGAGGACGTTCCGGAGCTTCATGTCGGGGTGCTAGGCCGCTCGTGGGTATATACGTGGCGTCGATAGAA